>JBKBVY010000079.1:0-12916 GCA_046289335.1 Roseateles sp. | reverse complement strand
GACCGGATCGACGCCAGCCTGTATGAGTTGATGAGCGCCTATGTGACCCAGCGCCGACGCGAGGAGGCGCGACGCTATTCGCCCGGCCAGCGGGTCGAGGCCTTTCCGCTGGAGGCGGCGCGCGACTGGCTGCGCTCCTACGCGCCGCGTGCCGACCTCGACGAGGCCATCGCCCGCCACGCCAGCAGCGACGAACTGGCCCGCCACGCGCCGGCCGAGGCCATGGACCTGGTGGCCCGCATCGCCGACCCCGCGCGCCGCTGGCAGGCCTGGCAGGCGCTGGCGCGCAGCCTGCACGACATCGGCCCCGAGCGGGTCGCGCTGCTGGCGCAGGCCCCCGGGCTGACCCCAGCCGACCGCGCGCGTCTGCGCGACGAAGTTCAGTAGCAGCGCACGATCTCCAGCTCGATGTCGACCGCGCCCTGTGCAGGCGCGGCAGTCGAGGGGCAGCTGAACGCCTGCTCCCGCCCCAGCGGCACGCCCTGCAACGCCAGCAGGCGGCTCAGATAAACCAGCCGACGGGCATCCAGCCCCTGGCCGGCACGGGCATGCCGGGCGCAGACAGGCGGACCGCCGAAGTAACGCCTTGCGCCTTCCAGCGTCTGGAACAACGAGGCCCGGGCGTCTGCATCGAGCGCCACGCCGCGCGCAGAAAAACTGGCGACGAAACGCACCGGCTGGACGGACATGCTGGGCATCGGGCCCGCATGCGATGGCGGAGGCGGATAGGGGCATCCCAGCGCCTGCTGTGCCGCCACGGCGACGAGCACGGCAGGGAGCAGATGTGTGGACATGCGCGTCATGGCAGGCAGGCGACGGCGCAGTGTAGGCAGCGGCCACCCATCACCTGCAGGCATACCTGCCCGGGCCTCCCGCATGGCCCCTGCGGGCCGGCCCCGAGCCGGGCGGGCGATGTGCGCTGCAACAATCCGGCCATGACTCCGACCGCCCGCGTCCTCGCCGCCGCCCTGGCGCTGCTGCTCAGTGCCTGTGCCAGCGTGCCCACGCCCACCGCACCGGCCGCGCCCAAGGCCGACACGCCGCCCCCGCCGCTGTACACGCCGGCCGGCAGCATCCGCCCGCCGCAGATCGACCGCAGCTACACGTCCCAGAACCAGGACAGCCGCAGCCTGTTCATCGTGCTGCACTACACGGTGCTGGACTGGGAGCGCTCGCTGCGCGTGCTGACGACCGGCGGCCAGGTGTCCAGCCACTACCTGGTGCGCGACAACCCGGCCATCAGCTACGCGCTGGTGGACGAGAACCGCCGCGCCTGGCATGCCGGGCCCAGCTTCTGGGGCGGCCACGCCAACCTGAACTCGTCGTCCATCGGCATCGAGATCGTCAACCCGGGCTACACCGACACGCCGGCCGGCCGCGTCTACGCGCCCTTCCCGCAGGCGCAGATCGACGAGGTCATCGCGCTGGTGCGCGACATCCAGCAGCGCCACGGCGTGCGGCCCGAGCGCATCATCGGCCACGCCGACATCGCGCCCGGCCGCAAGCAGGACCCCGGCCCCAACTTCCCCTGGAAGCAGCTGGCCGACGCCGGCCTCATCCCCTGGCCCGACGGCCCCACGGTGCTGCTCAAGACGCTGGAGCATGAGGTGGCGCCGCGCGACGTGGCCTGGCTGCAGGAGCGGCTGGCGCGCATCGGCTACAACGTGTCGCGCTCGGGCCAGATGGACACGCTGACGAAGGAGGTCGTCACCACCTTCCAGATGAAGTACCGCCCACGCGACATCTCCGGCACGGTGGACGCCGAGACCGCCGCCCTCATCGAGGTGGCGTCCACGCCCGCCGCCATGCGCGTGAGCGGCGCCGGCGACACCGCCACCCGGCCCTACACGTCGCGCTGGTGATGCTGGGCTTCCTGCTCAAACGCCTGGCCACGCTGGTGCCGACGCTGATCGGCATCACGCTGGTGGCCTTCGGCCTGATCCGCCTGGTGCCGGGCGACCCCATCGAAGTGATGATGGGCGAGCGCCGGCTGGACCCCGAGGCCCATGCGGCTCTCGTCAAACGCATGGGGCTGGACCAGCCGCTGCCGGTGCAGTACGCGGACTACGTGGGCAAGCTGCTGCGGGGCGACCTGGGCGAGAGCCTGGTCAGCCGCGAGCCGGTGGCCAAGGAGTTCGTCGCGCTGTTCCCGGCCACGGTGGAGCTGGCCTGCGCCGCGCTGCTGTTTGCGGTCGGCTTCGGCCTGCTGCTGGGTGTGAGCGCGGGGCTCAAGCGCGGCTCGCTGCTGGACCAGGGCGTCATGGGCACGGCCACGGTGGGCTACTCCATGCCGGTGTTCTGGTGGGGGCTGATCCTCATCATGTTCTTCTCGGTGCAGCTGGGCTGGACGCCGGTGTCGGGCCGCATCGGCATCGAGTACGACCCCGAGCGCGTCACCGGCTTCATGCTGATCGACGCCTGGCTGTCGGGCGAGGAAGGCGCGTTCAAGTCGGCCGTGATGCACCTCATCTTGCCCGCGCTGGTGCTGGGCACCAGCACGCTGGCGGTGGTGGCGCGCATGACGCGCTCGTCCATGCTGGAGGTGCTGCGCGAGGACTATGTGCGCACGGCCCGCGCCAAGGGCTTGTCGCCCACGCGCGTGGTCGTCGTGCATGCGCTGCGCAATGCGCTGATCCCGGTGCTGACGGTGGTGGGCCTGCAGACTGGCAGCCTGCTGGCCGGCGCGGTGCTGACCGAGACCATCTTCTCGTGGCCCGGCATCGGCAAGTGGCTGATCGACTCGATTGCGCGGCGCGACTACCCGGTCGTGCAGGCCGGCATCCTGATCTCGGCGCTGACCTTCATCGTCGTCAACCTGGTGGTGGACGTGTTGTACGGCGTGGTGAATCCGCGCATCCGCGGAGGGAGCCACTGATGAGCGCCGTGCTGATCGAGAAGCAGCCGCCCGGCCCCTTCCGCGAGTTCTGGCTGGGCTTCACTGCCAACCGCGGCGCCTTCGTCGCGCTGATCGTGTTCGCCGTCATCGCGTTGGCGGCGCTGTTCGCACCGCTGATCGCGCCGCACGACCCCATCGAGCAGTACCGCGACCACATGCTGACGCCGCCCGTCTGGGCCGAGGGCGGCAGCACGCGTTTCCTGCTGGGCACCGACGAGCTGGGCCGCGACATGCTCTCCCGGCTGCTGCACGGCGGCCGCACCTCGCTGGGCATCGGGCTGGCAGCGGTGCTGATGTCGCTGCTGCCGGGCGTGCTGCTGGGGCTGCTGGCGGCGTTCTTCCAGCGCTGGCTGTCGCCGGCCATCATGCGCGTGATGGACATCGTGCTGGCGCTGCCGGCGCTGCTGCTGGCCATCTGCGTCATCACCATCCTGGGCCCCGGCCTGGTCAACACCGTCATCGCGATTGCCATCGGCGCGCTGCCGGGCTATGTGCGGCTGACGCGCGCGGCGGCGCTGGCCGAGATCGGCCGCGACTATGTGACGGCCAGCCGCGTGGCGGGCGCGGGCGTGTGGCGGCTGATGTTCATCACCGTGCTGCCCAACTGCATGGCGCCGCTGATCGTCAACGCGACGCTGTCGTTCTCGTCGGCCATCCTGGAGACGGCCGGCCTGGGCTTCCTGGGCCTGGGCGTGCAGGCGCCCACGCCGGAGTGGGGCACCATGCTGTCGTCGGCGCGCGACTACATCACGCGGGCGCCCTGGGTCGTCACCTTGCCCGGGCTGACCATCCTCGTCACCGTGCTGGCGATCAACCTGATGGGTGACGGCCTGCGCGATGCGCTGGACCCGAAGTTGAAGAAGGTCGCATGAATCCATTTGAGGCCAGACAAGCCCAGCGGGCAGAGCGCCGGGCCGCCCCAAGCCGGCCCGCCATCCCCCTGGGGGATGGCCCGACGTACTCGTCGGGCGAGGGGCTGACATGACCGCGCTGTTGAACATCAGGAACCTGCGGGTGCGGTTCGGCAACTTCCCCGCCGTGGACGGTGTGGACCTGACGGTCGATGCGGGTGAGCTGCTGGGCATCGTGGGCGAGTCCGGGTCGGGCAAGTCGGTCGGCATGCTGGCCGTGATGGGTCTGATCGATGCGCCGGGCGTGGTGACCGCCGACCAGATGGCGTTCAACGGCCACGACCTGCTGAAGCTGTCGCCACGCGAGCGCCGCCAGCTCATCGGCCGCGACGTGGCCATGGTGTTCCAGGACGCGCTGACCAGCCTCAACCCCAGCTACACCGTCGGCGCGCAGATCGCCGAGGTGCTGAAGACGCATCTGGGCCTGCGCGGCAGCGCGGCGAAGAAGCGTGTCGTCGAACTGCTGGAGCAGGTGGAGATTCCCGACGCGGCCAACCGCGCCAATGCCTATCCGCACCAGCTGTCGGGCGGCATGAACCAGCGCGTGATGATCGCGATGGCCATCGCCTGCAGCCCGAAGCTGCTGATCGCCGACGAGCCCACGACCGCGCTGGACGTGACCATCCAGGCCCAGATCATGGCGCTGCTGCTCAAGCTGCAGCGCGAGCAGGGCATGGGGCTGATCATGATCACGCACGACCTGGCGGTCGTGGCCGAGATGGCTCAGCGGGTGGCGGTGATGTACGCCGGCCAGGTGGTCGAGACGGGCCCGGTGCCGGCGCTGTTCGACGCGCCGCGCCACCCGTACACGAACGCGCTGCTGGCCGCGATTCCCGAACACAACAAGGGCGCGAAGCGGCTGTCGGCCCTGCCCGGCATCGTGCCCGGCGCGCTGGACCGGCCCGCGGGCTGCCTGCTGTCGCCGCGCTGCCCGCGCGTGCAGGACCGCTGCCGAGCCGAACGACCGGCACTGCAGGCCGGCGTGCGCTGCTTCTTCCCTGTCGAGGCCGCCGCCCATGTCTGATCTCCTGCTCGAAGCGAGCGACCTGGCCCGCCACTACAGCGTCAGCCGCGGCCTGTTCCGCCCGAAGGCCACCGTCAAGGCGCTCAACGGCGTCAGCTTCACGCTCAGCACCCGCAAGACGCTGGCCGTCGTCGGCGAGTCCGGCTGCGGCAAGAGCACGCTGGCGCGGCAGCTGACGCTGATCGAGCCGCCCACGCGCGGCGCGCTGAAGATCCGCGGCACCGATGCCGCCACGGCCGACGCCGCCACGCTGAAGGCCTTGCGCCGCGACGTGCAGATGGTGTTCCAGAACCCCTTCGCGTCGCTGAACCCGCGCAAGACCATCGCGACGACGCTGGCCGAGCCGCTGCTGATCAACACGCCGATGAGCGCCGCCGAGCGCAAAGAGCGCGTGGAGCAGCTCGCCACCAAGGTGGGTCTGCGGCCCGAGCATCTGCGCCGCTATCCGCACATGTTCTCGGGCGGCCAGCGCCAGCGCATCGCCATCGCGCGGGCCATGATCCTGAATCCGGGCATCGTCGTCGCCGACGAGCCGGTCAGTGCGCTGGACGTGTCCATCCAGGCCCAGATCCTGAACCTGTTCATGGACCTGCAGGACGAGTTCGGCACGGGCTATGTGTTCATCTCGCACAACCTCAGCGTGGTGGAGCATGTGGCCGACGAGGTCATGGTGATGTACCTCGGCGCCGCCGTGGAGGTGGGCGCCAAGCAGACGCTGTTCGCGCAGCCGCTGCATCCGTACACGCGGGCGCTGATGAGCGCCACGCCGGCGCTGCGCGCGGCCGACCGGCGCGAGCGCATCGTCATCCACGGCGAGCTGCCCAGCCCGCTGAACCCGCCCACCGGCTGCGCCTTCCACAAGCGCTGCCCGCTGGTGCAGCCGCGCTGCCGCGACGAGGCGCCGGCGCTGCGCGAGGTGGACGGCCGGCGCGTAGCCTGCCACGTGGTCTGAGCGCACACGCGCCTGTCATAACCGCAGCACATGGCCCGAGGCTATTCCGTGATGCGCGGAGTGTTGCTGCGGTGCCGACTTCGAGGGCCTGACCTCTGACTGAATGTGACGGCGGTCGCAAGAATCGTTGCATTCGGCAACGCAAGGACAACACAACCATGAAGTTCCAGCCCACCCCCATCGCCTGCGGCCTGGCCGGCCTGCTGCTGAGCCTGCAGGGCGCCGCCATCGCCCAGCAGGCGCAGAGCCCGGACACCAAGGACGACAAGTCCAAGCAGCAGCTGGAGGCCGTCGTCATCACCGGCATCCGCGCCTCGCTGCAGAGCTCGCTGGACGCCAAGCGCGACGCCTCGGCCAACGTGGACGTCATCACCGCGGTGGACGTGGGCAAGATGCCCGACAAGAACCTGGCCGACTCGCTGCAGCGCGTCGTCGGCGTGGCCGTGCGCACGGACTACGACGAGGCCGAGAAGGTCTCCATGCGCGGCACCAACCCGGACATGGCGCTGATCCTGTTCAACGGCCACACCGTCTCGGGCGGCGACTGGTACATCTCCGACCAGGCCTCCAGCAGCCGCTCCACCAGCCTGTCGCTGATGCCCTCGTCGGTGCTGAACCGCGCCACGGTCTACAAGACCTCGCAGGCCAACATCGCCGACGGTGGCCTGGCCGGCACGATCAACGTGACGACCCGCAAGCCGCTGGACGGCAAGAAGGGCTTCAGCGGCGTGGTCAGCGCCGGCGGCGTGTATGCCGACCTGCCCGGCAAGACCAGCCCGCAGCTCAACGCCAGCCTGAACTGGAAGAACGAGGACAGCACGCTGGGCTTCATCGGCCAGCTGTTCGCCGAGAAGCGCTACATCCGCCGCGACACGGCCTCGCGCTTCGCCTACGGCGCCAACTCCGGCTGGGACCAGATCAACACCGCCACCATGCTGGGCATCACCGACGCCTCGCTGGCCGGCACCGGCCTGAAGGCCGCGGACCTGAACGGCGTGCGCCTGCCGGGCTCCATGTCCACCGAGTTCGTCGAGGGCGTGCGTGACCGCAAGGGCGGCATGTTCTCCGCGCAGCTCAAGCCCACCAGCAGCACCGAAGTGGGCATGACCGGCTTCTATTCCAAGATGAACGCGTCCAACTTCGGCCGCGCGACCATGGGCGCCATCTACCAGATGCTGGTCGGCCAGGCCGGCCCGCTGGGCGGCACCACGCCCACCAACGTCAACGGCCAGCGCGTCTACGCCTCCATCAAGAACCCCGTCATCGTCGAGCAGCAGACCATCTACGGCCACAAGCTGCGCGTGCTGAAGTCGGCCGAGATCTCCTACGCCAACGGCCTGCCGGCCCAGTACGTGGGCGACTCCGAAGGCTTCTACCGCAGCGGCGCCTACGCCAGCTCCGGCTTCCTGGACCTGGACGGCAAGTGGGTGGTCAACGACCGCTTGACGATCAAGGGCCTGCTGACGACGACCAAGGGCATCGGCCACACCGAAATGGACCGCGGCCTGACCTTCTCGCGCTACGGTCAGGGCATCAAGTACGACATCACCGAGCTGGAGAAGGCGCCCAACTTCAGCTGGATCAACGCCGGCAGCGGCACCGTGCCGCTGGCCAGCACCGCGCCGGCCGGCACGCCGGGCTACCGTCTGACCAGCCGCAGCGGCATGAACCGCTATCACACGGTGGACAGCGAGAAGAGCTTCGCCATCGACGGCGAGTACACGCAGGACAGCGGCATCTTCAACTCGCTGGCCTTCGGCTTCCGCAACGCCGACCACCGCCGCCAGTACGGCCTGTCCACGGTGGCGGCCAAGTCGGGCGCCCTGGTGCCGGTGGATCCGGCCCAGGCCGTCCCCTACCCGAGCGACTTTGGCCAGTACCTCGGGGGCAACTTCGACAACACCGGCTTCTACTTCTCCAAAGACTTCCTGACCACCTACTACGACACCAACCTGGCCAAGCCGACCAACCCGCAGTGGGAGCGCCGCATCGCGAACTCCATCGACCTGCGTGAGATCCAGAGCGCTGCCTACCTGATGCAGAACCTGGAAGGCAACAAGTGGTCGGGCAATGTCGGCGTGCGCCTGGTGCGCACCACCGTCACGTCGCGCACCCCGGTGCCCATCCCGGCCGGCAGCTGCGTGCGCATCGAGCCGGGCAAGCCCTTCGTGCCCTGCGCCAAGTACCCCGACGCCATCATCGACGCGGGCGAAGGCCAGCCCTACTACGACAACGTGCCCTTCAACGGCACCACCGGCACCATCTACCGCAAGGAGACCACCCGGCGTGTCTTCGACGACATCCTGCCCAGCCTGAACCTGCGCTACGACTTCGGCCAGGGCCTCATCGGTCGCCTGGGCCTGTCCAAGACCATCGGCCGCCAGAACTACAACCTCTACGGCGCCACCTACAGCAGCCCCAGCTGCACCTCGCAGGGCTGCACGGTCACCGGTCCCAACCCCAACCTGAAGCCGCTGAGCGCGCGCAACCTGGATGTCTCGCTGGCCTGGTACTACGCCAAGCGCTCCATGCTGTCCATCTCGGCCTTCAGCTCGCTGATCGACGGCTACGCCAAGACCGGCGGCACGGCCACCGGCCAGACGGTCGATCTGTACGACGGCAGCATCAACGACTACCGCACCTACATGATCAACAGCTCCACCCAGCAGAAGGCCCGCATCCGCGGCGTCGAGCTGGGCTGGGAGCAGCCGCTGTGGTGGGGCTTCGGCTTCCAGTCCAACGCCAGCTACGCCGAGACCCGCGTGGAAGACGGCCGCCCGATGAACGGCGCCTCCAAGCTGGCCGGCAACCTGGGCGTGTACTGGGAAAACGACGTCTTCAGTGCCCGCCTGGTCTACAACTACCGCAGCGAGTACGTGGCCAGCACCACGGCGCCGGCGCCCACAGCCAACAGCCAGGGCATGTCCACCGTGGGCGGCGTGCTGATGCCCAGCGCCCCGACGATCGCGGCACCGGTGTCCAACGTGGCCTTCTCGGCCAACTACAACATCACGCCGGCGCTGCAACTCGCCTTCAGTGCGACCAACCTGACCAACCCGGTGCGCGCCACCTACCGCTACAGCGAGGCGGAGCAGCAGAAGGTGGATGCCAGCGGTCGCCAGTACTACCTGGAAGCGCGGTACAAGTTCTGAGCCCCTCGCCCAGTGCCGCCGCGCTGAACGCGGGCGGCCCTGGTCGGTCCCCCGAGGGGACGGCGATGCTTGCGGCATTGAGCCGCAAGCACATCGCCCAAGGCGGGCCGGCTTGGGAGCGGCCCGGCGCTCGGCCCGCAAACGACCAAGGGCCGGCATTGCCGGCCCTTTTTTCGTGGGTCGCGCCCTCAGCGGTTGCGCTTCTTCGACAGCTCGTTGCCGATGACGCCGCCGGCCGCCGCGCCCACGGCTGCACCCGCCGTGGTGCCGGTCACCACGCCACCCACCACGGCACCGGCGGTGGCACCGACGACGGTGCTGGTCTCGCGCGCCGACATGCCGGCGCAGCCGCTCAGGGCCAGCAGCGTGGCGGCGGCCAGAGCGACGACGCTGATGCGCCAGTAGGCGCTGGCGCTGCGGGGAGACGGGGCGGCAATGGTGTTCATGGTCGGGTCCTTTCCGGTGTGCTGCATCGGGGGATGCCGTGCATGAACCCAGTGTCGGCGTGCGGGCCCGCGCTGCAAGCCAGCCGCCTGGCTGCCCGGCTGTCGGACAAGGCCGACGCCGCCAAGCAAAAAGCACCCGCAGGTGCTTGTCTCGGTGGCGGCCGGCGCCGTCAGGCCTTGGCGCTCAGGCACTCCTTCATGAAGGCCTTGCGCTCGTCGCCGGTCTTGCCCTTGGCCTCGGCATTGCAGGTCTTCATCTTCTGCTGCTGGGGTGTGCCGCTGGCCGCGGTGGCGGCCGGCTTGGCCGACAGGCATTCCTTCATGAAGGCCTTGCGCTCGTCGCCCTTCTTGTCGCCGGCCTCCTTGTTGCAGGTGGTCATCTTGGACTGCTGGGCCGTGGGTTCCTTGTCGGCGGCCTGGGCGGCGAGCGCGGCACAGCCGAGCATCAGGACGAGGGTGAAGCGTTTCATCGGGAGTCTCCTTCCTCTGGAGAGTGAATGGCGGTTCGATTCAAGCACCAGCACCCGCGGCTGTGAAGGGGCTCGCGGGTCACCGTCAGCAAGTCAAAGGATGCGCCGCGGATGCGCCAGCGCCTCGTGCGCGGCATGCAGCCGGCGCACCAGCACGCGGATGAAACCACGGTCGAAGCGGTGCTGGCACTCGGGGCTGAGCTGGCCCAGCGACTCGGGCGTGAAGCACAGCGTGGTGCACTCCTGGCTGACCTTGATGTCGGTGCTGTGGCGGCGCAGGTCGGGGTTGGGCGCGAGATACGCCATCTCGCCCACCGACGTGCCCTGGCCCAGCGTGGCCACCAGCCGGCCTTCGCGGAACACCTCCACCTCGCCCTGGGCAATGATGTGGAAGCTGTTGCCCTCCTGGCCGCGCTTGAAGAGCGCATGGCCCAGCGGATAGCGCTTCCAGCGCGCGCGCCGCACCACCTCCCACAGCTGCACATCGCCGAACTCGGCGAAGAACTCCAGCGAGCGCAGCAGGTTGAAGCGCTCGGAGTCGCGCACCTCGCCCAGCCGGTTCATGGGCACCTGCTGGCCGGCCACCAGCGCCGACAGCGCCTGGGCGAAGCTGTCCCAGTCGGGATAGCGCTCCTGGGGCTGCTTGGCCAGCGCGCGCAGCACCACCGCGTCCAGCGCCTCGGTGACGCCGGGGCGCTGGCCCACCAACGGCAGCGGCGGCTGGTGGTAGATCTGGTGCATCAGCGCCATCTGGTGCTGGGCATCGAAGGGCGGGCGGCCGGCGATCAGGTGGTAGAGCACGGCGCCCAGTGCGTAGATGTCAGCGCGGCAATCCACGTCGCCGCCGTCGATCTGCTCGGGCGGCATGTAGGCCAGCGAACCCACGCGGTGGATCTGCGTCGAGTCGGCATGCAGGTTCAGCGCCGAGCCGAAGTCGCTGACCTTCACGTCCACCACCTGGCCGGAGGCGTCCAGCACGGCCAGCAGGTTGGCGGGCTTCACATCGCGGTGGATGACGCCCTGGCGGAACACATAGCCCAGCGCCATCGCGCACTTGAACGCCAGCTCGACGATCTGCTCCAGCGGCAGCAGCCGATCGCTGCGGCAGAAATGCTTGAGCGTGACGCCCGGCACGTACTCCATGACCAGGTAGGGCGAGGCGTCCTCCGACACCGCATCCAGGATGGCCACCACGTTGGGATGGTTCAGCCGCCCGGCCAGCGCGGCCTCGGCGCTGAAGAAGCGGTTGCTGAAGTCGCTGCCCGGCGCATCGGGTGGCGGCGCCCAGGCGCGCATGCGCTTGATGGCGACCTGACGGCCGCCCCCCTGGTCCTGGAACGGGTCGCGCGCCAGGAAGACGTCGCTGGTCGCGCCCTCGCCCAGGCGCTTGATCACCTGGTAGCGGCCGATGTGGCTGGGCAGATCGTCGGCGGGAGCGGTCACGCCGGGCATGATACGGGTCGCTGCCCCGCACCGTGGCCGCAGGCCCTGCCTCCTAAAATCCCGCCCATGATCCAAGCCAAGCAGGCGCTGCTCGCCGCACTCGCCGACTCTCTGCAAGAAATCGCCCCCGGCTCCAACGCCGCCGCGGCCTTCGAATCTCCCAAGCAGGCCGCCCATGGCGACTTCGCCTGCACCGCCGCGATGCAGCTGGCCAAGCCGCTCAAGGCCAACCCGCGTGAACTCGCCGCCCGCCTGATCGCCGCGCTCGAAGCCAAGCCGGCCTTCCAGCAATGGGTGCAGTCGCTGGAGATCGCCGGCCCCGGCTTCATCAACATCCGCCTCAAGCCCGCCGCGAAGCAGGCCGTCGTCGCCGAGGTGCTGGGCGCCGGCGCGCAGTTCGGCCACCGCGCCGCCACCGGCAAGCATGTGATGGTGGAGTTCGTCTCCGCCAACCCCACCGGGCCGCTGCACGTGGGCCATGCGCGCCAGGCCGCGCTGGGTGACGCGCTGTGTTCGCTGTTCAAGACCCAGGGCCACGACGTGACCCGGGAGTTCTATTACAACGACGCTGGCGTGCAGATCGCCACGCTGGCCAACTCCACGCAGATGCGGCTCAAGGGCTTCAAGCCCGGCGACGCCGAATGGCCCGAGGCCGCCTACAACGGCGACTACATCCAGGACATCGCCGACGCCTTCCTGCGCCGCGAGACCGTCAAGGCCGACGACCGCGAGTTCACCGCGTCCGGTGACGTCAACGACCTGGACGGCATCCGCCAGTTCGCCGTGGCCTATCTGCGCCATGAGCAGGACCTGGACCTGCAGGCCTTCGGCCTGAAGTTCGACAGCTACTTCCTGGAGTCCAGCGTCTACGCCGGTGGCCAGCTGGAGAAGACCGTCGAGCGCCTGGTCGCCAGCGGCAAGACGTATGAAGAAGGCGGGGCGCTGTGGCTGCGCACCACCGACTACGGCGACGACAAGGACCGCGTCATGCGCAAGAAGGAAGGTGGCTACACCTACTTCGTGCCCGACGTGGCCTATCACATCAACAAATTCGAGCGCGGCTACACGCAGTGCATCAACATCCAGGGCGCGGACCACCACGGCACCATCGCCCGCGTGCGCGCCGGCCTGCAGGCGGTGAACCTCGGCATCCCGCAGGGCTTCCCGGACTACGTGCTGCACAAGATGGTCACGGTGATGAAGGGCGGCGAGGAGGTCAAGATCTCCAAGCGCGCCGGCTCCTACGTGACGCTGCGCGACCTGGTGGACTGGACCAGCCGGGATGCGGTGCGCTTCTTCCTGATCAGCCGCAAGGCCGACACCGAGTTCGTCTTCGACATCGACCTGGCCCTGAAGCAGAACGACGAGAACCCGGTGTTCTACGTGCAGTACGCCCATGCGCGCATCTGCTCCGTCATCCGCAAATGGGGCGGCGACCTGGGCCAGCCGGCCGACCTCAGCCTGCTGACCGCGCCGACGGAAGAGGCGCTGATGCTCAAGCTGGCCGCCTACCCCGACATGCTGACCGCCGCCGCCACCGGGCTGGCGCCGCACGACGTCGCCTTCTACGCCCGCGACCTGGCCGGCGCCTACCACGCCTACTACGCCGCCGAGCGCGTGCT
>JBKBVY010000078.1:0-12937 GCA_046289335.1 Roseateles sp. | reverse complement strand
GTCAAGGGCCTGAAGAAGGAAGCCGCCTGAGCGTGCCGACACGCGTTGTGTCCTGACATCGCCGACCCCCGCGGCATGTGCATAATCAGTTCATGCCTCGGGTCGAATCCATGTCTCAGACTGCAAAGCCGCACTCATCCTGTGCGGCTTTTTGCTTTCTGGAGCCGGTTTCGCATGGGGTTCACCTGCCGTCGACACGCCGTACATGCCACTGCCCAAGCCTCCCGCACAACGCGCCAGCCGCCTCGAACCTGCAGCTTATTCGGCCACTCTGACCCCTAGCAAACCCCGCGCGACGCCGTCCAGCGTTGCGCCCGTGACCGACCCCGTCACGGCGCCGACGGCCGAGGTGCTGCGGCTCCCCACTCCCGCTTCCAGCCCCGCTGCCGCCAAATCGGCCCTGCCCACCAAGGCGGCCAGCAAGGCGCCGGCGCGGTCCGCCACACCCAAGCGCACGCGCAAGCCGGCCGGCGAGCCCAAGCTCTTCGTGCTGGACACCAACGTGCTGATGCACGACCCGATGTCGCTGTTCCGCTTCGAGGAGCATGACGTCTTTCTGCCCATGATCACGCTGGAGGAGCTGGACGGGCACAAGAAGGGCATGACCGAGGTCGCCCGCAACGTGCGCCAGGTCAGCCGCGAGCTGGACCAGCTGGCTGCCAGCCTCAAGTCCAGCTCCATCGAGGAGATGAGCAAAGGCCTGCCGCTGGCCGCCACAGGCCACCGCGAGGCCGAGGGCAAGCTGTTCTTCCAGACCGAGCTGATCGACACGCCGCTGCCGCAAGGCCTGCCGCAGGGCAAGGCCGACAACCAGATCCTGGGCGTGGTGCAGGCGCTGAAGCACCGCCACCCGGGCCGCGAAGTCGTGCTGGTGTCCAAGGACATCAACATGCGCATCAAGGCCCGCGCGTTGGGCCTGCCGGCGGAGGACTACCGCAATGACAAGACGCTGGAAGACTCCGACCTGCTCTACACCGGCGTGCAGGCGCTGCCGGCGGACTTCTGGGAGCGCCATGGCAAGACCATGGAGAGCTGGCAGCAGGGCACGACCACGTTCTATCGCATCAGCGGGCCGCTGGTGCCCACGCTGCTGGTCAACGAGCTGGTCTACCTGGAGGCCCCGGGCGCGACGCCGCTCTATGCCAAGGTCACCGAGATCACCGGCAAGACCGCGGTGCTGAAGACGCTGAAGGACTACGGCCACCAGAAGAATGCCGTCTGGGGCGTGACGGCGCGCAACCGCGAACAGAACTTCGCGCTCAACCTGCTGATGGACCCCGAGTGCGACTTCGTCACGCTGACCGGCACGGCCGGCACCGGCAAGACGCTGATGACGCTGGCCGCGGCGCTGTCGCAGGTGCTGGACGACCGCCGTTACACCGAGATCATCGTGACCCGCGTGACGGTGCCGGTGGGCGAGGACATCGGCTTCCTGCCCGGCACCGAGGAAGAGAAGATGGGCCCCTGGATGGGCGCGCTGGACGACAACCTGGAGGTGCTGGCCAAGGGCGATTCGTCGGCCGGCGAATGGGGCCGCGCGGCCACCAATGACCTCGTGCGCAGCAAGATCAAGATCAAGAGCCTGAACTTCATGCGCGGGCGCACCTTCCTGAACAAGTTCGTCATCATCGACGAGGCGCAGAACCTGACGCCCAAGCAGATGAAGACCTTGATCACGCGCGCCGGCCCTGGCACCAAGATCGTGTGCCTAGGCAACCTGGCGCAGATCGACACGCCCTACCTGACCGAGGGCAGCTCCGGCCTGACCTTCGCGGTGGACCGCTTCAAGGGCTGGGCCCACAGCGGCCATGTGACGCTGGCGCGCGGCGAGCGCTCGCGGCTGGCGGATTTCGCGTCCGAGGTGCTTTGAGCATGAGGGCCCGCAAGGGCCCGTCGTTCACATCCCGGCGGTGATCACTCCGCGATGCACGCGCGGTTCTTGCCGGTGTGCTTGGCCTCGTAGAGCGCCACGTCCGCGCGGTCCAGCGCGGCCTCCAGCGTTTCACCCGGGCGGTACAGCGTCACGCCGGCCGAGAAGGTCACGAAGACATCCTTGCCCTCGTGGTTGAAGAGGGCCGCCGACAGCGATCGCTGCAGGCGCACCAGCACCTGCTGGGCCTCGTCCAGCGGCGTGTCGGGCAGCATCAGCACGAACTCCTCGCCGCCGTAGCGCGCCACCATGTCGCCCGGCCGCAGCGAGGCCTGGGCGCGCTCGGCCAGCGACTTCAGCGCGATGTCGCCGGCGTGGTGGCCCAGCGTGTCGTTGAGCTTCTTGAAGTTGTCGATGTCCAGCAGCGCCAGCGCGATGCGCGTGGCTTCGCGCTCGGACCTGGCCTGCTCGATGCCGAAGGCCTGGATCAGCCCGCGCCGGTTGGCCACCTGCGTGAGCTGGTCGGTGTGGACCTCGTTGGACAGCCGGCGCAGCTCGCCCTCCAGCTCTTCCACGCGCTGGGTCAGCGCCGCCGCGCGGTCGTGCTCCAGCGTCAGGCGTGCCTGGGTCTGCGCGACCAGGCCTTGCACGCTGCGGCTTTCTTCCACCATCTCGCGCACCGTGCCGGCCAGGCTCTCCAGCGAGTCGGCCTGCTCGATGGCATCCGCATAGCGGCCCACGCTGTTCTGGAAACGGTCGGTGTGCTGGCCCAGCTCGCCCAGTTCGGCCAGCATGCGCTGGATCAGCCCCTTGAGCGCATCGCGCGCCTTGCTGCGTTCCTCGCGCAGCGCGCGCTGGCGTTCGCGCGTGCCGGCCAGCAGCTCGGACACGGTGCGCACGCCCCGGCCCGACAGGCCCTGGGCCAGCGTCTGGTTCATGGCCTCGGCCTGGCCGCGGGCCCAGGAATCGTCCTCGGCCAGGTCCACCAGGCTGGCCGACAGCTCGCGGCACAGGCCGCCCAGCTCGTCGAACAGGTGGCGGCGGTGGTCCAGCAGGTGGCGGGCGCGCTGGCACAGCGCCGCCATCTGGGCAGCGCGCTCGGGGTTGGCGCCCCCGGCCTTCAGCTCCGCCTGGGCGGCGTCCAGCTCGCGGATCAGCGCGTCGGCCGGCGTGGCCTCGGTCTGTGGCGAACGCAGCGCGTGGCGTACCGTGCCGTTCAGCTCGGCGCCGATGTCGTGCCAGGGCGCCAGGTCGGGCGCCGTGGCGCGTGGCGCGTCGACGAAGCTGGAGGCTTCGCCGAAGCCGCTGGAGTCACGAAAACGGGAGGTTTCACCAAAGCCCGTGTCGGCGAAGGCGCTGTCGGCAAACAACTGGCTGGGCGTGCCGCCATCCTCGTCGGTCTCCACGCCGCTGCCGTCGTCGTCCTTGTCCCAGCTCGCGATCAGCTGCGACAGCCGCTTGACCAGCTTGCCGCTGTCGCTGCGGCCCAGCTCCAGCACGCGGTTGATGCCGTCCTTCTTGCGCGCCAGCGTCCAGTGCCGACTGCCGCGCTCCAGGCCGCGCACCAGGCGGTCGATGGCCTGGGCCAGCGCCTCGGCCTGGGCGGCCGGGCCGGCGCTGTCCAGCAGCTTGTCGACCTGACGCTGCAACTCGTCCAGCCGCTGTTCGCGCAGCGTGGCCTGCAGCTCCTGGCGCGTGCTGCCGGAGGGCAGGGCCAGGCTGATCAGCCTGGACAGCAGCTGCTGCACGCGCTCGGGCAGCGGGCCGCCGACGGCAGCCGGCTCGCCGCCGGCCTCGATGGCATAGGCACGGGCGTAGTTCTCGGGCGTGGGCTCCAGGCGCGCCTGGGCCAGGCGCTGCAGCGCCGCCTTCGCGAGCTGGGCCGGCGGAAGGGTGGAACGCATCGGTACTCAGGTTTTCAGGTGTTCAGCGTTGCCCGCGGGCCAGATCGGCGCTGCCATCGGCCTGCGTGATCCAGGGCGCCTTGCGAGGCAGCACGGTCTGGGCGATCCAGCGCTCCAGCTCGTCCGGCGGCAGCGGCTTGCTGAACAGGAAACCCTGCATCAGCGAGCAGCCCAGGCGGTGCAGGACCTCCATCTGGCGCAGCGTCTCCACGCCCTCGGCGATGACGCGCAGGCCCAGTGCCCGCGCCAGCGCGATGATGGCCGTCACGACGGCGGAACTCTGCGGCGTGATGCCCAGGTCGCGGACGAAGGTGCGGTCGATCTTGACCTCGGAGATGGGCAGCGTGGTCAGGTAGGCCAGCGACGAATAGCCCGTGCCGAAGTCGTCGATGGAGATCTCCACGCCCACCTCGTTCAGACGGTGCAGAGACGGGATGACGTTCTGCAGGTCCTTCATCAGGTTGTTCTCGGTGATCTCCAACTGGATGGAGCGGTGCGGCACGCCATAGGCGCTGACGCACTGGTGGATGTGCTCCACGAGATCGGTGCGCTCGAACAGCCGGCTGGGCAGGTTGACCGCGATGGAATCGCTGAAGCCGAACTGCAGCGACCACAGCTTGGCCTGGCGGGCGGCCTCCTTCAGTGCCCACTCGGACAGCGGCACGATGAGGCCGGTCTCTTCGGCCAGCGGGATGAAGTCGGCCGGCGGCACCAGCGTGTTGCCGCGCTGCCAGCGCATCAGCGCCTCGGTGCCCACCATGCGGGCGGCCCGCACGTCGATCTTGGGCTGGTAGTGCAGCACGATCTCGTTGCGCTCCAGCGCCTTGTGCAGCGCGCTCTCCAGCTCCAGCTTCTGCTTGCCGTGGCCGGCCAGCTGCGGCGAGTACACGGCCGAGGCGTTGCGGCCCTGGCTCTTGACGGCGTACATGGCCACGTCGGAGTTGCGCAGCAGGTCGGCCATCGTCTGGCCGTCGCGCGGGTACAGCGCAATGCCCACGCTGGCCGTCACGAAGCACTCCTGGCCGCCCACGAAGATGGGCTCGCGCAGCGACTCCAGCACCCGTTGCGCGACGCGCTCGGCATCGCGCTCGTCGGTTACCTCGGGCAGCAGCGCGACGAACTCGTCGCCGCCCAGCCGCCCCACGGCTTCCAGGCCGCGATGGGTGCGGCTGCCCAGGCCTTCGAGCACGCCTTCCATGATCTGGTCGGAATGGCGCACGCAGCCGCGCAGCCGGCGCCCGACCTCGATGAGCAGCTCGTCGCCGGCCGCATGGCCCAGCGTGTCGTTGATGACCTTGAAGCGGTCCAGGTCGATCAGCAGCAGGCCCACCTCGTGGCCGCCGCGGCGGGCGCTCTCGATGGCGCGCTCCACGCGCCAGATCAGCTGGCGGCGGTTGGGCAGGCCGGTGAGGGCATCGAAATGGGCCAGCTGGCGGATGCGGTCCTCGGCCTGGCGGCGGTCGGTCACGTCCTGCAGGATGCCGGTGTAGCCGCTGACCCCGCCCTGCTCGTTGAACTCGGGCTCGGCCTCGATGTGCACCACGCGCTGGCGGCCGTCGGGCAGCGTCAGCGGCAGGTCGGTGATGAGCACGGAGGTGTGGGCGATGACGTCGCGCAGCAGGCGCAGGAACACATGGCGGTCGTCTGCCGGCACCATGCGCATGACGCCGATGAAGTCCAGCCGGTCCTGCGGTCCGCGGCCGAACACGCGCAGGCCTTCGGCCGAGATCGAGAAGCTGCTGTCGGCGCCGCGCCGCCACTCGAAGCTGCCCATGCGGGCCAGGTCCTGCGCGCGGGCCAGCTTGGCCTTGCTGCGCTCCAGCTCCAGCCGCGTGCGCGAGCTGCGCAGCAGGTAGCGCAGCCGGCCGTCCAGCAGGCTCCACTGCGAGGACTTGACGAAGAAGTCCGTCGCGCCGGCCTGGTAGGCGCGGTTGATGGAGGCCTCGTCGTCCAGGCCGGTCAGCATCAGCACCGGCAGCGATTCAAAGCCGGGCGTGGCGCGCAGCAGCGAGCAGGTTTCGAAGCCGTCCAGCTCGGGCATCAGCGCGTCCAGCACGACCACGTCGGGCGCGCGGGTGGACAGCTGGTTGAGGGCCTCGCTGCCGCTGGACGCCTCGGCGACGTCGAAGCCGCGCTCGCGCAGCGCCGCAGCGGTCAACAGCAGGTTGACCTCGTCGTCGTCGACCAGCAGCACGCGTGGGCGTGCCGGCAGGTCGTCGAGTGCTTGACCGATGGGCGGCATGGGGCGGGACGTCAAAGCAGCGCGGCCAGCGCCGCACGCACCTGTTGGATGTCCAGGAGCATAGCGTCCAACTGTTCGGGAAGCCCTGCCAGACGCTCCTCGCGCACCATGGCTTCGATGTCGGCGCAGCGCGTGGACAGCGCCGTCGCACCCAGGCTTGCCGAGGAGGACTTCAGCGTGTGACTCACGTGGCGGATGACGGCGAGGTCGAGAGTGTCAGCCGCACGCGCGCGCTCCAGATCGGGCAGCAGGCGGTCCAGCGAGGTGGAGAAGGCCTTGACGACGCGCTCCAGCAGCTTGTTCTCGCCGCTCGGGTCCAGCTCCCGCAGGCGGGCGATGGCCTCGGGATCGAGCTGTGCTGGCATGGTGGCAGTCATCGGTGGCTGGGCGCAGGGCTGTTCGCAAATGTAGCGCGGCCGGGCAGGGGGGGTAGCGCGAAGAAATGCACGAATTCCACGCGGGCGGCAAGGGGGTGCATATGCACCTGGGAGGGCTTGGTCGCTGCCTACAATGAGTTGCATGAAGAGTCTCAGCGACGACAGCGCGCCCCCGCGCCGCCTGGAGCGTCGGATGCCGATGCGGCTGCTGGTCCTGGGCTTGGGCTTGGCCGCGCTGCTGCTGCTGCTCACCCTGGGCACAGGGGTCGTGCTGGCGCTGATGCGCGTCTGGGGTGGCGAGGTGGGCCTGGTGCATGCCGCCCTGGTGCTGACGGCCTTCTTCACCGGACTGATGGTGCTCGTGGCCGCCGCGCTGGGCTGGCATGCCGGCGTCCGCCTGACCCGGCAGCGCCTGGCCGAGCCGCTGCGCGAGCTGCGCCAGCAGCTGCACCTGCAGAGCCAGCTGCAGCGCGACTGGCAGTGGGCCACCGACGCGCAGCACCGGCTGGTGCGCTGGCAGGCGCCGCAGGGCGCGCCGTCGTCCAGCTGGGTCGGGGCCGGGGCCAGCACGCAGTTGCTGTGGGAGAAGTTCCCGGCATCGGCGCCGGTGGCCGAGCTGCGCGAGCGGCTGCTGGCGCAGCAGCCGTTTGCCGAGCTGGAGATCGCCGACGGCGACGCCCGCTGGCGGCTGCGCGGCCTGCCGTGCATGGATGCCCACGGACAGTTCGCCGGTTACACCGGCAGTGCCCGGCTCGACGAGCCGCCTGCCGCGACGGCGCTGCCGGCGCCTGCGGGCGACGTGGCGGCCGAGCATGAGTCCTTCAGCTACACCGTGTCGCACGACCTGCGCGCACCGCTGCGCGTGGTGGAGGGCTTTGCGCGCATCCTGAAGGAGGACTACGGCGCGCGGCTGGACCGTGTGGGCAACGACCACCTGGACCGCGTCATGAGCGCCGCGGCGCGCATGAACAGCATGATCGACGCGCTGCTGTCGCTGTCGCAGCTGTCGACCCGGCCGCTGGCGCGCCAGCCGGTCAACCTGTCGCAGCAGGCCGGCTATGTGATGGAGGAACTGCGCCGCGCCGCGCCGCAGCGCGAGCTGCAGCTGGACATCGAGCCCGATCTGATCGTGAACGGCGATCCCACGCTGTTGCGCATGCTGCTGGAGAACCTGCTGGGCAATGCCTGGAAGTACAGCGCCAAGGTGCCCTGCACGGAGATCCGCTTCGGCAGCGTCATTCAGGACGGGCGGCGCGTGTTCTTCGTGTCCGACAACGGCGCCGGTTTCGACATGCGCTTTGCCGAGCGGCTGTTCGGCGTGTTCCAGCGCCTGCACAGCGCCAGCGAGTTCCAGGGCACGGGCGTGGGGCTGGCGCTGGTGCGCCGCATCGTGCGCCGCCATGGCGGCGACATCTGGGCCGAGTCGGCGGTGGGCGAGGGCGCCCGCTTCTACTTCACCTTGAGTTGAGCGGGCCGAGCCTGGACTAGGCGGCTCACGCCCTGCCGGGGCGGGCCAGCAGCTCCACCGCATCGACGATGCGCCGCGCCTGCTCGGGCAGGCTGTGGCCGTCGGCCGAGGCCAGGCTCATCAGCCGGGCCAGCGCCTCGTCGCGGGGCAGGGAGTAGCGGTGCATCAGCACGCCCACGGCCAGTGCGGTGGGATCCAGCGTGGCGGGCAGCTCGGAGGGGGACGCTGCCGGTGCGGGGGCCGGGGCCGCCGCAGCGGCGGCCGTGGAGCGGGCGAACGCGGCCTCGACCGCAGGCACGATCTGGGAGATGTCCAGCGGCTTGATCAGGTAGGCCACCGCGCCCAGCTCCTTGACCTTGGCGACGGTGGCCTCGTCGGCGAAGGCGGACAGGAACATGAACGGCGTCTGCAGGTATTCGCGCAGATAGGCGGCCACGTCGAAGCCGGTCAGGCCTTCCATGCGGATGTCCAGCAGCGCCAGGTCGGGCCGGTGCTCGCGGGCCAGCAGGATGGCGTCGTCGCCGTTGTCGGCATCGATGACCTCGTAGCCGGCCTGCGTCAGGCCATAACTCAACGTTGCCAGCACCAGACGGTCGTCATCGACGACCAGGATCTTGCCCTTGCCCACCGCGCCCCTCACGAACCTGGTTTTGTGGCCGGATTGTGAACCACGCTGGGTGGCACCAGTTCCAGCCGGCAGACCACGTCGTCGCCCTGCGGTTCGAGGCTGAGGATGGCGCTGCGCCGGGGCAGCAGCGCGCGCACCAGGCCCAGGCCGGACACGCCGCTGCGCACGTTCTGCAGCGCAAAGCCGTCGGGCAGGCGGCCGGGGTTGACGATCTCGACGGTGACGCCCGCCAGGTCGCAGATGAGCTGGCAGCGCACCTGCGCGCCCTGGCTGTGCCGCAGCGCGTTGCCCAGCAGCTCGTTGAGGCTGAGCGCGATGGGGATGGCCTCGGCTTCGGGCAGGCACCAGTCGTCCAGCAGCGCGCCGCCCTCGGCGGTGGTGGTGATGACGCGGCCCTGGGCGCGCTGCACCGAGCCGACGATGGCGTCGAACACGCGCTTGAGCACCAGCGGGCCGCTGGCGCCCACCTGCAGGCCGTAGACCTGGGCGATGGCCTGCACCTGGCCCACGGCCTCCTTCAGCACCGGCGCCACCTCGGGCCGGCGCGCGGCGATCTGCTGCAGCAGGCCGGCGACGCCTTGCAGGTTGTTCTTGATGCGGTGGTGCACCTCGCGCACCAGCAGCTCGCGCTGGGCGATGGCGGCCTGCAGCCGGGCAGCCTCGGCGGCGCGCTGCTCGGTGACGTCGCTGGCCACCATCAGCAGCAGCTCGGGCGCGTCGTCGCCGCCCACGCCGGCCAGGTGCAGCAGCCGGGTGTCCCAGACGCGCAGGCCCGTGGCGGCGGGCACTTGGTACTCGCGCTGCACGACGGCCAGCGAGGCCAGCGCCTCGCGCATGTCGGCGGCCACGCGGCCGCCCTGTTCGGCACCGAACAAGGCCTCGGGCCCGCTGCCCAGCAGCTGCGCCTCGCTGCGGCCGGCCATGCTGGTGGCGGCCTGGTTGAGCTTGACGATGCGCAGGCTGTGCGCGTCGTGCAGCGTGATGGCCATGGGCGCGCCTTCGATGATGCGGGCCAGCGAGGCCTGCGCCAGCCGGCTCTGCGCCTCGGCCTGGCGGCGGCGGTCGATGTCCAGCAGCGCATAGGTCAGCTGCACGCGGGGGCCTTGCGGGCCGTCGTCGCGCGGCGTCTGCACCGCGTTGCCGATGACCCAGAACTCGCGCCCGTCGCGGCCGCGCAGCCGGCACTCGAACACGTCGCTGCCGGGCTCGGCATGGAAGGGATGGCCCTCATCCTCGGGCGCCAGCACGCCCATGGGCTGGCCCAGCACGTCTTCCAGCTCGCAGCCGAACATGCGCCGCGCCGAGCGGTTCATCCACTCGATGCCGTCGGGCCCCACGGTGACGATGCCCACCAGCACCGAGTCCAGCACGGCGCGCTCGCTCTCGGCGCGCAGCAGCAGCGCGTTCTCGGCCTGGGCCTGGGCCGTCACGTACAGCGTGACGACCGAGGTGGTGCGCCGGCCGCCGGACAGCAGGCCCGGCGCGACCCGCGTCAGCAGCCAGCGCCGGCCCAGCTCGGGGTGGCGCACCGCGTAGCGCACCTCGACCGGGTCGCCCTTCTTCAGCGCGCGCTGCAGCCGCTCGAACTCGGGCAGCGAGGCCGGCTCGACGATGTCGCGGCTGATGCCCTGCAGCGAGCCGACCACGGCCTTGCCGCCGATCTTGAACGGCGCGCTCTTGCGGTGGGCCTTGAGCCAGCCGCCCTCGGGCTGGAAGGTGGCCAGGCCCACGGCCGCGGTGTCCATCAGCGCGTCCAGCTGCTGATGGGCCAGGTCGCGCTCGTGCAGCAGGCTCTGGTCCTCCAGCACGGCCAGCAGCAGCGTGCGGCCGGCCTGGCGCCACAGCCGCAGCCGGGCCTGCAGCCAGCGGTGGCGGCCCTGCGGGTCGGTGAACTCGGCCTCGGTGATCAGCGGGCCGTCGGCCGGCCGCAGCTGGGCCAGCGCCGCCAGCGGCGCGCCGCGCTGCCAGCCCAGCAGGGCTTGCAGCAGGTCGGGCAGGTCGTTCAGATGACGGGGGCGGCCGGCGCACAAGGCGTCGAACGGCGCGTTGTGGCGCAGCAGCGCGCCGCTGGCGGCGTCGGCCAGCAGCAGCGGCTGGGGCGACAAGGCCATCCAGTCGGCCAGCGGCGGCTCGCCGGGGTCGGCGGGGATCAGCCGCACGTGCAGCAGCCAGTGGGGCCGCTCGCGCAGCAGGTGCAGCGTGGCGCGCTGGCCGTCGGCCAGCTTCAGCGGCGGGGCCGGCGGCGGCGGGCGGCCGGTGTCCATGGCCTGGGCGGCCTCGCGCAGCCAGACCTCCAGCCGGCTGCCTGCGGCCTGGCGCAGCAGCCGCCAGCCCTCGGCGGCGTCGCTGCCCAGCCATTCGCGCGCGGCCGGGTTGGCACGCAGCGCGGACAGGTCGGCCCGCAGCGTCAGGACCGGGTCGCTGACCAGGTCCAGCAGCGCGGCCGGAGGGGTGGTCGAGCCGAGCATCAGTCCGACGCCCGTGGGCTCATTCGAGCTGGGCTGCCTTGTGCAGCGCGCGCAGCACGCTGGCGTTGATCTCGCCGGCGCCGATCATCAGCGCCTCGGCGCGCTCGCGGTAGTCGAACACGCTCTCCGACTCGATGGCGCGCACCAGCTCCAGATAGGGCTGGAAGGGGCCGCTGTCGTCCACCAGCGCCTGGCGCACCCGCTCGGGCACGGGGATGCTCTGCAGCAGCTTCTCGAACGGCGCCTTGAGCATGTGGTCCAGCAGCGAGAACAGGCCGCAGATGAACATCTCGTCGCGCATCTCGCGTTCGTCCATGCCGCGTGCGAGCTCTTCCATCAGCAGGCCGCGGCGCAGCGCGCCGTACATGATGGGCCGCATGCTGTGGTCCTTGCTGGCCGTCGTCAGCAGCAGCGCCAGCCAGCGCTTCAGGCGGGCATAGCCCAGCAGCATGATGGCGTGGCGGAAGCTGGACACCTCCACCGGCAGGCCGAAGGCGGCCGAGTTCATGTAGCGCAGCAGCTTGAAGGCGAGGCTCGGGTCGCGCTTGAGCGTCTGCTCCAGGCGCTCGACGTCCTCGCCCTCGTCGACGCGGGACATCAGCTCGACGATGACCTGCAGGTCGGCCGCGATCTCGGGCTTGGCGGTGCCGGTGGACTCAAAGGCGCCGTCCATGGGCCAGCCGATGACGGCGCTGGCGCCGGCCTTGAAGGCGTCGTCGATGGCCTCGGCGCCGTGGATGCCGGCGCAGACGGGCTCGACGCCGCCGGGCGCGGCCTGGCCGGGCTCCAGCACCACCTGCTTGAACACCGCCGCCACCGCGGCCGGCAGCGGCGTGCTGGGCAGGCCCTTGAGCAGGCCGGAATGACCCGCGGCCTTCAGCGCGGCGATGGCGTCGGCATGGGCCGCGTCGGCGGCGATGAAGGCGGGCACCTCGATCTGCGAGGGCTCGGCGGGCGGCTGCTGCAGCAGCGCGGCCAGCAAGGCCTCGCCCTGCGGGCTGAGGATGGTGCCGCCCTTGGGGAAGGCGGCGGACAGCGCGGCCAGCAGCTCGGCATGGTCGATCCTGGCGTCGGCGCGCAGCGGTACCAGCGTCAGCCGGGTGCCGGCGATGGCGCGCTGGCGGTCGATGACGGGCGCGTAGCCCAGGGCGATGCCGGACAGGATGGGGTGGTCGAGTGCTGCGGGGGTGTTGTCGGACATGGCGCGGCGCGGGGGGCGATGAATGCGGCAGTCTGCCACGCCGCATCGCCACCCTGGGCGTCAAAGCGTGACAGCTTCACGCCGGGGCCGGGGCGGCCGCGTCTGGCTTCAGGTGATGTACTGGAACAGCGACATGCGCTGCACCAGCGCATAGGTCTTGAGGGCCGTGTCGTAGCCGGTCTGCTGGTTCTGGAAATCGGAGATGGCCTGCACCATGTCCAGGTCCTCGGCGGCGCTGCGCTCCTCGGTGCTGTACTGCTTGAGCGCGGCCAGCCGGCTCTCGGTGCCGTCGAGGTTGTTGAGCCGCTCGCCGACCTGGCTGCGCACGTTCTGCAGGCCGCCCATGACGGCGTCGATGTCGCGCAGCCGGCCGGCGTTGCTCTGCTGGATCTGGGCGCTGGTGCGCATCGGCGTCTTGAGCTCGTTGATGGCGCGGTCCAGCACGTCGAAGACCTTGAGGTCGTTGGTGGCCGGCGCGACGCTGAAGTTGTCGCCATCGGCGGGCGCGCCGGAGATGGCCATGGCCATGCCGTCGAACTGGATGCTCTGGCCGGGCGTGAAGGCGCCGGCAGCCACGCCGGCGCCGGTGTCGAGGTTGGTGACGGTGTAGGTCTGTGCGGGCGCGGTGCCGGCAATGTCGATGCGGTAGTTCTGGCCGGTCAGCAGCGCCGGGTTGGTGACGCGGCCGGAGTCGATCCAGCCGCGGGCCGGCTGGGTCGGGTCGATGCTGTTGGGGTTGGCCTCGGTGACGAAGCTGCCGTTGCCGCTGCGCGCCTGCT
>JBKBVY010000007.1:0-38037 GCA_046289335.1 Roseateles sp. | reverse complement strand
GTGTCCCTGGAGCTGCTCAAGCCCGTCGACGTGCAGGAACGCGACCTCGCCGGCGTGCAGGCCCGCGCCTCGCGCATGACGGCCATGGTGCCCATGTTCATCATCATGGCCGTGCTGTACGGCGCGCTGACCGCGGCGCTGGACAGCACCGCCGGCGAGCGCGAGCGCGGCTCGCTGGAGCCGCTGCTGATGAACCCGGTGCCGCACAGCGCGCTGGTGTGGGGCAAGTGGGGCGCCGTCGCGCTGATGGGTATGGTGGTGGCGCTGCTGTCTTCACTGAGCTTCGTGCCGGCGCAGTGGCTCTTGAAGAGCGACAGCCTGCAGGCCATGTTCCAGTTCGGCATGGGCGAGGTGCTGGCCTTCTGGCTGCTGCAGATCCCGCTGGCGGCCGGCCTGTCGGGCCTGCTGATGGCGCTGGCCATACGCTCCAAGACCTTCAAGGAGGCGCAGGCCAGCAGCACGCTGATCGTCACGGCCGTGAGCCTGGCGCCCATGGTCAGCCTGCTGAACCCGGGCGGCGATGCGCCCTGGTACCTGTGGGTGCCAGGTCTTGCGCAGAACACGCTGATGATGGCCGTGCTCAAGGGCGAGGCGCTGCGCTGGGAGCAGGTGCTGCCGGGCGTGGTCATCGGCTTCGCGCTGGCGGCCGTGGCGCTGGCCTATGTGGCGCGGTCCATGCGCGCGGCGGTGGCGCGGTAAGCTGCGCGCCGCATGAATCGCCTCCTCGCCTCCGCCGCCACGGCGCTGCTGCTGGCCGGCTGCGCCGGCCCGCGCAGCTTCGCCGCCTTCGAGCCCGCCACGCCGGCCGACTACACCGGCCCCACGGTCAACGTCGCCGACCAGGTGGTCGCCGTCGACCCGCAGCGGCTGCATGTCTTCGAGATCACGCAGGTGGACGGCCGCCGCCTGGCCAGCAGCAGCACCGCCACCCAGCGGGGCGGCCAGGGCAGCGGCATGACGGTCACGCCCGTGGCGCTGACCAACGAGCTGGCCGTGCGCCCGGCCCGCGTGCGGCTGCAGGCCACCACGCAGTACGCGTCGCCGGTGGTCGCGCTGTCCATGCCGGCCTGCCGCACGGTGGGCGATGTGGACTTCACGCCGAAGGAGGGCCAGCGCTACGCGGTGCGCGGCCGCATCGCTGCACAGGCCTGCGAGGTCTGGATCGAAGACCTCGCCACCGGCCAGCCGGTCACCGACAAGATCAGCGGGCCGGGCACGTCGCGCTAGGACCTGTTAACACTGCGGGAGCAGGCGCGGCGCCGATCGTCGGCATAGCCGCAAGCAATTGGCCAGCGTCGATGCGAATCATTAGCATTTAGCTATTGAATCCAATACGGCGATAGACACCATGGCCAAGACCGTCAGCTTCGGCATCCTGCACCTGGGCACCTCGTTCACGGTGACCTATGCGCTGACCGGCAGCGTGACCGTGGCCGGCGCGGTGACCTTCATCGAGCCGCTGGCCAATACGGTGCTGCACTACTTCTTCGACAAGTACTGGGACCACCCGCGCGCCCAGGCCTGGCGGGCGCGGCTGAGCCGGCGGCTGCGCGAGCCTCAGCCGCTGCCGGAGGCCTGAACGGGCGCGGTCTGCTCCTCCATCCAGCCCAGCCAGCGCAGGGCCTGCTCGCGGCTGGCGCCGCACATCTCCTCGTGCGGCGACAGCGAGCCGCACACCGCCGGGCGCTCGGGCCGGCCGAAGATCTTGCAGCGCAGGTCGTCGTCCAGCTGCACGCAGCGCACGCCGGCCGGCTTGCCCTGCGGGTGGCCGGGAATGGGCGAGCTGATCGACGGGGCGATGCAGCAGGCGGCGCAACGGGGACGGCACTCCATGCGCGCATTGTCCGCGCCGTGGGCGGGTGTCAGCGCTTCATCGGGCAGGTGTTGAAGCCCAGAACCGAGTACAGCGGGCAGCTGCCCAGCACGCCGGTGGCCAGCGGCACCAGGCCGATGTAGCCCCAGACGCCGATGGTGCCGGTGAGGGCTAGGCCGAGCAGCACCAGCCCGGCCAGGATGCGAAGCACGCGGTCGATGCCGCCGACATTGGTCTTGAACATGGGCTCTCCTTGAACACCGGCGCCGATGGGCGCCGTGGGCAGACTGTCGGCCCGCGCGGCCCGCCCGGCTTTGCGCCAGCGCAAGTTCAGGCCAGGGCCGCCACTGCGAGACATCCGGCGGATGACTTATCCACAGCCGCTTCGTAAAATTCGGGGTTTGCCCTGGCGCTCCGCCCTGGGCCCGGATGTTCTTTCCAGGACCGAGATGCTCTACCCCAAGGAATTCGATGTCATCGTCGTCGGCGGCGGCCATGCCGGCACCGAGGCGGCGCTGGCCGCTGCGCGCATGGGCGCCCAGACGCTGCTGCTGACCCACAACATCGAGACCCTGGGCGCGATGAGCTGCAACCCCAGCATCGGCGGCATCGGCAAGGGCCATCTCGTCAAGGAGGTGGACGCGCTGGGCGGCGCGATGGCGCTGGCCACCGACGAGGGCGGCATCCAGTTCCGCATCCTGAACGGCTCCAAGGGCCCGGCCGTGCGCGCCACCCGCGCCCAGGCCGACCGCATCCTCTACAAGGCCGCGATCCGGCGCATGCTGGAGAACCAGCCGAACCTGCAGCTCTTCCAGCAGGCGGTGGACGACTTGATGGTCGAGGGCGACCGTGTCGTCGGCGCGGTCACGCAGGCAGGCATCCGATTCCGCGCCCGCGCCGTCGTGCTGACGGCCGGCACCTTCCTCGACGGCCGCGTGCATGTGGGCCTGCAGAACTATGCCGCCGGCCGCGCGGGCGACCCGCCGGCGGTGAGCCTGTCGGCCCGGCTCAAGGAGCTGAAGCTGCCGCAAGGCCGGCTCAAAACCGGCACGCCGCCGCGCATCGACGGCCGCACCATCGATTTCAGCAAGTGTGAGGCCCAACCCGGTGACCTGGACCCGGTGCCGGTGTTCAGCTTCATGGGCAACACCGCCATGCACCCGCAGCAGGTGCCCTGCTGGATCACCCACACCAACGCCCGCACGCACGACATCATCCGCAGCGGCTTCGACCGCAGCCCGATGTTCACCGGCGTCATCGAAGGCGTGGGCCCGCGCTACTGCCCCAGCATCGAGGACAAGGTCAACCGCTTCGCCGACAAGGACTCGCACCAGATCTTCCTGGAGCCCGAAGGCCTGACGACGCACGAGTTCTACCCCAACGGCATCTCCACCTCCCTGCCCTTCGACATCCAGCTGGCTGCCGTGCGCAGCATCCCCGGCCTGGAGAACGCCGACATCCTGCGCCCCGGCTACGCCATCGAGTACGACTACTTCGACCCGCGCGGGCTCAAGGCCTCGTTCGAGACCAAGGTCATCCAGGGCCTGTTCTTCGCCGGCCAGATCAACGGCACGACCGGCTACGAGGAAGCCGCGGCGCAAGGCCTGTTCGCCGGCCTGAACGCCGCGCTGCAGGTTCGCGGCGACGGCCCGTGGACGCCCGCGCGCGACCAGGCCTACCTCGGCGTGCTGGTGGACGACCTCATCACCAAGGGCGTCACCGAGCCCTACCGCATGTTCACCAGCCGCGCCGAGTTCCGGCTGCAGCTGCGCGAGGACAACGCCGACGCCCGCCTGACCGAAGTGGGCCGCCAGCTGGGCCTGGTGGACGA
The DNA here is from genome assembly GCA_046289335.1 of Roseateles sp. Taxonomy (GTDB): domain Bacteria; phylum Pseudomonadota; class Gammaproteobacteria; order Burkholderiales; family Burkholderiaceae_C; genus Pelomonas. The sequence continues at coordinate 34,393 of JBKBVY010000007.1, read as the reverse complement.
CGCCCGCTGGGATGCCTTCAACCGCAAGCGCGACGCTGTTTCACGTGAAACCGAGAAGCTGAAGAGCACTTGGGTACATCCTGGCATCCTGCCGGCGGCGGACGCCGAGCGGCTGGTCGGCAAGGCGCTGGAGCGTGAGTACAACCTGGCCGACCTTCTGCGCCGGCCGGGCGTGGGCTTCGACACGGTGGCCGAAGTGGCTGCCATCGCCAAACCGGAGGCTGCTGTTTCACGTGAAACGCTGGCGGCCGAGCTGGGCGCCGAGCTGGCCGACCTGGTTGCCGAGCAGGTGGAGATCAGCATCAAGTACGCCGGCTACATCAACAAGCAGGTCGACGACGTCGCCCGCGCGGCCCACTTCGAGCACCTGAAGCTGCCCGAAGACCTGGACTACAGCCTGGTCCACGCCCTCTCCTTCGAGGCGCGGCAGAAGCTGAACACCCACCGCCCCGAGACGCTGGGCCAGGCCTCGCGCATCTCCGGCATCACGCCGGCCGCGATCTCGCTGCTGCTGGTGCATCTGAAGAAGGGCAAGTTCAAGGGCTTCACCGAGGCAGAAGCGGCATGAGGGAAGCGCTCGAAGCCGCCGCCAGCCAACTCGGACTCGAACTCAGCGCCAGCCAGGTCGACCAGCTGCTGGCCTACCTGGCCCTGCTGCAGAAGTGGAACAAGGTCTACAACCTGACCGCCGTGCGCGACCCGGCGCAGATGCTGAGCCACCACCTGATCGACAGCCTGTCGGTCATCGGACCGCTCACGACTCACGGTGCTCCATCCAGGCTGATGGATGTCGGCGCCGGCGGCGGCCTGCCTGGCGTGGTCATCGCCATCTGCTGCCCCGGCACCGACGTGACCTGCGTGGACGCCGTCGCCAAGAAAGCCACCTTCATCCAGCAGGTCGCGGCCGAGCTGAAGCTGCCCAACCTGCACGGCGTGCACAGCCGTGTCGAGCAGCTGAGCACCGAACCCTTCGGCGTCATCACCTCCCGGGCGTTTGCCTCGCTGGTGGACTTCACGTCGCTGACCCGCCAGCACCTCGCACCGGGCGCCGTCTGGCTGGCCATGAAGGGCCAGCATCCGGCCGACGAGATCGCCGCCCTGCCCGCCGACGTGGACGTGTTTCACGTGGAACCCCTGGCCGTGCCCGGCCTGGACGCCCAGCGCTGCATCGTCTGGATGCGGCCGCGCTGAGCCCCCTTCGCGGGTCGTGCCCGAGGGCCGGCCCCGTCTGACGCCGGTACGATGCCGGCTGCTCCCGGAACCCCAGCCATGGCCAAGATTTTCTGCATCGCCAACCAGAAGGGCGGCGTTGGCAAGACCACCACCACCGTCAACCTCGCCGCCGGCCTCGCGCAGATCGGCCAGCGCGTGCTGGTCGTGGACCTGGACCCCCAGGGCAACGCCACCATGGGCTCCGGCATCGACAAGCGCAAGCTGGAGACCACGGTCTACGACGTGCTGCTGGAGTCCGCCTCCATCGCCGAGGCCAAGGCCCGTGCCGAGAAGGCCGGCTACGACGTGCTGGGCGCCAACCGCGAGCTGGCCGGCGCCGAGGTCGAGCTGGTGGAGCTGGAGCGCCGCGAAGCACGGCTGAAGACCGCGCTGGCCCAGGCCGCCCAGGACTACGACTTCATCCTCATCGACTGCCCGCCGTCGCTGTCCATGCTGACGCTGAACGGCCTGTGCAGCGCGCACGGCGTCATCGTGCCCATGCAGTGCGAGTACTTCGCGCTGGAAGGCCTGACCGACCTGGTCAACACCATCAAGCAGATCCACGCCAACCTCAACCCCGACCTGCAGATCATCGGCCTGCTGCGCGTCATGTTCGACCCGCGCATCACGCTGCAGCAGCAGGTCAGCGACCAGCTCAAGGCCCACTTCGGCAACAAGGTCTTCGACACCGTCATCCCGCGCAACGTGCGCCTGGCCGAGGCGCCCAGCTACGGCCTGCCGGGCGTGGTGTTCGACCCCAACTCCAAGGGCGCAGTGGCCTTCGTGGACTTCGCCAAGGAGATGGTGAGGCGCATCGAGACGATGCGGTGAGCACCGCCGCGCTGCGCCTGATGCGGGCTCACGACGCCGATGCCGTGGCTGCCTTGCACGTGGCCAGCTGGCGCAGCGCCTACCGCGGCGTGTTCAGCGACCACTACCTGGACCAGGAGGCCGACGCCGAGCGGCGCCAGACCTGGCAGGCGCGGCTGGCGACCCCCGGTGCCGACTGGGGCCTGGTGGCCGAGGACGGCGCCGGCCGGCTGCTGGGCTTTGCCTACGTGATGCCGGGCCACGACCCGCTGTGGGGCGACTACGTGGACAACCTGCATGTCGCGCCCGACCTCAAGGGCGGCGGCATCGGCCGGCGGCTGATGCAAGGTGTGGCCGAGCGGCTGCGGCGCGACGGCTCCACGCGGCCGCTGTACCTCTGGGTGCTGGACATGAACACCGCCGCCCGCGGCTTCTACGAACGCCTGGGCGCCGAGGTCCGCGACCTGCAGCTCAGCGACCCGTTGGCCGGCCAGCAGCATCCCGTGTGGCGCTGCGTCTGGCACCAACCCGCCCTGCTGCTCGACCATGAATGACACTGCCCTGCAGGCCCTCGCCCTGCGCGCCGAACTCGCCGGCCTGGACGCCTCCGCCCCGCCCCAACAGACCGACATCGACGGCTGGCTGATCCGCCTGTCGCCCGGCAAGGCCAAGCGCTCACGCTGCATCAACGCGCTGCGCGAAGGCACGCTGCCGCTGGACGAACTGCTGGCCCGCTGCCAGCGCGCCTACGATGCCGCCGGCCTGCCGCTGGCCGTGCGCGTGACGCCCTGGAGCCAGCCGGCCGACCTGGACCAGCGCCTGGCCGCCAAGGGCTGGGGCGCGTTCGACGCGGCAGACGTGATGGTGCTGGCCACGCTCGTTCCCGATCCGGCGCCCGTCGCCATCCAGGCGCTGGACGCCCCCCGCTACGCCGCCACCGTCGGCGCGCTGCGCGGCTCGTCCGACACCGCCATCGCCGCCCACGCCGAACGCATCGCGCTGGCCCCGGTCGCCTACCAGGGCTTTGCGCTCAACGACGACCAGGGCCGGCTGCTGGCCTGCGGCCAGATGGTGGTGGCCGGCGACCTGGTGGGCCTGTACGACATCGCCTCGGCCCAGCCCCGCCAGGGCCATGGCGAACGCCTGTGCCGCGCGCTGCTGGCCCGCGCCCACGCCCAGGGCGCCCGCCAGGCCTATCTGCAGGTGGGCAGCGACAACGCCGTCGCCCAGCGCCTCTATGCGCGCCTGGGCTTCGTCTTCGCCTACCGCTACCACTACCGCAGCCCGGAGGCGGAGCTGGTCTAGCCTGCTCCGGCCAAGGCCAGCAGCCGCGCAATGCCCACCGGCTCGTCGGCCAGCAGCGGCACCACGGCGTAGCGCGCGGCGTGCTGCCGTGCCACCGCGTCGATGAAGGGCAGCTCGCGGGCTGCCCTGGCACGCAGCAGCGGCGACCGCACCGCCGTGGCCGCCACGCTGTTGTTGACCACCCAGGCCCAGGGCTCGATGCCTGCGCGGCGCAGGTCGTCCTGCAGCCCGGCGGCCTCCTGCACCGGCGTGTTCTCGGCCAGCGTCGCGATGAGCACCTTGGTGCGCGCCTGATCCTGCAGCTGCATCAGCGGCGTCGTGAAGTGCACCCCGGTGCCGGCCATCTGCCGGGCGATCTCGCGGTGGTAGGCCCCGGTCGCATCCAGCAGCAGCAGCGTGTGGCCGGTGGGCGCGGTGTCCATCACCACGAAGCGGCGGCCCGCCTCGCGGATGGCCCGGGAGAAGGCCTGGAAGACGGCGATCTCCTCGGTGCAGGGCGAGCGCAAGTCCTCTTCCAGCAGCGCACGCCCCTGCGCATCCAGGGACTTGCCCTTGCTGGCCAGCACCTGCTCGCGGTAGCGCCGGGTCTCCGCCTGCGGATCGATGCGGCTGACCGTCAGCTGCGCCATCGAGCCGGCGAGCGTGTCGACCAGGTGGGCCGCGGGGTCCGAGGTCGTCAGGTGCACCGGCAGGCCGCGCTGCGCCAACGCGACGGCAATGGCCGCCGCCAGCGTCGTCTTGCCCACCCCACCCTTGCCCATCACCATGATGAGGCCGTGCCCGGGTTCGGCCAGGCCCTCCACCAGTTGCGCGAGGCTGGGGGCATCGGGGCGCTCGGTGGCCGGCGCTGCGGCATCGGGCGTCGGTGCGTCGTCGAAGAAGCGAGACAGCGCCTCCAGGCCCACCAGGTCGAAGGGCTTCAGCGGCAGCTGGTCGGTGGGCAGCGCCCGCAGCATGTCGGGCATCGCCGCGAGCGCCGCCTGCTCGCGCCGGACGACGGCCGCAGCCAGCTCGTCAAGCCCGGCTTCGGCCGCAGGCATGACGCCGTTGATGACGAGGTGCTGCTGCGTGAGACCGATGCGCGCGAGTTCGTCGTGGGTGCGCGCGACTTCGCGCAGCGTGGAGGCCTGCGCGCGCGCCACCAGCACGAGCCGCGTGCGCTGCGGGTCGGCCAGCGCGTCGACGGCCGCCTTGTACTGGGCGCGCTGCTTGTCCAGGCCCGCCAGCGGCCCCAGGCACGAGGCATCGCCCTTGCCGGCCTCCAGGAAGCTGTTCCAGGCCCCGGGCAGCTGCAGCAGCCGGATGGTGTGGCCGGTGGGCGCGGTGTCGAACAGCACATGCTCGAAGCCGCCCACCAGCGCATCGTCGGTCAGCAGCCCGGTGAACTCGTCGAAGGCGGCGATTTCCGTCGTGCAGGCGCCGGAGAGCTGTTCCTCGATGCCTCTCACCACATCGGCCGGCAGCGCGCCGCGCACCGGGCCCACGATGCGGTCGCGGTAGCCCTGCGCCGCCGCCTGGGGGTCGATCTCCAGGGCCCACAGCCCGGGCACGGCAGGCACCGCCGTGACCTGGTTGCCGATGCCGATGCCGAAGACCTGGCCGACATTGGAGGCCGGGTCGGTGCTGACCAGCAGCACCCGCCGGCCGGCCTGCGCCAGCCTGACCGCCGTCGCGCAGGCCAGCGAGGTCTTGCCGACGCCGCCCTTGCCCGTGAAGAAGACAAAGCGGGGCAGCTGTTCGAGGAACCTCATGGTCATGGCGTGCTCCGCGCTCAGCAGCACTTGCCGCCGCTGCAGCAGCCACCGGCATCGGGGCCGGCCACCGGCGCGGCGATCTTGAGCCATTGCCCCAGCTGTTGACGGCTGGGATAGCGCCCCGCCAGCACGAGCAGCCCGTCCACCAGGGTGATGGGCAAGGCCTCCTGGCCCGAGCGCTCCAGCAAGCCACGGACGCTGTCGTTCTGCGCAAAGGCCAACGGCTGCTGGGCCAGGTTGAAGCGCTCGATCTGGGCGCCGAGGCCCTGGGCCCAGTCGATGTCGGCGGCGGCCTGGACCAGGCTGGCGTCGATGTCCTGGCCGCAAACCCCGCTGCTGCAACACAGGGCGGGGTCAAAGATCTGAATGCGGGGCATGCTGTTCTCCGGGGTGGTTTCGTCACGGAACGGTCACAACTCTGCGGCAGAGTTCATGGCCGCGACTTGCGTTGCATCAATTATTCGATGTTTATGGAAGAATGCAAACATGGAAGAGCAACTGGTCGTCCGTTCCCTCGCCGCCTTGGCGCAAACCCACCGGCTCAGGGTGTTTCGTCTGCTCGTGGTGGCAGGACAGGAGGGCATGACGCCCGGCGCACTCGCGGAGTCGCTGGCGCTGCCTGCAGCGACGCTGTCCTTCCATCTGAAGGAGCTGAGCAACGCGGGCCTGGTGAGCCAGGAGCGCGTCAGCCGCAACCTGGTCTATCGCGCGTCGTTTGGCCACATGAATGACTTGCTGACCTATCTCACCGAGAACTGCTGCCACGGGACGGCCTGCGCCGTCGACGGCGCGGCGACGTCCTGCTCCTGCTAACGAAGACGCTCATGCTCGACAACAGCTTCAACGTCCTCTTCATCTGCACCGGCAACTCGGCCCGCTCCATCATGGCCGAGGGCCTGATGAACGGTCTGGGCGACCAGCGCTTCAAGGCCTATTCGGCCGGCAGCCACCCGAACGGCGCCGTCCACCCGTTGGCGCTGCAGACGCTGGCTGCGCTGCACCTCCCGACCGACGGCTTTCGCAGCAAGAGCTGGGATGAGTTCGCGGCGCCCGGTTCGCCCATCATGGACTTCGTCTTCACCGTCTGCGACTCGGCCGCTGGCGAGGTCTGCCCGGTCTGGCCGGGCCAGCCGATGACGGCCCACTGGGGCGTGCCCGACCCGGGCCATGTGCAGGGCAGCGATGCCGCGCGGCAGCAGGCCTTCCTGGACGTGGCCATCACCCTCAAGCGCCGCATCGAGCTGCTGCTGGCGCTGCCCATGACCAAGCTGGAACCACTCGCCATCCAGCACGAAATCCGCCAGATCGGCACCCGCTGAGCACACCCATGACCACCCACATCCTCATCCTCTGCACCCACAACTCCGCGCGCAGCGTGCTGTCCGAAGGCATGCTCAACCACCTGGCCGCCAAGGCAGGCAAGGACGTCCGGGCCCACAGCGCCGGCAGCGCGCCCAGCGGGCGGCTGAACCCGTTCGCGCTGGAGGCGCTGACGAACGCGGGCGTCGACGTCAGCGGCTACCGCAGCAAGAGCTGGGACGAGTTCACGACGCCCGAGGCTCCGCCGCTGTCCATCGTCATCACGGTGTGCGACAGCGCCGCGGCCGAGCAGTGCCCGGTGTTCTTCGGCACCGGCAGCGGCCAGCCGGTCAAGGTGCACTGGGGCTACCCCGACCCGTCCAACGCCGAGGGCGGCGACGCAGGCAAGCGCCGCGCCTTCGAGCTGACGCGCCAGGCCATCGGCTACCGCATGCTGCAGCTGCTGGCGCTGCCGCTGCAGACGCTGAGCCCGGCAGAGCTGCAGCAGGCACTCATCGACATCGGCAAGAGCTGACCCATGGACCTCTCTCGCAAGCTGTTTGCCGAGCTGCTGGGCACGGCGCTGCTGCTGGCCGTCGTCATCGGCTCGGGCGTCATGGCCGAACGGCTGGCGGGCGGCAACGTGGCCATCGCGCTGCTGGCCAACACGCTGGCCACGGTGGGCGGGCTGTACGTGCTCATCGAGGTGTTTGGCCCCGTCAGCGGCGCCCACTTCAACCCCGCCGTCAGCGCCGTCATGGCCTGGCGCGGCGAGCTGCCGGCGAGCGCCTTGCTGCCCTACGTCGCTGCGCAGCTGATCGGGGCAATGCTGGGCGCCTGGCTGGCGCATGCGATGTTCGACATGAGCCTCCTGCAGTTCTCCACCAAGCTGCGCCAGGGCACCGGCCCGTGGATCGCCGAGGGCGTGGCCACCTTCGGGTTGCTGCTGGTCATCCTGCGCGCGCCGGCCGGCCGCGTCGCAGCCATGGTCGCCGCCTACATCGGCGCGGCCTACTGGTTCACCGCGTCCACGTCCTTCGCCAACCCGGCCGCGGTGTTCGGCCGCATGTTCAGCGACAGCTTTGCCGGCATCGCACCCGTCAGCGCACCGGGCTTCGTCATCGCCGAGCTGATCGGCGCTGCGCTGGCGGTAGGCGTGCACCGGCTGCTGTCGGCGCCGCGCCGCCTTGCACGCAGCGCCACACCGCCAGCGCCCGCACCGCGAAAGCACCGCTGAACAGGCCCAGCGCCGCGCTGACGGCGACCACGAACCCGGTGGCCTGCAGCACCGGCGCGCGCACGCCGGCCGCAAAGCCCAGCGCGAACTTCACGACGAAGATGCCCAGCATCAGCGCCATCGGCAGCCAGCTGCCGGGCATGCGCACCGCCCTGCCCTCGCGCACCAGGCCGCGCGGCGCAACCCATGGCCCGCCCAGCCACACCATCGCACCCAAGCCGGCGGCCCAGGCCAGCACCGGCAGCGCCCCGGCGCCGAAGGCCGCCGTGACCCCGTAGAGCGACAGCGCCAGCATGGCCAGGGCCAAGCCGGCCAGCGCATGCGGCCGCACCAGGCGTTCGCGTGACTGGCGCAGGCCCAGCGTCACGAGGCCGGCAAGGATGGCAAAGGGCCAGAGCGGGAGGGCGGCAGGCATGGCGGTGTTCCTGTGAGTGGCGATGACCGCACTGTGGGCGAGGGCCGCAGCCGCGGCCACCCGCTTGCGACGAATGGCCAGCCGGGCGTGCAAAGCGCCAGCAGGCGCGCCGAAGCGCCCGCCGTCAGCGCAGCCTGGCGTCCAGCCAGGTCAGCACGCGCAGGTCCTGAAAGTAGTTGCAGTGGTGGGTCTCGGCGCTGCGGCCCAGGTCCTGCCACTGCGGCGCGGCGAGCCGCAACGGGCCCAACTGGTTCATGGAGGCATGGTTGACGACCAGGTCGTTGGGCTCGTCGAAGATCAGGTCGGCGCCCTGGTAGAGCGCCTGGGTCTTCAGCTGCGTGACGCGCTTCCACAGCTTCCACAGCGGCTCGTCGGCCTCGTGCGGCTGGAAGCTGCCGCCGATGGCGCGCACGTCCACGGATGCCGGCAGCGGCCAGAGCTGCGCCAGCTCCAGATTGTTGGCGACGCGGCCCTGGGCCAGCAGCCCGGGCACCAGGCCCACGGCCACGTCGGCCAGCGGCATGCCGGCACCCAGCTGCAAGGCCTTGCCCAGCACGCAGGCCAGGCCGGCCACGCCCCAAGCCAGCGGCTGCAGCCCCGGCGGCGCCAGCCGGCCGGCGCGCAGCGCGGCGTCCGCCACGGCGTCGGCATAGCTGGCCAGCAGGTCCAGCGCCTGGCGCAGCTTGTCGGGTGCGGCCAGCGAGGTGCCGGCCAGCGGCGAGCCGACGAACAGCGCCTGGCGGGCGCGCAGCGCGGGCGCCAGCCGCAGCAGCCAGCTGATGACCAGGCCGCCGCGGCTGTGGCCCACGAAGTCCAGCTCGGCCGGGCAGCCCGCCAGGGCGTCGCGCAGCGCCAGCGCGTTCAGCCAGGGCGCGACGGCCAGCGTCGGGTGGTCGAAAGCCAGCAGCGCCGCATAGCCGCCGCGCGGGTCGGCCAGCCGGCCCAGCAGGGTCTCGCCGTCCACCGTGGCGCGCAACTCCTTGGCGTACATCGCGCTGGCGCTGAAGGTGCCGTGCACCAGCACCAGCACGCGGCCCTGCAGCGCCTGCAGTTCGCCGGGCCGCAGCGCCGCCCAGGCCTGGCCGTCCCAGCGGCGCAGCCCGTCGGCGGGCGTGGCCAGCCCGGCCAGCGCCGGATTGAGCTTGCGGTCCAGATCCTGCAGCCGCGCCGTGACCTCGTTGTCGCCCAGCTCGCGGAAGGGGATGCGCTCGACGGTCTCGCGCGGGTCGGCGCCATAGGCCCGCCAGCTGCGGCGCCCGCCGTCGCCACCGCGCGGCTGCTGCGGCGGCTCGTAGACCCAGCGCAGCAGGCCGTCGTCGCGCAGCAGGCGCACGGCCGCACGGCCATCGTCGCGGCGGGCATCGTGGCCACGCCGGCGGCGCTGCTGGAGGGACGGCCGCGCCTCGTCGGCCCGCGGCTGGGCGGGCTCGGCGAACAGCTCGCGCGCCGTGGCCCACAGCGCGGCATCCGTTGCAGCGGGCGCGTTCATGCGTCGTCCTTCAGCAGCGGCAGCGGTGTGACCTGGGCCTGGCGGGCGGTGACGATGTCCAGCATGGAGTCGTAGTCGGCGCGCTCGGCCAGCGCCTCGACGCCGGCCTCGATGGCCTCGACGAAGCCGCAGTGCTCGGTCAGCCGCACGGTCTCGATGGGCACCAGCTTGCGCTCGCGTATCCAGCGCCTCACCTCGGCCCAACTGGACTTGCCGGCATGCCAGCTGACGGTCTGCGCATTGGCCGCCGAGCTGGCGCTGGCGCTGGCCTCCACCACCTCGTTGTAGTGGGCCGAGCCCATGCGCTGGTACTCCTGCTGGTAGCGCCGGTGCCGCCACCAGCCCGGCAGCGCATGGCCGTCGAGCAGGAAGACCACCGGGTAGATGTCCACCAGCTCCAGGCAGGCCGCGAACAGCAGCGCCAGGTCGATGCAGGTGCCGGCGCGGTCGGCCTTGACCCTGGACGGCACACGCAGACGCTGCGAGTCCAGCTCGCCGCTGTAGCTGGGCGGCGGGTTGATGTAGGCCAGGCTCCAGTCGTGCAGCAGCGTGGCCCAGATGGCCTCCACCTGGCGGTCCACGCCGCGCAGCGCGGCCTCGTCCAGCGGCGCGGGGCCGGCGGTCTCGGGCACGCACTGGTAGCCCTCGAAGCCCGCGGCCGGGTCGTCGCGCAGCACGCGGTTGTAGCGCTGCGCGCGCGCCACCGCGTCCACCACGGCCGGGTCGCGCGGCAGCACGAAGGAGGGCAGCCAGCGACCGTCGCGGCGGTTGTCGCGCCACTGGTCCACCGGCAGCAGGCGCAGCCGGTGGCTGTCGTGATACAGCACCTCGGCGCCCTGGCGCACGCAGACGTTCAGGCTGGTGTTGATGGCCTCGTGCACGCTGCGCGCCACCTCGGCGGTCAGCGGCACGTGGATCTTGTCGGTGAGCTTCTCGCGCACCTGGCGCAGCTGCACGCGGCGCTGGAAGCGCGCCACCTCCTGGCCCATGTGCACCGCCACCTCCACGTCCAGCGGCTCGGCCCACTGCGGCGCGTCACAGCTCAGCACGAAGCGGCGGAACAGCGGCTGCGCGTTGTGCAGCACCGCGTAGTTCAGCTCGGCAAAGGGCTCGATCTCGCAGCGCACCGCGGCCGAGGCCGGCACCGGCGCGGCGGCCTTCTCCTGCGCGCGCAGCCGGTGGGCCTGGCGCGTGGCCTCGTCGACGAACACCGGCGCGCCCACCCACAGCGTCACGCCGGTGGCGTCCACCGACTCGGGCAGCGCCCGCACCGCCAGCCAGGCCTGCTCGAAGGCCTTGGGCAGGTGGAAGCCCGTCAGCAGCAGCTCGCGCAGCAGGCGGTTGAGCATGAACTCGGCCAGCGAGTCGTCGAAGGCGTCCTGGAAGCCCACGGCCGCCAGCGTCGCGCCCTCGGCCACCATCATGGGCGCCAGCCGCGCCGCGCTGTTCCACACGTTGAACGTGGTCAGGTAGGCCGGCGCGCCCACCTCCGCCAGCGCCCGCCCCAGCGCCTGTGCGCCCACCAGCTGCGGATAGCGGTCGTCGCCGCGCAGCAGCAGGCCGTCCAGCATGCGCTGCGGGTCGGCCTGCACGGCGTCGATCAGCAGCTCGCGCTCGACCAGCCAGGCCTTGCCCGCCTCGTCCCAGCGGCGCACGCCAGTCATGGCGGCCGGCCCGATCAGCGTGCGCAGCTCGCGCAGGCCCTGGTGGCTGTCCATGCCGGCGAAGTGCAGCAGGTGCGGCCGGTGCTCGCGCAGCGCGGCGCGCAGCTCGTCCAGGCTGGGGTAGTTCAGCTCGCGCACGGCCGCCACCTCGGGCGGCAGCACGCGGCGCAGATTGGCCAGCTCGTCGGCCACGGTCCAGTGCTCGCGCAGCTCGGAGGGCAGCGTGTTGACGAACAGCACGCGCAGCTCGCCGGCCGGCGGCAGGTCCACCGCCTCGCGCTCCAGCGGCAGCCAGCGGCCGCGCGGGCCCGGCCGCTGCAGTTGCAGCTCGCGGATGACGGTCAGCGGACGCGGTCCGTCGCTGGCCGCGCGACGCGGCTCGCGCGTGGCGGCCGCCAGCACGTACTCCCACGGAAAGATGCGGCCCTCCCAGCCCTCGGCCTCGCGCCGGTAGGGCATGCGCACCACCAGCACCGGCTCGCGGGCCAGCGCGTCGGCGTCCAGGCCCAGGGCCTGCAGCGTGTCGAGGGCGTCGGCCTGGTGCTGCTCGCGCGCTCGCGCGTCGTGCACCCAGCGCTGGCGCGAGCGCAGCAGATAGGTCCAGCGCAGCGCCTGCTGCGCCAGGCTGGCGCGCGAGCGGCCGTCGCGCACGGGTGCACCGGCCAGGTCGGCCGCGCTGGCGATGCGCACGCCGTCCAGCGGTGCATCCTGCGGTGACTCCTTGGAAGCCATCCCCCACCCTTCCCTGTGGCCTTGAAGCAGGCCGGCAGTATCGCGAGCCCGCGCCGGGCCGCAACGTCAGGCTTGGGGATGGGCGGTCGTGCTCAGACCAGGCCCAGGCTTTCCTCGACGCCCAGGTGCACGTTCATCGCCTGCACGGCCGCGCCGCTGGCGCCCTTGCCGAGGTTGTCCAGCCGCGCGATGACCAGCGCCTGCGTGTCGCTCGCGAAGACGAAGATGTCGACGCGGTTGGTGTCGTTGCAGGCCTGCACGTCGAAGAAACCGTTCTCCAGCGTGGCCGCATCGCGCAGCGGCATGACGCGGATGAAGCGCTCGCCCGCATAGTGCGTGGCCAGCGCCGCGTGCAGCTGTTCGGGCGTGGTGCCGGGCTTGAGCTGGGCCATGTGCAGCGGCACGCTGACGGCCAGGCCCTTGTAGAAGCTGCTGACGACGGGCATGAACACCGGCGGCTGGCTCAGGCCCGTGTGGGCCATCATCTCCGGCAGGTGCTTGTGCTTGAGGCCCAGCGCGTAGGGGCGCGGTGCCTGCAGCGCGGCCGGCAGCGGCTGCTGCTGGTACTCGGCGATCATGCTCTTGCCGCCGCCCGAGTAGCCGGTGATGGAGGTGGCGCTGACCGCGGCATCGCGCGGCAGCAGGCCAGCGTCCACCAGCGGCCGCACGGCCAGGATGAAGGCGCTGGCATGGCAGCCGGGGTTGGCGATGCGCTTGGACGCCTGGATGGCGCCGCGCTGGCCGCGCGCCAGCTCCGGCAGGCCGAACACCCAGCCGGGCGCCGTGCGGTGGGCGGTGCTGGCGTCGATCAGGCAGGTGTTGGGGTTGTTGACCATGAAGGCCGCCTCGCGCGAGGCCGCGTCGGGCAGGCACAGGAAGGCCACGTCGGCCGCGTTCAGCAGGCGCGCGCGCTCGTCCGGGTCCTTGCGTTTGTCGGCGTCTATCTTCAACACCTCGATGTCGCTGCGCGCCGCCAGGTACTCGTGGATGCGCAGGCCCGTCGTGCCTTCCTGTCCGTCAACAAACACCCGATAAGTCATGGCCGGCTCCGATCAAAATCCAGCCCATCAGGATAAGGGCAAACCATGAATCCCTCGCGCGTCCTTCTTCTTCCCGGCTGGCAGAACTCCGGCCCCGAGCATTGGCAAACGCGCTGGGAGCGCCTGCACGGCGACCAGCGCGTGGAGCAGCACGACTGGGACTGGCCGCGCCGCGGCGACTGGATGGCACGGCTGGACGAGGTGCTGCTGCAGGACGACGTGCCGGCCGTGCTGGTGGCCCATTCGCTGGGCTGCCAGCTGGTGGCGGCCTGGGCCGCACATTCGCAGCACACCGGCCGCGTGAAGGGCGCGCTGCTGGTGGCCCCGCCCGACACCGAGCGCGAGGACATGCCGCCACAGCTGCACGGCTGGCGCCCGATACGCCGCGGCCGCCTGCCCTTCCCCAGCATCACCGTCATCAGCAGCGACGACCCCTTCGGCGCCGCGGAGCGCAGCGCGCAGATGGCGGCCGACTGGGGCAGCAGCGTCGTCATGGCCGGGCCGCGCGGCCACCTGAATGCGGAGTCCGGCCTGGGCGACTGGCCGGAGGGCCGGGCGCTGGTGGACAGCCTGACGAAGCGCTGAACGACAATCCGCGCCCATGGCGACCAAGAAACCCAAAGGCCTGGGCCTCGGCCTCGAAGCCCTGCTCGGCCCGAAAGTCAGCGACACCCCTGCCCCCGAGCGCGACGGCCAGCCGTCCACGCTGAAGCTGGAACAGCTGCAGGCCGGCAAGTACCAGCCGCGCACGCGCATGGACGAGGGCTCGCTGTACGAGCTGGCCGAGAGCATCAAGGGCCAGGGCATCATGCAGCCCATCCTGGTCCGCCCCATCACGCCCAATGGCGGCGTGGGCTACGAGATCATCGCCGGCGAACGGCGCTTCCGTGCCGCCAAGCTGGCCGGCCTGCGCGAGGTGCCGGTGCTGGTCAAGCCCGTGCCCGACGAGGCGGCCGCGGCGATGGCGCTGATCGAGAACATCCAGCGCGAAGACCTGAACCCGCTCGAAGAGGCGCAAGGCCTGAAGCGCCTGACCGACGAGTTCGGCTTGACGCACGAGCAGGCCGCGCAGGCCGTGGGCCGCTCGCGCAGCGCTGCCAGCAATCTGCTGCGGCTGCTGAACCTCGCCGCGCCGGTGCAGAACATGCTGATGGCCGGTGACCTGGACATGGGCCATGCCCGCGCGCTGCTGCCGCTGGACGGCGCCGCACAGATCACGACGGCCAGCGAGATCGCGGCCAAGAAGCTCAGCGTGCGCGAGGCCGAGAAGCTGGTCGCCAAGACCCAGGGCGCCGCCCGCCAGGCGCCGCTGCTGCGCGTGAAGGGCGAGAAGGGTCGCGACGTGCTGCGCCTGGAGGAGGAGCTGGCCGACGCGCTCGGCACCACCGTCGAGGTGCGCGTGAAGAAGCGCAGCAAACGCGGCGGCCAGAGCGGCGAGCTGGCCATCCAGTTCGACTCGCTGGATGCGCTGGACGGCATCCTGCAGCGGCTGCGCGGCGACTGAAGCGCGCACCGCGCCCTGCGCGCGGCGCCCTCAACATTTCTTCACGAAAGGCGCTGTCAACGCGGCGCCACAAGGCCCCCATGTTCGTGTGGTTTGCCCGAGAAGTGCCAGGTCTTGCCTGACCCGCGGGCGTATGCTGGACCGGCCCTGTCAACCAATTCGCATCGAGGTTTGTTGCAGGGCGGACGGCGGCTTATTCTTGAGATCAAGAACCGGTCGGCAGGCCCAAGCTGCCGATGACGAGCGGAGAGTTCTGATGACGCCTTGCAGTTGAGGCGCGATCAGAACCCCCCAGCTGACCATGGGCACGGATCGTGCTCGCGGCCCTGTGGAGTTCACACCGCAGGAGACCCGCATGGACGTCATCAGCCATTTCGCCGCTCGCTACGAGCGCAGCAAGGTCGAGGAACTCACGCTGGAGGAGTACCTCGCCGAGTGCAAGAGAAACCCGCTGGCCTACGCCACCGCTGCCGAGCGCGTGCTGCAGGCCATCGGCGAGCCGCAGATGCTGGACACCCGCAACGACCCGCGGCTGTCGCGCATCTTTGCGAACAAGACCATCAAGATCTATCCGGCCTTCGCGGAGTTCTACGGGCTGGAAGAGGCCATCGAGCAGGTGGTCTCCTACTTCCGCCATGCCGCGCAGGGGCTGGAGGAGAAGAAGCAGATCCTCTACCTGCTGGGCCCGGTGGGCGGCGGCAAGAGTTCCATCGCCGAGCGGCTCAAGCAGCTGATGGAACACGTGCCCTTCTACTCGCTGGCCGGCTCGCCGGTGAACGAGTCACCGCTGGGCCTGTTCGACCCCGTCGAGGACGGCCCGCTGCTGGAGCGCGACTTCGGCATCCCGCGCCGCTATCTCAACCGCATCCTGTCGCCCTGGGCCGTCAAGCGGCTGGACGAGTTCGGCGGCGACATCCGCAAGTTCAAGGTCGTCAAGCGCTATCCCAGCGTGCTCAAGCAGATCGGCGTGGCCAAGACCGAGCCGGGCGACGAGAACAACCAGGACATCTCGTCCCTGGTCGGCAAGGTCGACATCCGCAAGCTCGAAACCTTTGCGCAGGACGACCCCGACGCCTACAGCTACTCCGGCGGCCTGTGCCTGGCCAACCAGGGCCTGCTGGAGTTCGTCGAGATGTTCAAGGCGCCGATCAAGGTGCTGCACCCGCTGCTGACGGCAACCCAAGAGGGCAACTACAAGGGCACCGAGGGCTTCGGCGCCATCCCCTTCGACGGCATCGTGCTGGCGCACAGCAACGAGAGCGAGTGGAAGACCTTCCGCAACAACAAGAACAACGAGGCCTTCCTCGACCGCGTCTACATCGTCAAGGTGCCCTACTGCCTGCGCGTCAGCGAGGAGATCAAGATCTACGAGAAGCTGATCCGCGGCTCGTCGCTGGCCGAGGCCAAGTGCGCGCCGGGCACGCTGAAGATGATGAGCCAGTTCGCGGTGCTCACGCGCCTGAAGGAGCCCGAGAACTCGTCGCTGTTCAGCAAGATGCAGATCTACGACGGCGAGAACCTCAAGGACACCGACCCGCGCGCCAAGAGCTACCAGGAGTACCGCGACTACGCCGGCGTCGACGAGGGCATGAGCGGCATCAGCACGCGCTTCGCCTACAAGATCCTGTCCAAGGTCTTCAACTTCGACCCGGCCGAGGTGGCGGCGAATCCGGTGCACCTGATGTACGTGCTGGAGCAGCAGATCGAGCGCGAGCAGTTCCCCAAGGAGCTGGAGGAGAAGTACATCGGCTTCATCAAGGAGCAGCTGTCGCCGCGCTATGCCGAATTCATCGGCAAGGAGATACAGACCGCCTACCTGGAGAGTTATTCCGAGTACGGCCAGAACATCTTCGACCGCTACGTGACCTATGCCGACTACTGGATCCAGGACCAGGAGTACCGCGACACCGACACCGGCGAGGTCTTCGACCGCGCGGCGCTGAACGCCGAGCTGGAGAAGATCGAGAAGCCGGCCGGCATTTCCAACCCCAAGGACTTCCGCAACGAGATCGTCAACTTCGTGCTGCGGGCGCGCGCCAACAACGCGGGCAAGAACCCGCTGTGGACCAGCTACGAGAAGCTGCGCACGGTCATCGAGAAGAAGATGTTCAGCAACACCGAAGACCTGCTGCCCGTCATCAGCTTCAACGCCAAGGCCAGCGCCGAGGACGCCAAGAAGCACGAGAACTTCGTGCAGCGCATGGTGGACAAGGGCTACACGGCCAAGCAGGTGCGGCTGTTGTGCGAGTGGTACTTGAGGGTTCGCAAGTCCAGCTGAACAAGGCGGTGAGGCATGTCCCTCCAGCAGATCATTGATCGACGCCTTTCGGGCAAGAACAAGTCCATCGGCAACCGCGAGCGCTTCCTGCGCCGCCACAAGGAGCAGATCCGCGAGGCGGTCAAGCGCGCGGTGGACGGCCGCGGCATCCGCGACATGGAGCGCGGCGAGGACGTCCACATCCCGAAGAAGGACTTGAGCGAGCCCGTCTTCGGCCATGGCGACGGCGGCGTTCGCGAGGTCGTGCGGCCCGGCAACCAGGAATACGTGAAGGGCGACCGCATTGCCAAGCCCAAGGGCGGACAGGGTGGCGGCGGCGGTGGCGGGCAGGCCAGCGACCAGGGCGAGGGCGAGGACGACTTCGTCTTCCACCTCACCAAGGAAGAGTTCATGCAGGTCTTCTTCGACGACCTGGCCCTGCCCAACCTGGCCCGCACGACGCTGGCCGACACGCCCGAGTGGAAGAGCCACCGCGCCGGCTTCACGTCCGACGGCACGCCCACCAACCTGCACGTTGTGCGCTCCATGCGCGGCGCGTTAGGCCGCCGCATCGCGCTGGGCATGGACAAGCGCCGCGAGCTGCACGATCTCGAAGCCCGCGAGCAGGAGTTGCTGAAGGAAGACCGCCCCGAGACCCCGCGGCTGCTGGCCGAGACCCGTGAGCGCATCGCCCACCTGCGCCAGCGCCTGGATGCCATCCCCTTCCTGGACCCCATCGACCTGCGCTTCCGCTCGCGCGTGAAGGTGCCCGTGCCCACCACGCGCGCCGTCATGTTCTGCCTGATGGATGTGTCCGGCTCCATGGACGAGGGCCGCAAGGACCTGGCCAAGCGCTTCTTCATCCTGCTCTACCTGTTCCTGACGCGGCACTACGAGAAGATCGACGTCGTCTTCATCCGCCACCACACGCAGGCCCAGGAGGTGGACGAGCAGAACTTCTTCCACGCCACCGAGACCGGCGGCACCGTCGTGTCCTCGGCCCTGGTGCTGATGGAGCAGATCATCAAGGCCCGCTACTCGCCCACCGAGTGGAACATCTACGGCGCCCAGGCCAGCGACGGCGACAACTGGCACCACGACAGCGGCCGCTGCCGCGAAATCCTGGCCGACAAGATCCTGCCGCTGTGCCGCTACTTCGCCTACGTGCAGGTGGCCGAACCCGAGCAGAACCTCTGGGAGGAGTACCAGAAGCTCGCCGAGGACGTGCCGCACTTCGCGATGCGCAAGGCCGTCGAGGCCTCGGAGATCTACCCGGTCTTCCGTGACCTGTTCAAGAAGGAAGGGAGCCCGGCATGAGCACCCTGGAAGACCGCCGCCACCCCGAGCGCCACGCCACGCCGCCGACCGGCATGCCCGAACGCCGCCAGCGCCTGCCGCTGCAGCGCATGAAGCCGCTGGCGCAACGGCCCGCCCAGCCCCTGCCCTCGCCCAACGACTGGACCTTCGGCCTGATCGAGGACTACCACGCCGTCATCCGTCAGACCGCCGAGCGCTTCGGCCTGGACACCTACCCCAACCAGTTGGAGGTCATCACCGCCGAGCAGATGATGGACGCCTATGCCAGCGTGGGCATGCCGGTGAACTACCGCCACTGGAGCTACGGCAAGGAATTCATCGCCACCGAGCGCAGCTACAAGCGCGGCCAGATGGGGCTGGCCTACGAGATCGTCATCAACTCCGACCCCTGCATCGCCTACCTGATGGAGGAGAACACGCTGGCCATGCAGGCGCTCGTGATCGCGCACGCCAGCTACGGCCACAACAGCTTCTTCAAGGGCAACTACCTGTTCCGCATGTGGACGGATGCGTCGTCCATCATTGACTACCTCGTCTACGCCAAGAACTACGTCGCCGACTGCGAGGAGCGCTACGGGCTGGACGCCGTCGAGACGCTGCTGGACAGCTGCCATGCGCTGATGAACCACGGCGTGGACCGCTACCGCCGCCCCGCCAAGCTCAGCCTGGCCGAGGAGCGCGCTCGCCAGAAGGACCGCGAGCATCATGCGCAGATGCAGGTCAACGACCTGTGGCGCACGCTGCCCAGGAAGCCCGACCGCCCCGACGAGGCCGCCGAGAGCCGCCGCTTTCCCGAGGAGCCGCAGGAGAACCTGCTGTACTTCATCGAGAAGAATGCGCCGCTGCTGGAGCCCTGGCAGCGCGAGATCGTGCGCATCGTGCGCAAGATCGCGCAGTACTTCTACCCGCAGCGCCAGACCCAGGTCATGAACGAGGGCTGGGCCACCTTCTGGCACCACAAGCTGCTCAACCAGATGTACGACGACGGCTATCTGTCGGACGGCATGATGATCGAGTGGCTGAAGTCGCACACCAACGTCATCTACCAGCACCCCGGCGCCAACCTGAACCCCTACGCGCTGGGCTTCGCGATGTACACCGACATCAAGCGCATCTGCGAGGCGCCCACCGACGAGGATCGCGCCTGGTTCCCCGACATCGCCGGCAGCGACTGGCTGCCGACACTGGACCACGCGATGCGCAACTTCAAGGACGAGAGCTTCATCGGCCAGTACCTGAGCCCGAAGATCATGCGCGACTTCCGGCTCTTCGCCATCCTCGACGACGAGGCCAAGAGCGAGTACGAGATCTCGGCCATCCACGACGAGACCGGCTACCGCCACCTGCGCCAGGCGCTGTCACGGCAGTACGACCTGTCCACCCGTGAGCCCAACATCCAGGTCTGGAACGTCAACCTGCGCGGCGACCGGTCCCTGACGCTGCGCCATCAGCAGCACATGAACCGTCCGCTGCACGACAGCGCGCAGGAAGTGCTGAAGCACGTGGGCCGGCTGTGGGGCTTCGGTGTGCAGCTGGAGAGCGTCAACAACCGCGGCGACGTGACGCGGCGCTGGAGCGTGCCGCCCCAGCACGGCTGACACTCAGCCGCCCGTGCCCCAGCCGCCCCAGTTCATGTGCGGCGGCGAAGGCTCCAGCGGCCGCACCGGGTAGCGCGCCAGCCCCGGGTAGAGCCGGCTCCACACGACGGCCACGGCCGCCAGCGCCAGCACGCCGGTCAGCACCGGGCTGAGCAGCACCGCCCAATCGGCGTGCACATGCACCATCAGGATGGGGTTGGCACCGGCCGGCGGGTGCACGCAGCGCGCCGCCAGCATGAAGCCCAGGCCCAGCACCTGGGCCAGCACATAGGCCGCGGGCGTGTCGCCCAGCACCTGGTAGCAGGCAATGCCGATCAGCGCACCACCGAGGTGTCCGCCCAGCAGCGCCCGCGGCTGGGCCGCCGGCGCGCGCGTGAGGCCGAACAGGAAGACCGCCGAGCCGCCCAGCGAGGCCAGCAGGAAGGGCGAGACCCGCGGCCCCGCGATGCCCAAGGCCAGCGCGATGCCGCAGCCCACGCCCAACAGGCACCACAGCAGCCGCGCCCAGGGCCGTGCGAGCCAGCCGGCCGCCGGCTCGGCAACGGCAGGCCGCATCGGGCGGGCGAAGAAGCGGTCGAGCAGCAAGGCAGGCCTCCGGCAACGCCAGGGATGGCGCAGCCGGGGCTTCGCAACCACCGTGCCAACGGCGGCCCTGCGGCTACAGGCGGAAGGTATCCACCACCGCCGACAGCTGGTAGGCCTGGTGCTTGAGGCTCTCCGCGGCAGCGGCGGACTGCTCCACGAGCGCCGCGTTCTGCTGCGTCATCTCGTCCAGCACCGACACCGCGCCACCCAGGTCGGCAAAGCCCTGGCTCTGTGCGCTGGACGCGGTGCTGATCTCACCCACGATGTCCGACACCCGCTGCACCGAGGCCACCAGGTCTTCCATGGTCTCGCCCGCCTGCTTCACCTGGCGGCTGCCGTCTTCCACGCGGTCCACCGAGGCGCCGATCAGGCCCTTGATCTCCTTGGCCGCTTCGGCACTGCGCTGTGCGAGGCTGCGCACCTCGGCCGCCACGACGGCGAAGCCCCGCCCCTGCTCGCCGGCCCGCGCCGCCTCGACGGCGGCGTTCAGCGCCAGGATGTTGGTCTGGAAGGCAATGCTGTCGATCACGCCGGTGATGTCCGCGATCTGGCGCGAGGCGAGGCCTGGTTGATCTACGCCATGGTCTGCACGACCTGGCCCACCATCTCGCCGCCGCGGTGCGCCACGGCCGCGGCCGATGCGGCCAGGTCGCGCGCCTGCAGTGCGGCATCGGTGCTGTGGCGCACGGTCGCGTTCAGCTGCGCCATCGACGCGGCCGTGGCCTGCAGGTTGGAGGCGGTCTGCTCGGTGCGCTGGCTCAGGTCCAGGTTGCCGGTCGCCACCTCGTCGCTGGCGGTGTGGATGCTGTCGGCGCTCTGCCGCACCCGGTTCACGATGGTGCGCAGGGACTGCTGCATGTCGCCCAGCGCGCGCATGAAGGCTGCCACCTCGTCCTGGCCGTGCACGTCGATGTCGGTGGAGAGGTCGCCCTGCGCGATGCGGTGCGCGAACTGCATGGCCTTCTGCAGCGGCTGCGCGATGGAGCGGGTCAGCGTGAACATCAGCGCGCCCACGCCGACCACCAGCGCAGCAAGCACGGCCAGCCGCACCACGGACTGCAGCGCCTCGGACCGTTGGCGGGCCTCGCGGCTGGCGGCGACCTGGGCATAGGTGTCGTCCACCCATTTGTTGAAGACCGCGCGCGCGGTGTCGAGATCGGCCTGCGCCTGGCCGGCGTAGGCAAAGGCAGCCGAGGCGTCCATCTTGGCGTCCACCACCTGCTGCAGGATGTCCTCCAGCGGCTTCACATGGGCCTCGAAGCCGGCCGCGGCCGCGGCCAGTTCCTGGGCGCGCTCGGGTGTGGACATGACGCTCTTGAGCAGCTCCCGCGTCTGCGCCACGGTCTTCTTCCACTGCGCATGGTGCTCGCCGGCCTCGTTGGCGTTGGAGCCGTTGAGCATCACCGACTGCTCCAGCCGCTGCACGCGCTCCAGCGCCGCGAGGATGCTGGTGGTCTCGCGGGCCGTGCTGGCCTGGGTGTCCAGCAGCCGGCCGGCATGGGCCTGGGCGGCGCGCAGGCTGATCTCCGTCCAGGCGCCCATCGCGACGATGCCGGCGCACAGCAGCAAGGCGCTGCCCAGCAGGCGTTGGCGGATGCTGAGGTTGCGGAACAAGTTCATGGCTTCCTCCTTCCCCATCTCCACACGGGACGAAACGCGAGTGTGCGGCAAAGGGGCATGCCTTCGGTGGGGCTGGCCGCTACGGTGCGGCGCAGAGAAAGCCGTTCACGTCCAACCAGTTCACGAAAAGCCGAAACAGGCCCGGCGCCGTCTTGCCCTTGAAGCCCTCCAGGGATTCGCGCATGGGCTGCAGCCGGCACTTGCGCACGACGGCGGCGATGCCCTGGTCGGCCAACGCCTGCGCGACCGCCCGCCGTCCTGGGACAACCCTCAGGCGAAGACCTTGCCCGGGTTCAGGATGCCCAGCGGATCCATGGCCGCCTTGACGGCACGCATCAGCGCCACAGCCTCGGTGCCGGTCTCGTCGAGCAGAAAGCCCTGCTTGTGCAGCCCGATGCCGTGCTCGCCCGTGCAGGTGCCCTCCAGCGCAATGGCGCGTGCCACCATCTGCGCGCTCAGCCGCTCGGCGGTGGCCAGCTCCTCGGGCCGGTCCGGGTCCAGCAGATAGGCCAGGTGGAAGTTGCCGTCGCCCACATGGCCCACGATGAAATAGGGCAGGCCGGCCGCCTCCACCTCGGCGATGGAGGCATTGATGTTCTCGGCCAGCCGCGAGATGGGCACGCAGGTGTCCGTCGTCACCGCGCGGCAGCCGGGGCGAGTCTGCAGCGCAGAGAAATAGGCGTGGTGCCGCGCCGCCCACAGCCGCGTGCGCGCCTCGGGCGTGGTGGCCCATTCGAAGGCCTCGCCGCCGTGGTCCGCCGCCACCTCCTGCACCACCGCCGCCTGCTCGGCCACGCCCGCGTCGCTGCCGTGGAACTCCATCAGCAGCATGGGCGCCTCCTTCAGGCCCAGCCTGTCGTGCGCGTTGACCGCCCGGATCGCATTGGCATCCAGCAGCTCGCAACGCGCGATGGGCACGCCGATCTGGATGACCTGCATGGCCGTGCGCACGGCCGCATCGATGCTCGGGAAGAAGCAGGTCGCCGCCGACACGGCCTCGGGCAGCGGGTGCACCTTGAGCGTCAGCTCGGTGATGACACCCAGCGTGCCCTCGCTGCCCACCAGCAGCCGCGTCAGGTCATAGCCGGCGCTGCTCTTCCTGGCGCGCGAGCCGGTCCGCACGATCTCGCCGCTGGCCGCCACGAAGCGCAGCCCCAGCACGTTCTCGCGCATCGTGCCGTAGCGCACCGCATTCGTGCCGCTGGCCCGCGTGGCGGCCATGCCACCCAGGCTGGCATCGGCGCCGGGGTCGATGGGGAAGAACAAGCCCTCGTGCTTCAGCGCCTCGTTCAACGCCTTGCGCGTGACGCCGGGCTGCACGGTGACCGTCAGGTCCTCGGCATCGATGCGCAGGATGGCGTTCATGCGCGACACATCCAGGCTGATACCGCCGCGCACCGCCAGCAGATGGCCTTCCAGCGACGAGCCCGCGCCGTAGGGGATGACCGGCACGCGGTGCTGCGCGCACAGCGCCACCACGCGCGCCACCTCAGCCTCGCTCTCGGCAAACACGACGGCCTGCGGCGGCGGCACGTCAAACACCGACTCGTCGCGGCCATGCTGGGTGCGCACGGCCAGCGCGGTGGAACAGCGCTCGGCAAAGTCGTTGTGCAGCGCCTCCAGCAGTTCGGCCGGCAGCGGCGGGGCAGGGGAGAAACGAGTCTCGGGCGCATGCATGGCGGGGCTCCGCGGGTGATCGAAAGATTGTCTTGCAGCCAACTCGCCGCAGTGCCAGCATGCACTCACAGCGTTTCGGGAGACCACCATGGACCCCACCCTGACCTGGCTGCTGTTGATCGCCGCCGCGGTGCTCATCCTGTTCGGCGCCGTGCGCTTCGACCTGCTGGCCGCGCGCTGGCGCGACGTGTTCCGCGGCCCGCCGCCACCGCATGACGCCCCCCCGCGCCGCGTGCGAAGCCCGCCACCGGCCTGCACCCGCACGAGGCACCGCCGCAGAAGCCGGCCTTCCGCCGCAGCGGCCGGCGGCACTGAGCACAATGGCGGTCCCGCATCCAAGCCAAGACCGCCATGGGCAACCGACTCACACAAATCGCCACCCGCACCGGCGACGATGGCAGCACCGGCCTGTCCGACGGCAGCCGCGTGCCCAAGAACCACCTGCGCGTGCAGGCCATGGGCGACGTCGACGAACTCAACTCCAACCTGGGCGTGCTGCTGGCCGAGCCGCTGCCGGACGATGTGCGCGAGCTGCTGCTCACTCTGCAGCATGAGCTGTTCAACCTGGGCGGCGAACTGTCCTGGCCCGGTGGCGAGCTGCTGAAGGACGCCGCCGTGCTGCGCCTGGACGAGGCGCTGGCGCACTACAACGAGCAGCTGCCGCGGCTCAAGGAGTTCATCCTGCCGGCCGGCACGCGCAGCGCGGCCCTCGCGCATGTGTGCCGCACCGTGGCCCGCCGGGCCGAGCGCGCCGTCATCACGCTAGCCGCTGCCGAGCCCATCCGACCGGCGCCGCGCCAATACCTGAACCGGTTGTCCGACCTGTTGTTCGTGCTGGCTCGCGTGCTCAACCGCGCCAACCTCGACGGCCGGGGCGGTGACGATGTCTACTGGCAGAGCGAGCGCATGAAGCGGCTGGACGCTGCCGACAACTGATCAGGAATCAGCGGCGCTGCCGGTACAGCCGCCACGCCAGCCAGGCCCAGCGCAGCCCGCGCCAGAACCTGCCGCGCTGCTGTGGCCCGCTGGCCGCGAAGAAGGCGCCCGCGCCGCCCAACACGGCCACTACCAGCGGGCTGGACAGCACGTTGCGCCAGGCCCGCGCACGCAGCACCCAGCCATCGGCGCGATCGCCCAGGTCGTCCACGGCCAGCGCCGCCTGGCCGCGCAGCAGCTCGGACGCCATCAGCAGGTCGGCCTTGCGCTGGCTGCGCGCGGCCGGATCGGCCGGGATGCGCGGGATCATGGCCCGCGCCGCAGCGCGTCGGCGTCGGCGCGCAGCTCACTGATGCTGGCCTGGAACAGGCTGGCCGGCTGGTCAATCAAGGCCTTGACCTTCATGACCGCCACCACGGCCGCGACCACCAGCACCAGCGTGCCGCCGCCCAGCGCCACCAGGCGGTGGCTGTCCCACAGCGCCACGGTCACCAGCAGCAGCAGCATCAGCAGGCCGAAGCCCGCCAGCAGCGCCGCCAGCACGGCCCACAGCAGCAGGCTGGCGATGCGCTCCTTCTCCTCCTGCGCCTCGATGGCGAACAGCTCCAGCCGGATGCGACCCAGCGTCAGCAGCGAGGCGCCGAGCCGCCGCAGCGGCGCGGAGACGGGTTCCTTGTCGTCGCTCAAGTGTGGCTCGAAGCGTGATCAGCGGCGGCCGATCAGCACGCCCAGCGCCAGGCCCACGGCGGCGGCCACGCCGATGGCCTGCCAGGGCTTGGCATGCACGTAGTCGTCGGCCGCGGTGGCGGCGGCCTTGGCGCGTTGCACGGCCTCGTGCTGGGCGTCCACCAGCCTTTCCTTGGCGCCGGCAAGCCGGTCCTGGATGCGCTCTCGCAAGGCCTTGACCTCTGTGTCGGCCTTGTTGGTCGTGGCCGTCATCAGCGCGTCGATGTCGTCCATCACCGCACGGAAATCGGACGCCAGCTTTTCCTTGGCCTGGGCGGTATCACTCATCGCAGACTCCTTGATGGGGGACCAAACACGCGGCTAGCCTACCCCGGCTGCGTGAGCGCCGCATGACCTCGATCAAAGGATGCGGACTTGTCCTACAAGGCCGCCACCGCCTGCCGCAGCCGCTGCGCATAGGCCTCGCGCAACGCCGCCGGCGCCAGCACCTGGACCTGGCCGGCATGGCGCAGCAAGTCCATCAGCAGTTCGGTGTCGTCCACATAAGGCAGCCACAGCTGCCAGCGGCCGTCGGGCAGGAACTCGCTGCGCTGCGCCGGGTGCCACTCCTCGCGCGACACCCAAGCCGCGGCCTCGGCGCTGAACAGCAGCTGGGCCTCGCGCGGCGTGCCGCCGGCAAAGATGCCGTAGCCCTGATCCAGCTCGGCCTCCAGCTCGTCCAGCGGCACGGGCCTGGCCTCGGCATCCAGCAGCGTGGCGCTCTCGATGCCGTCCAGCGCGAAGCGCCGGTAGCCGTCGCTGGCATGGCACCAGGCGTCCAGATACCAGGCATGGCGGTGGTGCACCAGCCGCTGCGGCGAGACCTCGCGCTCGCTGGCCTCGCCGCTCTTCTTCTTGCGGTAGCGGATGCTCAGCCGGCGGCGCTTCACGACCGCGCTGCCGACCGTCTCGAAGGCCTCGCTGGCCACACGCCGCCGTGCGGTGCCGATGAGGCGCACCCGGCGCCGCAGTTCCTCGGCCTCGGCCGCGTCCACGCCCAGCATGCCGGTGATCTTGTCGAACATGGGTTGCAGATGGCGGCCCACCACGCCCTGCTCGTCCAGCCCGGCCAGCATCTGCTGCATGGTCAGCAGCGCATGCAGCTCGGCCTCGCTGAACCACACGCCCGGCAGCTCATGCCGGCCGCCGCGCCACTGCTGGCCGAAGCGGTAGCCGTTGTCGGCGGCGTCGTATTCGATGGGCGCATCCAGCCGCTCGCGCAGATAGGCCAGGTCGCGCTTGAGCGTGGCGGGCGACACCTCCAGCACCTGCAGCAGTTCGGCAAACGACACGCAGCCGCGTGAGCGGATCAGGTGCTCGATCTTGTAGAAGCGTTCTGTGCGGTCCACGGGTGGCTTTCCTGAAAATATTTACAGTGATCTCGTGGCTGGATCATCCCATGAGCCACCCGGCTCACAGACTGCTTGCAAGGCCCGCGACTCATCGGCGTGCCTCTCAACCAGGAGCCCGACATGCAAGCCGTTCTCGACACCCGCCAAACCGCACAGCCCGCCTTCGTCCAGTTCGACCTGGCGCTGACCGATGCGCCCACCCTGGCCAGCAGCCACGAGCGCGTGGGCCTGGCGCTGGGCCGCGACTACGCGCTGCACGGCGTCACGCCGCCCATCGCCCATCTCTACGCCCAGTCGCCGCTGCAGCGCGGCTGGATGGCGGCCAAGGCGCGCATGGCCGGCCGGGCCGCGCGGGCTCCCGCCACTCCGCAGGTGCAGCAGTGGCTGGCGCTGCGCACCCATGCCTGGACGCGCGGCCGGCATTTCGAGGACTTGCTGGTCACGCCCCACCACCTGGGCCAGCTGGATGTGAGCCACTGCCCCATCACCCGCGAGCTGCTGGGCGACGACAACCGCAGCATCGACCGCGTGCGCGACGACGCCGGCTATGCCGCCGGCAACCTCGTCGTCATGAGCCGCCATGCCAACCGGGCCAAGGGCGCCCGTGGCCATGAACAGCTGCTGGCGCTGGCCGACAGCTGCGAGGCCGGCCCCATCAGCCGCATCGGCGGGTTGAGTGCCGTCGAGTGGCGGCGCCTGGCTGTGCTGGCCAGCTTCGTCACGCCGCTGAGCCATGAGACTGCCGCCCAGATCCCGCTGCATGTGCTGCCACCCAACCGGCTGCGCCTGCTCAATCCCATCCAGGCCTTGCAGGCCCTGGTCACCCGCCAGCTCGCCACGCCGGGCTGGAGCGCCCGGCTGGCGCGGCTGGAGGCCTTGCTGCCCACCGATGCGCTGCGGGCGGACTTCAACCGCTTCGTCCTCGCACTGGCGCCGCGCGTGCTGGCCGCCCACGAACTGCAGCAGCCGCACGAGATCCGCTGGGCGCTGGAAGACGCCTGGGCCCAGCCGCTGGTGCAGAAGCGCTGGACGCGTCTGGCGCTGCAGTTGCGCCCCGAGCAGGCCGAGGCGCTGGTCGAGCGTGCCGCGGCCAAGCGGCTCAGCCCGGTGCATGTGCAACGCCACGACGATGCCACCGACGGCTGGGCGCTGGCCAGCGGCGGCTACGCGGCCTGACCGCGCCCCCTTGCCCAGGGGGGACTGGCGGCCCGGGCTGTCACGCGCGCTTCACCACCGCGCCGGACAGTGCAGCCATCCCCTCTGGAGCCCACCATGAAGCCTCTTCACGCCCTGACCGCCGCGGCCGCCGCCGCCCTCCTGTCCCACAGCGCCATGGCCGATCTCGGCACCGGCGACTTGGCCTTCACCGCCTTCAATGCCGACGAGGATGGCTGGGCGCTGGTGACCTTTGTCGACATCGCCGCCAACACCACGGTCTACTTCACCGACAACGAGTGGAACGGCAGCAACGCCTTCAACACCGGCGAGAGCTTCCACAAGTGGGTCAGCGGCGGCAGCACCATCGCCGCCGGCACGGTGATCCGCTTCAGCAAGGTCGACACCACCGGCCTGTCGTCCTCGGTCGGCACGCTGAGCCGCCAGGCCGTCACCGGCAGCACCAACTACGGCGTGTCCAACAGCAACGAGGTGATCTACGCCTACCTGGGCAGCAGCGCCACGGCGCCGACGACCTTCCTGGCCGCCATCACCAACGGCAGCTTCGCGGCCGATGGCAGCATCGCCGGCACCGGCCTGACCGAGGGCGTCAGCGCCATCCGCCTGAACGCGAACTCGCCCGCCGCGACGCCCGACTTCGGCCAGTACAACGGCCCACGCAGCGGCCAGACCAGCCTGGCGGCCTACAAGGCCCTGGTGGGTGATGTCAGCCACTGGACCGTGGACACCAGCAACGGCAACTACGCCAGCACCGTGCCCGACACCACCGCTTTCAGCGTCACGGCCGTGCCCGAGCCGCAGACCTATGCACTGATGCTGACCGGCCTGCTGGCCGTGGGCGCCATGGCCCGCCGTCGTCGCGGCTGATCCGACCGCGGCTCAACGAAGAAGCGCCCCTCAGGGCGCTTTTTTCATGGGCGCGAGCGTGGAGACTCAGACCAGCGAGCGGTGCAGCCGGATCTCTTCGACGCGGGCGCCGCCCACCTCGGTCGTGCGGGCGCTGCCCAGCTCGCGCTTGAAGCCGGCCAGCTCGAAAAAGCGCAGCGCGCGCTCATTGCGCAGATAGCACCACAGCGTGGCCTTGGTGCAGCCCTCTTCCTGCAGGCCGTCGCGCGTCGCATCCCACAGCGCCAGGCCCACGCCCTTGTCCCAGTGCTCGGGGCTGGCGAACAGCGCCCAGACCTCGCCCGTGGTGGCCGGCGTGCCCTTGTCGCGCGAACGGTCGAAGCCGGCAAAGCCCATGATCTTGTTGTCCAGATGGGCCACGATGACCTGCGGCTCGCACAGGTCGATGGCCTCGCGCCAGAAGGCCTGGCGCTTCTGCACCGACATCGCATCCAGCGCGGCGGGCGGCAGCAGATCCTTGTAGGCATCGTGGCTGGCGGCGACGTGGATCTCGGCGATGGCCTTGGCATCGCGCAGGGTGGCGGGGCGAACCTGGATCACGGACATGGGACTCTTCTTGAGCGAATCAGCGGGGACGAAAGGGCGGCATTGTCCTTGCCGTTGTTCGCGCAAGCCGCTCTTGACAGAGTTTTTTTATCCGCTCCACCAACCCGCGCCACGCGGGTTTCAGCGCGGCAGCGGCGGGTGCTTGACGGCGTTCAACGCCAGCTTGCGCTCGACCGCAGCGTCCAGATCCACGCCGCCGTGGTCGGCGATCTGCACCAGGTAGAGCAGCACGTCGGCCAGCTCCTCGCCCAGGTGGCGGCGCTGGTCGTCGCTGAGGGCCAGCGACTGTTCCGGCGTCAGCCACTGAAAGATCTCCAGCAGCTCGGCGGCCTCCACCGTCATGGCCATGGCCAGGTTCTTCGGCGTCTGGTAGGGCTGCCAGTCGCGCTCGTCGGCAAAGCGGCGCAGGCGCTGCTGCAGGGCGGGAATGTCCATGGTCGGCGGCGCGGCGGGCGCGAAGTGAAGGCGCGGGAAGTTGTCCAACGTATTCGACACTGTATTGAAGAATTCAAAGTGGTCGTGGTGGTAGAGGGCGCCCCACGCTGTGGACAAGGCCGGAAAGTCCAGCCGTGGCAAGCCTTTGCCTGCTGCACAAGGCTGTGCGCCAGGCCCCGGATGGCCGCGTTCGCTTTTGGGCACAACTTCGCCGCAGCGCGCCGGCCTGTGGACAACCGGACAGTTGTGCCGGCGTCATCCACAGAGTTGTTCCGGGGCCGCAGCACCCGGGGAAAACGCAGTGGCCGGACGGCGGCCAGCGGCTAGAGTTGCCCCCCCTCGTATTCGCGAAGACACCGTTTCCGGTGACGCCAAGGAGACAACATGAAACCCTTCCTCAACCGGTTTGCCGCTGCCTCGGTGGTGCTGTTGGGCAGCCTGCTGGTGGCGGGCTGCGGCGGCGGTGGCGCCACGGCCGACACCACGCCGCGGGCCGCCATCACCTCGGTCAAGGTGTTCGGTGACAGCCTGCAGGACAGCGGCACCTTCGGCTACAAGTTCACCGTGCAGAGCAGCGACAACCTGATCTACGCGGAGCGCATCGCCGCCGCCTACGGCCAGACGCTGTGCAACTTCTTCAGCTTCACCGGCACCACCTTCGTGCCCAACACCGCCAAGAGCGGCTGCACCAACTACGCCATCGGCGGCGGCCGCATCACCTACACCGGTGCCGGCGGCGCTGCCAATCCGCTCACCATCGGCACGCAGATGGCCGCCTATGCCGCGGCCGGCAGCTACACGGCCAGCGACCTGGCCCTGATCGACGGCGGCGGCAACGATGCGGCCGACCTGGTCGGCGCCTACCTCAACATCCCGCGCGACGGCGCTGCGGCCTACCGCGGCCTGCTGGGCACGCTGCTGACGCCCACGCAGATCCAGACCGCGCTGGCCGGCGGCGCCGCCACCACGGCCCAGATCGGCGCCACCTACATGACCGCGCTGGCCGACAAGTTCCACGCGTCCATCAAGGCCAGCGTGCTGGACAAGGGCGCCACTCGTGTGGTGGTGCTGAACATCCCCGACATCACCTTCACGCCGCGCTTCCAGATGGTGCTGGACGGCATCGCCGCCGCCAGCGGCGGCGGCACGGCGGGCGCGACCGTACGCGCGCAGTCGCAGGCGCTGTTCCAGGGCTGGATGACGGCCTTCAACACCCAGCTCGCCGCCAAGTTCGCGGGCGACGAGCGTGTGGTGCTGATCGACTTCTACAAGGCCTTCCAGGACCAGGTCGCCACGCCGGCCCAGTTCGGCCTGAGCAACGTCAAGACGCCGGCCTGCCCGGTGGCCGGCCTGGGCAGCGACGGCCTGCCCACCTACAACTTCCCCACCTGCACGGCCACCGCGCTGTCCGCCGCCCCGCCGGCCGGCGCCAGCGGCGGCGACTGGTGGAAGAGCTACGCCTTCTCCGACAGCTTCCACCCCACCCCTTACGGCCACCAGCTCACGCAGCAGCTGATCGCCAAGTCGCTGGCCACCAAGGGCTGGCTCTGAGCCCTGCCACCCCATGCGGAGACAAGCCATGAAACCCAACATCCTCCTCGCTGCCCTGGCCACGCTGCTGGTCGGCGACAGTGCGCTGGCCCAGTCGGCCGGCAGCTTCGTCGTCTACGGCGGTGGCGTGCAGATCAGCCCCCAGGTCGACAGCGGCGACCTGACCGCGCCCAGCCTGGCCGGCACCAAGATCGACGTGAACAAGGCCAGCCAGGCCGTGGCCGGCGTCACCTACTACTGGACCGACAACATCAGCATCGACCTGCCCATCTCGCTGGGCCCGTTCAAGCACGACATCGTCGGCGCCGGGGCCATCGAGGGCGTGGGCAAGCTGGGCACCGTCAAGGCCCTGCCCATCACGCTGCTGGCCCAGTACCGCTTCGGCGATGCCGGCAGCAGCCTGCGGCCCTTCGTCGGCGCCGGCCTGACCTATGGCTACTTCTTCAGGCCCAAGGCCACCGGCACGCTGTCCGGCATCACCGGCGGGCTGCCCAGCACGCCCACCACGCTGTCCATGAAGAGCAAGCTGGGCACCACGCTGGAGCTGGGCGCGGCCTACAACCTGACGCGCGACTGGTCGGCCAGCCTCTCCGTCACCAAGACCTTCATCAAGACCACCGGCAGCCTGTCCACCGGCCAGACCATCGAAACCACGCTGGATCCGGTGTCCATCAAGTTCGCCATCGGCTACCGGTTCTGAAGCGCGCCGGCCGCAGGCCGGACAGGCAATGCGGGGGGCTGGGTGACCAGCCCCTTTTCGTTGTTTGCGTGAGCACGGGCGGCGGGCGCTGCCCGCCGATGCTCAGGCAATCCCCACCATCTTGTGCATCTGCACCGACAGCCGCCACTGCGGGTGTTGCATGCAGTAGGCCACGGCGGCCTTGGTGTGCTCGCGCTGCAGCACCGAGTCCATGGGCTGCAGGAAGAAGTGCTGGAAGTCCAGCCCCGCAAAGCGCTCGGGCAGGGCCAGCGGTTGTGGGTAGACCAGCTTCAATTCGTGGCCCGAGGTCAGCACCAGCGGCGCGTCGGCCTTGGGGCTGACGCAGATCCAGTCCAGCCCGGGCGGCGCGTGCTGGGTGCCGTTGGTCTCCACCGCCACCTCGAAGCCGCGCGCGTGCAGCGCCTCGATCAGCGGCGTGTCGAGCTGCAGCAGCGGCTCGCCGCCGGTGCACACCACGTAGGGCTTCCCTCCGCCGGGCCAGGCCTTGGCAATCGCATCCGCCAGCGCGTCGGCCGTCGCGAACTTACCGCCGCCCTCGCCATCGGTGCCGACGAAGTCGGTGTCGCAGAACGTGCAGACCGCCGTCGCGCGGTCCTGCTCGCGGCCGCTCCACAGGTTGCAGCCGGCAAAGCGGCAGAACACCGCGGCGCGACCGGCCTGGGCGCCCTCGCCCTGCAGCGTGTAGAACAGCTCTTTGACCGAATACGTCATACCGGAATCAGCTCCTCCGAGTCCGCCCGGCTGACGATGGCGCCCGAGCCGCGCGTCTCGTACAAGTCCACGCGGTCGATCTGCGGCAGCACGCTGCCGCCCTCGCGCAGCACCCAGGCGGCCACGCTGGCCGCGTCGCCATCGGGCAGGCCGGCGATCTCGTACAGCGGGTGGTGGTCCAGCCGCTTGAAGATCGGGTTGAACAGCGCCTTCACGTCGCCGAAGTCCACGGTCCAGCCCATCACCTGGTCCAGCGGCGCGGCCAGGTGCAGGCGCAGCGTGAAGGTGT
This sequence comes from Roseateles sp., assembly GCA_046289335.1. Taxonomy (GTDB): domain Bacteria; phylum Pseudomonadota; class Gammaproteobacteria; order Burkholderiales; family Burkholderiaceae_C; genus Pelomonas. Next base: position 1,529 of record JBKBVY010000007.1, on the reverse strand, counting down.
GGCCATGGATGCCGGCCAGCGGATGACCGGCCGGCGCGTGCTTCATGCGAACGGCGCTGTCCAGCGTCATCTCCTTCCAGATGCGGTAGTTCTGGCCGTTGAAGTTGGCGCCGCTGGAGCCGGTCTCGTAGACCGTCACCCAGGAGAGCTCCGGCAGCACCGGCTTGAGCCGGTCCCACAGCCAGGCCGAGATGTTCTCGCTGGTGGGGTTGTGCAGGCCGGCGATGTCGTTCAGGCAGCGGTAGTTGAGCTGGAAGTGCAGCGGCGCCCAGACCTCGTCCAGATGGTCATAGTCGATCGCCAGGTCGCGCTCGCCCAGGTCGGTGTTGGCATGCAGGATGACCTCGAAGCCATGGCCGTGCATGCGCCCGCATTGGTGGCCGGCCGGCACGTTGGGCAGCTGGTGGGCGGCCTGGAAGCGGTAGCGCCGCCACACATGGGCATGGCCCGCGCCGTCCAGGTCCACACCGCTGTGCGTGGTGCTCTGCACGCCCACCTGCACGATGCCGGGTACGGTCAGGCGCTCGCGCACCCAGCGCGCCAGGTTCTCGTCGGTGGGCTCGGCGAGATGGTCGTTCAGCAGCGCATGATCCAGCGGCGCGACGACCTCGCCCATGCGGGCGCGCAGCGCCTCGACCTCGCCGCCGGGAAAGGCAGCCCAGCCCGCCGGCAGCGCCGTGCGGACGGTGGCGAAATAGCTGTGGCCGTGCAGGCCATGGCTGCGGTGCGAGGCCGGCAGCGCAGGAATGCGGCAGGCCGACTCGAAGCCGGCCGAGGCGCAGTGGAGGACCGAAACTGACATGCCGCGATTGTCCCTTGGGCTTTCAAACCCTGCTTGACTTGAAGCCGGCTTGAACTTCTAGCCTCCGGCCCATGAACCTGTCCGAACCCATGACCCCCGCAACACCTGCCGACGCGCAAGGCCTGTTCGCCCCCGGCCGCCGCGCCGCCTGCGTGGGTGCCGTCGCGCTGATCTCCATGCTGGCCTTCGAGGCCATCGCCGTGGCCACCGCCATGCCCGCCGTGGCCCAGGCGCTGGACGGCCTGCCGCTGTACGCGCTGGCCTTCGGCGCCACGCTGGCCACCTCCGTCATCGGCATGACGGTGGCCGGCCAGCTGTGCGACAAGCGCGGCCCCTACAGCGCCTCGCTGCTGGGGCTGGGCCTGTTCCTGCTCGGGCTGCTGCTGGCGGGCCTGGCGACGGGCATGCCGATGCTGGTGCTGGGCCGCGCGCTGCAAGGCCTGGGCTCGGGCGTGCTGGGCGTGGCGCTGTACGTGGGCGTGGGCCGGGTCGTGCCGGCGTCGCTGCATCCGCAGCTGTTCGCCCTGTTCGCCGGGGCCTGGGTGGTGCCGGGGCTGGTGGGGCCGGCGCTGGCCTCGGGCCTGGTGCACTGGTGGGGCTGGCGCTGGGTGTTCCTGGCCGTCGCGGCGGCCGTGCCGGTGGCCGCGGCGTTGATGCTGCCGGCGCTCAGGCGGGTGGGCAGCGGCTCCGGCGAGGCCTTGCGCTGGGGCGCGCTGCGCTGGGCCTT
>JBKBVY010000077.1:0-13099 GCA_046289335.1 Roseateles sp. | reverse complement strand
CGCCGACCTGGACTTCCAGTTCGCCCTGGTCGTTCTTGAACTCGTCGATGGGCACATAGGCCTCGGACTTCAGGCCGGCGTTGACGACCACGAAGTTGTGCTCGACGCGAACGACCTCGGCGGAGATCACTTCACCGGCGCGCATGTCGGAGCGCTGCAGCGACTCCTCGAACATCGCGGCAAAGGATTCCATGCCGGAGGATTGGGCGGTTTGGGTTTGGGACATGTTGGTTGGATCCTGATGCGCGGGCCTGGCGAGGCCGGCGCGGCGGTGCAGGCGGGCCTGCGGGGTTAGGTTGTTGACATCACCGGCCAAGGGGAAATTGCTTTCCCCGTGACAGCCGAACGGGCGTTCGGCGCTGGCCGGCGGGCCTCTTGCCCGTCGGCTGCCTGTGGGCAGTTTCGGGGCTGGCTTCTCAGGCCTGGGCCGCCCCGACTCGCGTCAGAACGGCCGGCGCTGTTGCCACCAATCCAGCACGACCGCCACCGAGGCTTCGATGGAGAGCGCCGAGTTGTCGAGCAGCTGCGCGTCCTGCGCGGGAGTCAGCGGCGAGGCCGAGCGGTTCTTGTCCCTCTCGTCCCGCGCCTCCAGATCTTCGCGCAAGCTCTCGATATTAGCGGGAATTCCCTTGGAAATCAATTGCTTATGGCGCCGCTCCGCGCGCGTGGCGGCGCTGGCGGTCAGGAACACCTTGAGCGGCGCATCGGGAAAGAGCGCCGTGCCCATGTCGCGGCCGTCGGCCACCAGGCCCGGCAGTCGGCGGAAGCTCAGCTGCAGCGCATGCAGCGCCTGTCGCACTTGCGGGTGGACGGCGACCTGGGAGGCCAGCAGGCCGGTAGCCTCGGCGCGCAGCCGGGCGCTGACGTCCTCGTTGCCCAGGAAGACATGGCCATCGGCAAAGCGCAGTTGCAGCGACGGCACCAGCGCGGCGACGGCGGCACCGTCGTCCAGGTCCAGACCGGCCCGGCGGGCGGCCAGGCCGGTCACGCGGTAGAGCGCGCCCGAGTCCAGCACGCCGAAGCCCAGCGCCTTGCCGACCTCGTCGGCCAGCGTGCCCTTGCCGGACGCGGTCGGGCCGTCGATGGTGATGACGGGGATGTCCTCGGCGCGGGCGGTGACGACGCCGAACAGCGTCTCGAAGTAGTCCGGAAAGGTCTTGGCGACGCAGTGCGGCTCCAGGATGCGCACCGGCACCGCGTTGTCGGTGAGCAGTCCGTTGAACGCGGCCAGCGAGAAGCACATGGCAACGCGGTGGTCGTCGTAGGTGTGGATGGCCGCAGCGGTCCAGTCGCGCAGCGGCTGCACGCGGATCCAGTCGGGGCCTTCGTCGACCGTCGCGCCCAGCTTGCGCAGCTCGGTGGCCATCGCGGCGATGCGGTCGGTTTCCTTGACGCGCCAGCTGGCGATGTTGGTCAGCGTGGTCGGGCCGTCGGCGTAGAGCGCCATGACGGTCAGCGTCATCGCCGCGTCGGGGATGTGGTTGCAGTCCAGCGTGATGCCCTTGAGCGGCCAGGCACCGCGGCGGACTTCCAGCCAGTTGGGGCCGGCCTTCACATCGGCACCCATGGCGGCGGCTGCCTCGATGAAGCGCACGTCGCCCTGCAGGGACTCGCTGCCCACGCCTTCGATGCGCAGCGGCGCATCGGTCGCCGCGATGGCGCCCAGGCCCACAAAGTAGGACGCCGACGACGCATCACCCTCGACGAACACCTCGCCGGGCGACACGTAGCGGCTGCCGGCCGGGATGACGAAGGCCTGCCAGCCCTCGCGCTTGACCTGGATGCCGAAGCGCGCCAGCAGGGCCAGCGTGATCTCGATGTAGGGCTTGGAGATCAGCTCGCCGATGACCTCGATGCGCACGTCCCGCTCGGCAACCAGCGGCAGCGCCAGCAGCAGCGCGGTCAGGAACTGGCTGGACACGTCGCCGCGCACGCGCACCGGCGTGTTCAACGCCAGCGGCGACGGGCCGCGCAGGCGCAGCGGCGGGAAGCCGGGGTTGCCCAGGTAGTCGATGGCGCAGCCCAGGCCGCGCAGCGCGTCGACGAGGTCGCCGATGGGCCGCTCGTGCATGCGCGGCACGCCCGAGACCTCGAAGCTGCCGCCCTGCGTGGCCGCCAGCAGCGCCAGCGCGGCGGTCAGCGGCCGCATGGCCGTGCCGGCATTGCCGAGGAAGAGCTGAGCCTGCTTGGCCAGCAGCTTGCCGCCCAGTCCCACGATGCTGACCGAGTCGCCCTGCTGCGCCACGCCGCAGCCCAGCGCGCGCAGCGCGTCCAGCATGACGGCGGTGTCGTCCGAGGCCAGCAGGTCGCGCACGATGGTGCGGCCTTCGCTGAGCGCGGCCAGCAGCAGGACACGGTTGGAGATGCTCTTGGAGCCGGGCAGGCGCACGGTGCCCGCGGCGCCGCGCAGCGGCGGCAGGTCGAGGAAGGGGATCTTGAACATCACTTAGCCGTCGAGCGGCCGGGAGGAACAGCGGGGGACGAAGGAAGGCTCCAGGCCGCACGGCCTTCGGCGATGGGGCGCAGCGCGGCTTCCAGCGCCGCGGCATCGCCGGCCTCGATCAGCGCTTCGAGCTGGTCCAGCGTCGTGCGGAAGCGCTTGGACTGGGCCAGCACCTCGTGCTTGTTGGCCAACAGGATGTCGCGCCAGACCGAGGGCTCGCCGGCGGCGATGCGGGTGAAGTCGCGAAAGCCCGGGCCCGCAAGGCTCAGGTAGTCGCGCGCGGCCGGCTGCTCGGCAATGGCCTGGAAGTAGGCGAAGGCCAGCAGGTGAGGTAGGTGGCTGACGGCGGCGAAGGCGGCGTCGTGGTTGTGCGGCCGCATCTTCAGCACCGTTGTGCCCAGCGCCGACCAGACGTCGGTGGCCTTCTGCACCAGCGCCGGATTGGTGAAGGGCTGGGGCGTCAGGATGACCTGGCGGCCCTCGTAAAGGTTGGCCTCGGCATGCTGCACGCCGCCCGACTCCTTGCCGGCGATGGGGTGGCAGGGCACGAAGCTGGCGGCGCGCTCGCCCAGCGCGCGGCGGGCGGCCTCGATGACGTCGCACTTGGTCGAGCCCACGTCCATAAAAAGGACGCCGGGGTTGACCAGGTGGCGGATGGCCTTGAGCGTGATCTCGGTGGCCGACACCGGCACGGCGATCAGCACGATGTCCGAGCCCGAGACGGCCAGCAGCGCCGATTCGGCGGCCACGTCGATGACGCCCAGCTTCTTGGCCTGCTCGGTGGTGGAGGGCGACTTGCTGTAGCCGATGACGCGCCTGACCAGGCCCGCCCGCTTCATCGCCAGCGCGAAGCTGCCGCCCATCAGGCCGCATCCGATCACGCCGAGCTGCTGGAACATCGTCGGCTCCGCCTCAGTTCTTGACCGGGTAGGCGCCCAGCATCTTGAAGAAGGCGCAGTTCTCGCGCAGCTCGTCCAACGCCGCGGCCACGTGAGGCTGGCTGGGGTGGCCGTCCAGGTCGATGTAGAAATAGTAGTCCCACTGGCCCGTGCGGGCCGGGCGGGACTCCAGCCGGGTCATGGACACGCCGTGGGTCTTCAGCGGCACCAGCAGGTCATGCATGGCGCCGGGCCGGTTGGGCACGGAGACCACCAGGCTGGTGCAGTCGCGGCCGGTGGCCGGCGGTGTGGCCATGGTCTGCGGCAGGCAGATGACGGCGAAGCGGGTGCGGTTGTAGGCCTCGTCCTGGATGGCGTGGGCCACGATGTGCAGGCCGAACAGCGTTGACGCGCGCTCGCTGCCCAGGGCCGCCCAGGCCGGGTTCTCGGCGGCCAGCCGCGAGCCCTCGGCGTTGCTGGACACCGCGCGGCGCTCGACGTTGGGCAGGTGCTTGTTCAGCCAGTTCTGGCACTGCGCCAGCGCCTGCGGATGGGCCAGCACGGCTTCGATGCCGTGCATGGACGGCTCCTTGCGCATCAGGTTGTGGCGGATCAGCAGGCTGACCTCGCCGACGACGTGGCAGGGCGTGTGCAGGAACAGGTCCAGCGAGCGGGTGACCACGCCCTCGGTCATGTTCTCGACGCCCACGACGCCGAACTGCGCGCTGCCGGACGCCGTCGCGTGGAAGACCTCGTCGAAGCTGGCGCAGTAGGTCATGTCGGCCGCGCCGCCGAAGTACTCGATGGCGGCCTGCTCGCAGAAGGTGCCCACCGGGCCCAGCACGGCCACGCGCTGCGGCGACTCCAGTGCCAGGCAGGCGGACATGATCTCGCGCCAGATGGCCGACACATGCTCGGCCTTCAGCGGGCCGGGGTTGGCGGCGCGGATCTTCTCGATGACCTGGGCGACGCGGTCGGGGCGGAAGAACGGCGTGCCCTCGGCGCGCTTGATCTCGCCGACCTGCTCGGCCACCCGGGCGCGCTGGTTCAGCAGCGCCAGCAACTGCTTGTCCAGCGCGTCGATCTGGTCGCGCAGCGCCAGCAGCGCCTGGGAGGCGACAGGCTCAACCATGGCGGGCCTCGAAATCCTTCAGGAAGGCCACCAGCGCCTGCACGCCTTCCAGCGGCATCGCGTTGTAGAGGGAGGCGCGCATGCCGCCCACCGACTTGTGACCCTTGAGCTGCAGCAGGCCGCTGTCCTTGGCTTCGGCGAGGAAGGTCTCGTTGAGCGACTCGTCCTTCAGGAAGAACGGCACGTTCATGCGCGAGCGGCAGCCGGGATCGACGCGGTTCTCGTAGAAGGCGGAGGCGTCCAGCGCCGCGTAGAGCAGGGCGGCCTTGTCGATGTTGCGCTGCTCGATGGCGGCCAGGCCGCGCTGGCCGGCGTACTCGAAGGCCTTGAGCCACTGGAACACCAGCCCCGCCACGTAGATCGCGAACGTCGGTGGCGTGTTGTACATGGACTGGTTGGCAGCGACCGTCGCGTAGTTGAACGCGGAAGGGCAGATGTCCAGCGCATGGCCCAGCAGGTCCTCGCGCACGAACACCAGCGTCAGGCCGGCCGGCCCCACGTTCTTCTGTGCGCCGCCGAAGGCCAGGCCCACGCGGGTCCAGTCGATGGGGCGCGACAGCATGTGCGAGGAGATGTCGGCCACCAGCGGCAGGCCGTGCGGGAGTCGGGGCAGTTCGTGGAACTCGACGCCGTCGATGGTTTCGTTGGTGCAGACATGCACATAGGCCGCGTCCTCGCGCACCTGCCAGTCGCGCGGGATCTCGCGGCCGTTGCCCTCGGCGGCGATCTGCACGTCCGTATAGCGCCGCGCCTCGGCCGCGCTCTTGCGCGACCAGGAACCGGTGACGACCACGTCGACCTTGCCGCCGCGGCTGAGGTTCAGCGGCACGATGGCGTTCTCGCCCAGCCCGCCGCCCTGCATGAACAGGATGCGGAACTCGGGCGGCACGGCCAGCAGCTCGCGCAGGTCGGACTCGGCGGCCGCCAGGATGCTGCCGAACTCCTTGCCGCGGTGGCTCATCTCCATGACGCTCATCCCGCTGCCGTGCCAGTCCAGCATCTCGGCAGCCACCTGGCGCAGGACCGGCTCGGGCAGCACTGCCGGGCCGGCGGAGAAGTTGAACGGACGGGATGAGGTCATCAAAGGTTTACTTCTTGGGAGCGGGCGTCGCAGGCTTGGGGGCCGAGGCGGCTGCGGGCTGCTGGATGCCCAGTTGCTTGGCGATGCCACCCTGCAAGGTCTTGAGCCGGCCTTCCAGTGTCGGCGCAGCCTCTGCCATGACCTTCTGGGCCAGCGTCTTCTGCAGTTCGACATTCGCGAGGCCGAACTTCTGGCTGACCGGCGATTCTGCCCAGGCCAGGATCTGCTTCAGTTCGTCCTCGTTGAAGCGTTCGTCCAGCAGCGCCGAAGCCGTGCCCGGCGCGGCCTTGGCGATCTTGTCCTTCATGTAGGTGACGTTCTCGTCGACGAACTTCTTGATGTCCGCCTCGATGGTCTTGGCCGTGGCTTCACGCTTGTCGGCCGGCACTTGCTGCATGAACTGGCGCGTGGCCTGCAGCAGTTGCGGCAGCGGGGCCTGCACCAAGTTGTTGGCCATGCCTTCGGCCAGGCCCTGGGTCTGCAGCGCCACGATCTTGTCGATCAGCGCCTTCTTGGCGGGCGACGGCTGGGCCAGCGCCCCGGTAGCGGCGAATGCCAGGGCCAGGCCCAGGCCCAGGCCCAGTTTGCGAGGAGTCATGTCAATCCTTGGGTGCTTCGGAGGTATCGCCCGCCTCGCCGCCTTCGGCGCCGGCATCGGCTTCGTTGGCATCGTTCTCGACGATGCGTTGCAGGCCCGACAGCTTGGCGCCGTCGTCCAGCGCGATCAGGGTCACGCCTTGCGTGGCACGGCCCAGTTCGCGGATCTCGCTGACGCGGGTGCGCACCAGCACGCCCTTGTCGGTGATCAGCATGATCTCGTCCTCGGGGCGCACCAGCGTGGCGGCGACGACGCGGCCGTTGCGCTCGCTCTGCTGGATGGCGATCATGCCCTTGGTGCCGCGGCCGTGGCGGGTGTACTCGACGATGGAGGTGCGTTTGCCGTAGCCGTTCTCGGTGGCGGTCAGCACGCTCTGCGATTCATCTTCGGCCACCAGCATGGCGATCAGGCGCTGGTCCGGCTCCAGCATCATGCCGCGCACGCCTCGGGCGGTGCGGCCCATGGGGCGCACGTCGTCCTCGTCGAAGCGCACGGCCTTGCCGCCGTCGCTGAACAGCATCACGTCGTGGCGCCCGTCGGTCAGCGCCGCGCCGATCAGGTGGTCGCCTTCGTCCAGGTCCACGGCGATGATGCCCGCCTTGCGCGGGTTGCTGAAGTCCTTCAGGGACGTCTTCTTGACCGTGCCCATGGCGGTCGCCATGAAGATGAAGTGATCTTCAGGGAAGCTGCGGAACTCGCCGGTCAGCGGCAGCACGACGGTGATCTTCTCGTCCTGCTGCAGCGGGAACATGTTGACGATAGGCTTGCCGCGCGAGTTGCGCGAGCCCTGCGGCACCTCCCAGACCTTAAGCCAGTAGACGCGGCCGCGGTTGGAGAAGCACAGGATCCAGTCGTGCGTGTTGGCGATGAATAGCTGGTCGATCCAGTCGTCGTCCTTGGTCGCCGTGGCCTGCTTGCCGCGGCCGCCGCGGCGCTGCGCGCGGTACTCGCTGAGCGCCTGGCTCTTGATGTAGCCGGTGTGCGAGAGCGTCACGACCATGTCGGTGGGCGTGATCAGGTCTTCGGTGCCCAGCTCCTGCGCGTTGTGCTCGATGACGCTGCGGCGCGCGCCGATCTTGGTCTGACCGAACTCGGTCTTCAGCTGCAGCAGTTCCTCGCCGATGATGGTCGTCACGCGGGCCGGCGTGGCCAGGATGTTCAGCAGGTCGGCGATCTCCGCCATCACGTCCTTGTACTCGCCGACGATCTTGTCCTGCTCCAGCCCGGTCAGGCGCTGCAGGCGCATCTGCAGGATCTCGCCGGCCTGGGCCTCCGAGAGGCGGTAGAGGCCATCGGCCTGCATGCCGAACTGCGGCTCCAGGCCCTCGGGACGGAAGGCCGTGCGGCCGCCGGGCGTCTGGGTCTCGGCGCGCGCGAGCATCTCGCGCACCAGCGAAGAGTCCCAACTCTTGGCCATCAGCGCGGCCTTGGCGACGGGCGGAGTCGGCGAGGTCTTGATGGTCTCGATGAACTCGTCGATGTTGGCCAGCGCGACGGCCAGGCCTTCCAGCACATGGCCGCGCTCGCGGGCCTTGCGCAGTTCGTAGATGGTCCGGCGGGTCACCACCTCGCGGCGGTGCTCCAGGAACACGACGATCATGTCGCGCAGGTTGCACAACTTGGGCTGGCCGTCCACGAGGGCGACCATGTTCATGCCGAAGCTGTCCTGCAGCTGGGTCTGCTTGTAGAGGTTGTTCAGCACCACCTCGGGCACTTCGCCGCGCTTGAGCTCGATGACCACCCGCATGCCCGACTTGTCGGACTCGTCCTGGATGTGGCTGATGCCCTCGATCTTTTTCTCGTGCACCAGCTCGGCGATGCGTTCGAGCAAGGTCTTCTTGTTGACCTGGTAGGGGATCTCGTCAACGATGATCGCCTGGCGGTTGCCGCGGTCGATGTCCTCGAAGTGCACCTTGGCCCGCATCACCACGCGGCCGCGGCCCGTGCGGTAGCCGTCACGCACGCCGGCCAGGCCGTAGATGATGCCGGCGGTCGGAAAGTCGGGCGCCGGGATGATCTCCATCAGCTCGTCGACCGTCACCTCGGGGTTCTTCAGCGCCAGCAGGCAGGCGTCCACCACCTCGTTGAGGTTGTGCGGCGGGATGTTGGTGGCCATGCCGACCGCGATGCCCGCCGAGCCATTGACCAGCAGATTGGGCAGCCGCGTCGGCAAAACCAGCGGCTCTTTCTCACTGCCGTCGTAATTGGGTCCGAAATCGACGGTTTCCTTGTCGATATCGGCCAGCATTTCATGGGCGATCTTGTCCAGGCGAATTTCGGTGTATCGCATGGCGGCGGCGTTGTCGCCGTCCACGGAACCGAAATTGCCCTGGCCGTCGACCAGCATGTGGCGCAGCGAAAAGTCCTGCGCCATGCGCACGATGGTGTCGTACACCGCGGTATCGCCGTGCGGGTGGTATTTACCGATGACGTCGCCGACGATACGTGCCGATTTCTTGTAGGGGCGGTTCCAATCGTTGTTGAGCTCGTGCATCGCGTACAGCACGCGGCGATGCACCGGCTTGAGGCCGTCTCGGGCGTCGGGCAGTGCGCGGCCCACGATCACGCTCATCGCGTAGTCGAGGTAGGAACGGCGCATCTCCTCCTCGAGGCTGATCGGGAGGGTTTCCTTGGCGAACTGGGTCATGCGGCAGGCTTGCGCTCGCGCCTGCATGGGCGCGGCGTCCTCGGCGGTAGGTGAAAGGCATGAATTCTAAGGGCCGCACCTCCATGTAGCAGCAGCGCAACATCGTCGCGGTGCCCATGAACGTAGGCCGCCACAATGCACGGGTCTCGGTGCCTGCGTGGCACAATCGTCGAGTCCCTAGGAGAAACCCTAAAGGTTCTCCTGAGGTTAGAGGTTCGAGTACTGACTCTCGCAGGGCAACTGCGGCATTCCTTGAGAGGAGAATCATGAAGAAATTGAATCGCGTGGCGTCGCTGTTTGCGATGGCTGCGGTCGCCGCTGCGGCATCGTCGGCGTCGGCGCAAACCATCGACAACTGGCGCGCGACCGACGGCACCGTCTGGAAGAACGGCACCAACGAATACTGCTGGCGCGACAACTTCTGGACGCCGGCCACGGCCGCCAAGGGTTGCGATGGCGAGATCAAGCCGGCGCCGAAGGTTGAGCCGCCCAAGCCTGTTGCCCCGCCGCCGCCGGCGCCGCCTGCTCCTCCGCCGCCGGCACCGCCCGCGCCGCCCGCTCCGGTCAGCGAAAAGGTCACCTTCGCCGCCGACGCCTTCTTCGATTTCGACAAGTCGACGCTGAAGCCCGAAGCCACCGCCAAGCTGGATGACCTGGTCAGCAAGACTAAGGGCATCAACCTGGAAGTCATCATCGCCGTGGGTCACACCGACTCGGTGGGCAGCGACGAGTACAACCAGAAGTTGTCGATCCGCCGCTCGGAAGCCGTCAAGGCCTACCTGGTGAGCAAGGGCGTCGAGCCGAACCGCGTCTACACCGAAGGCAAGGGCGAGAAGCAGCCCGTGGCCGACAACAAGACCGCTGAAGGCCGCGCGAAGAACCGCCGCACCGAGATCGAAGTCGTCGGTACGCGCAACAAGTAAAGTGAAGGCGCCCCAGGGCGCTTTGACCAAGCCCCGCACGGCCCGCCGTCGGGGCTTTTCTTTTTTCCGCCATGATCAACGCTGACCCGCAAGAGCTCGCCAAGTTCGGTGAACTGGCCCACCGCTGGTGGGATCCCGAGAGCGACTTCAAACCCCTGCACCAGATCAACCCGCTGCGGCTGGGCTGGATGCAGCAGCTCTGCCCGCTGCAGGGCAAGCGAGTGGTCGACGTGGGTTGTGGCGGTGGCATCCTGAGCGACTCGATGGCGCGCGCCGGTGCCCAGGTGCTGGGTATCGACCTGTCGACCAAGCCGTTGCGCGTGGCCGAATTGCATGCGATGGAAGCGGGCACTGAGGGTGTCGAGTACCGCGAGATTGCCGTGGAGGCACTGGCGGCCGAGCAGCCGGCGGGCTTCGACGTCGTGACCTGCATGGAGATGCTGGAGCATGTGCCGGACCCCGCCTCCGTGGTGCGCGCCTGCGCGACGCTGGTCAAGCCCGGCGGTTGGGTGTTCCTGTCCACGCTGAACCGCAATGCCAAGTCCTTCCTGCTTGCCATCGTGGGTGCGGAATATGTGCTGAACATGTTGCCCCGGGGCACGCACGAGTACGCACGCTTCCTGCGGCCGTCCGAACTGGCGCAGTTCTGTCGCGATGCCGGGCTGGAACTGCAGGCCAGCAGCGGGCTGAGCTACAACCCGCTGACGCAGCGCTACAGCCTGGGACGCGATACCGACGTCAACTACCTGCTCGCCTGCCGGCGTCCGTTGTGAGCCGCCTGACGCATCGCTGGTCGCACCTGCGGGCGGTGCTGTTCGACCTGGACGGCACGCTGATCGACAGCGCGCGGGATCTGGCGCGCGCCGCGAACGCGATGCGCATCGAGCGCGGCTTCGAGCCGCTGCCGCTCGCACAGTACCGGCCGCACGGCGGTTCCGGCGCGCGCGGCATGCTGGGCCAGGCCTTTGCCATCGGACCAGGCGAGCCCGGGTACGACGCGTTGAAGGCCGAGTTCCTCGACCGCTACGAGGCGCTGATGCACGACAGCACGCGGCCTTTTCCTGGCATCGAGGCGGAACTGGCGGGCCTGGTGGCTGCTGGGTTGGTGTGGGGTGTGGTCACCAACAAGGCCGAGCGCTTTGCGCTGCCGCTGACCACGGCGCTGCGCCTGGGCGCCGCCACTGTGGTGGGCGGCGACACCACGGCGCATGCCAAGCCGCATCCGGCGCCGTTGTTGGAGGCGGCGCGCCGCCTGGGTGTGGCGCCGACGTCCTGCCTGTACGTCGGCGACGACGAGCGCGATGTCATCGCCGGGCGAGCCGCCGGCATGGCGACAGCGGCGGCGACCTGGGGCTATCTGGGGCCGCAGGCCGACCCAGGCCGCTGGGGGGCCGATGCGGCACTGGTCGCGCCGGGCGACCTCTTGAAGCTGCTCGGACTGGCCTAAGATAGCGAGCTCTGGGGCCGACCTGGTTTCGACGTGGGTGCGGATCCGGAGTAGGGCATGCCGAGCACCAGTTCGCTCGTAAATCCACTGGAAAAAAAGTAACTGCAAACGACTCTACGTTCGCACTCGCCGCTTAATTGCGGTTGAGCTTCTCAACGGCAGGCCGATGGGCCGGGTCGAGTTCCGCAAGGAGCGAGGCTGAGAAGTCATTCACATCGGCTGGCGTCGTGCCGGGTCACTCGGTACGGCGCGAGATTCAGTGACTGGCGGAAAAACTAGCGTGCCACTGCGCGAGTTGACCGTGAGATTCAAACCAGCCGGCTAAGCATGTAGATCTGCCCGGTGATGGCTTGCGGACGGGGGTTCAATTCCCCCCGGCTCCACCACATACAAGGGCTCGGATAATCTCCGGGCCCTTTTTCTTGTCTGAAATCCCCGCGTGGCGCGGGGTTCCGGCTACCAGTGCTGCGGGTGGTCATCGGTCGAAACGCCCGAAATCGGCCACTTTCTCGGCCAGAGCCGTCTCTATTTTCTGTTTCGCCTGCGGGTAGGCGCAGATGGTGGTCTTGCAAAATCAACCGCTTACGATCGCCGGTTCGCTGTCAACCAAGACCACCGGTCGCCATCGCAACTAGACAGCGTGCGTCACTTGTACTAACATTGCGACAATTGATCTAACAAAACAGGTGCTGCCATGACTGCCGTTGCATCGTCGCCTTCCGCACGGTCCGCCCGCCTCGGGCTGCGCGCCACCCCTGAACAGGAGGTGGTGTTGCGTCGCGCTGCTGAGGTCGCCCACAAGTCGCTGACCGACTTCATCCTCGACAGCGCCTGCCTGGCTGCCGAGCAAACCCTGCTCGATCAGCGCCTGTTCATGGTTTCGGGCAGTCAGTACCAGGCACTGATGGATCTGCTGGATCGCCCCGAACAGGCCAACGACGGTTTGCGTGATCTGTTTGCCCGCAAGGCGCCCTGGGACACGAAGTGACGTTGCACGCACCGGAGCCCCTGGCTGCTCAGCATCGGCTGGAAGGTTTTGATTGCGGCAAGCCAGCCCTCAACGACTGGCTGCTGCGTCACGCTCGGCAAGCCCAAGGCAGCGGGTCGGCCAAGACCTTCGTCGTTGCCGAGGATGGTGGCCGTGTGGCGGGCTATTTCAGTTTGACCGTCGGCCAGGTCGACACCCTGGAAGCGCCTGAGCGCATCCGCAAAGGGATGGGGCAATATCCGGTTCCGGTGGTGATCCTGGCAAGGCTGGCCGTGTCGCAGCAGGATCAGGGGCGCGGCATTGGCTTTGGTCTGTTGCAGGATGCCATTCGGCGCACGATGCTGATTGCCGAGCAGGCGGGCATCCGGGCGATGCTGACTCACCCGATCGATGAAGAAGCGGCGAGGTTCTACACCCGGTTCGGATTCATCGCCTCGCCACTGCGTGAGCAGCAACTGCTGCTGCTTTTGAAGGACGCCCGTCGCTGGGTACGTTGAACCATGAGGGCACTTCTCGAAACCTCTCTCCCACTAACGGCGCGATGGGCTGACCATGGCGGCCATGATCACGCCGCGCATCAAGCGCTCGACCTTCTGGAGCCGCCAGCCGGTGGCAGACCTGTTCGTGCAGGAACATCGCCAGGCCAAGCTGGGGAGTTACGTCGCCAAGCTGGCAAGCATGGATGAGCTGATCGACTTCCAGAGCATCGCCGCCGAGGTGGACAAGACCTGCCCCCGTGCAGACCGCAGCCGTGGCGGCCGCCCACCTTACGCCACCGAGATCCTGGTGCGACTGGTCTTCCTGCAAGCGCTCTACAACCTCAGCGACGAAGACTGCGAACACCAGGTGCTGGACCGCATGAGCTTCCAGCGCTTTTGCCGGGTCGACGGCTTGCTCAACATCCCCGACGCGCGCACCTTGTGGGCCTTCAAACAGCGCCTGGCCAAGGCAAGCTTGGGCGG
>JBKBVY010000076.1:0-13151 GCA_046289335.1 Roseateles sp. | reverse complement strand
CCAGAGGTCGCCGGCCTCGACCGCATGCTCGAAGACGACCCGGCCGTCCTGGTCCACCACCCGCACGGTGCCGGCAACAGGAACCTGGAAGGTCTTGTCGTGCGAGCCGTACTCCTCGGCCTGCTGCGCCATCAGGCCCACGTTGGGCACGGTGCCCATGGTGCGCGGGTCGAAGGCGCCGTGCCACTTGCAGAAGTTGATCATCTCCTGGTAGATGCGGGCGAAGGTCGATTCAGGCATCACGGCCTTCACGTCCTTCAGACGGCCGTCGGCGCCGTACATCTTGCCGCCGGCGCGGATCATGGCCGGCATGGACGCGTCCACGATGACATCGTTGGGCGAGTGGAAGTTGGTGATGCCCTTGGCCGAGTCCACCATGGCCAGCTCGGGCCGGTGCTCGTGGCAGGCGTGCAGGTCGCGCTTGATCTCTTCCTGCTTGCTCTGCGGCAGCGTGGCGATCTTGTTGTAGAGATCGACCATGCCGTTGTTGACGTTGACGCCGAGCTCGTCGAAGAGCTTGCCGTGCTTCTCGAAGGCTTCCTTGTAGAAGATCTTCACGCAGTGGCCGAACACGATGGGGTGGGACACCTTCATCATCGTGGCCTTCACGTGCAGCGAGAACATCACGCCGGTCTTGCGGGCGTCCTCGATCTCCTTCTCGTAGAAGGCCAGCAGCGCCTTCTTGCTCATGAACATCGAGTCGATGACCTCGCGGTCCAGCAGGTCGACCTTGGGCTTCAGGACGATGGTCTTGCCGCTGTTGGTGATCAGCTCCATCTTCACGCTGCGGGCGCGGTCCAGCGTCATGGACTTCTCGCTGTGATAGAAGTCGCCGCCATGCATGTGCGACACGTGCGAGCGCGAAGCCTGGCTCCACTCGTCCATGCGGTGCGGGTTCTTGCGGGCGTATTCCTTGACGGCCTTGGGCGCACGGCGGTCGGAGTTGCCCTCGCGCAGCACCGGGTTCACGGCCGAGCCGATGCACTTGTTGTAGCGGGCGCGGATGTCCTTCTCTTCGTCCGTCTGCGGCTTCTCCGGGAAGTCGGGGATCTTGTAGCCCTTGTCCTGCAGCTCCTTGATGGCGGCCTTCAGTTGCGCCACCGACGCGCTGATGTTGGGCAGCTTGATGATGTTCGCCTCGGGCTTGAGCGTCAGCTTGCCCAGTGCTGCCAGGTTGTCGGGCACGCGCTGCTCTTCGGTCAGCAACTCGGGGAACTGGCCCAGGATGCGCGCCGCCACCGAGATGTCGCTCGTGACGACGTCAATCCCCGCCTGGGCCGCAAAGCGTTGGACGACCGGCAGCAGCGAGGCGGTGGCCAGGCGAGGGGCTTCATCGGTCAGGGTGTAGACGATCTTGGGCGTTTCGGCGGTCATGAAGGTGTTCCGGATGATTGGCGAATCTCTGCGACGCGCATGGCCGATGGGCCGCGCGCCAGGGTTGAACTCTAGCAAGCCCCGTCGCCGCCTTGCGGCTGCAGTCTTCGTCTGACCGGCCGCCCGCCGCACCAACGCAAAAGCCCCGTGGCTTCAGCAACCACGGGGCTTGTCGGTGAGCCGGCCCGGCCGGCCGAAGGCTGTCAGGATGCCTGGGGCTGCTCCATCGTGCGGCCGGCGTCCACGGGCATGATGTTCTGCGCCAGCTGGCCCTTGGGGCCTTGCACCAGCTCGAACTGCACCTGGCTGCCTTGCTTCAGCGTGCGGAAACCTTCCATCTGGATCGCCGAAAAATGGGCGAAGACATCATCGCCGCCGGTTTCCGGCTCGATGAATCCAAAGCCCTTGGCATCGTTGAACCACTTCACTTTGCCCAGTGCCATCGTGTTGTCTCCATTGTTGTGGCACCTCCCGTTGGAGGCGGAGCAGGATTCTGGAGACGTCGGCCGCAGCGTCAATTCGGGACCTTCCCGGCCGGGTTGACCCGGGGATGCTTGCAATTCCCGCCGTGGACGCCAACTGCCGTGCGTCGATGGGGAATAGGCCCCGTCGATAGAATTCCGTCATGCCTGTGCTGTCCGTCCTTCCCCTGCGAAACCAGTCGGCTCCGCCCCCGCCCGCGCCGCCCTTGAGGCCGGGCCGGGACGAGGGTGACGGTGCGGTGGTCGTCGAGCGCCAGCCCCAGAAGACCGAGCCCCCGCGGCTCTACCAGGTGCTGCTGCTGAACGACGATTTCACCCCGATGGAGTTTGTGGTGATGGTTCTGCAGGAATTTTTCCGGCACGACCTCGATACGGCGACGCAGATCATGCTCAAAATCCACCACGAGGGTCGCGGGGTTTGCGGTGTGTTCACCAAGGACGTCGCCGCGACCAAGGTGGAGTTGGTACTGGCCGCCTCCCGGCGCGCCGGCCATCCCCTGCAGTGCATTATGGAGGCCGCATGATTGCGCAAGAGCTTGAAGTCAGTCTGCACATGGCGTTCGTCGAGGCGCGTCAGCAGCGGCACGAATTCATCACCGTCGAGCACCTGCTGCTCGCGCTGCTGGACAACCCCAGCGCCGCAGAGGTGCTGCGCGCCTGCGCGGCCAACCTGGACGACCTGCGCAAGAGCCTGACGCAGTTCATCAAGGAGAACACGCCCATGGTGGGCGGCAGCGACGAGGTGGACACCCAGCCCACGCTGGGTTTCCAGCGCGTCATCCAGCGCGCCATCATGCATGTGCAGAGCACGGGCAGCGGCAAGAAGGAAGTCACCGGCGCCAACGTGCTGGTGGCCATCTTCGGCGAGAAGGACTCCCACGCCGTCTACTACCTGCACCAGCAGGGCGTCACGCGTCTGGACGTCGTCAACTTCATCGCCCACGGCATCAAGAAGACCGATCCCGAGCCGCCCAAGCAGCCCGAGGGTCAGTCCCAGGGCCAGGAGGGCGAGCGTGAGGACGGCGAAGGCGGCAATGCCAAGGCCTCGCCGCTGGAGCAGTACACGCAGAACCTGAACCAGCAGGCCAAGGACGGCAAGATCGACCCGCTGATCGGCCGCGAGAGCGAGGTCGAGCGCGTGGTGCAGGTGCTGTGCCGCCGGCGCAAGAACAACCCGCTGCTGGTGGGCGAGGCCGGTGTCGGCAAGACCGCCATCGCCGAAGGCCTGGCCTGGCGCATCACCGAGGGCGAGGTGCCCGAGGTGCTGGCCGACTCCGTCGTCTACTCGCTGGACATGGGCGCGTTGCTGGCGGGCACCAAGTACCGTGGCGACTTCGAGCAGCGCCTGAAGGCCGTGCTTAAGGCGCTGAAGGAGCAGCCCCACGCCATCCTGTTCATCGACGAGATCCACACGCTGATCGGCGCCGGTGCGGCGTCGGGCGGCACGCTGGATGCCAGCAACCTGCTCAAGCCGGCGCTGTCCAGCGGCCAGATGAAGTGCATCGGCGCGACCACCTTCACCGAGTACCGCGGCATCTTCGAGAAGGATGCGGCGCTGAGCCGGCGCTTCCAGAAGGTCGACGTGGCCGAGCCCTCGGTCGAGCAGACCGTGGAGATCCTGAAGGGGTTGAAGAGCCGCTTCGAGGAGCACCACTCGGTCAAGTACGCGCTCGGTGCGCTGCAGGCCGCGGCCGAGCTGTCGGCCAAGTACATCAACGACCGCCATCTGCCGGACAAGGCCATCGACGTCATCGACGAGGCCGGGGCTGCGCAGCGCATCCTGCCCAAGAGCAAGCAGAAGAAGACCATCACGCGCGCCGAGGTCGAGGACATCGTCGCCAAGATCGCACGCATCCCGCCCGCCTCCGTCAACAGCGACGACCGCAGCAAGCTCAAGACGCTGGACCGCGACCTGAAGAGCGTCGTCTTCGGCCAGGATCCGGCCGTCGACGCGCTGGCCGCCGCCATCAAGATGGCGCGTTCGGGCCTGGGCCGGCCGGACAAGCCGGTCGGCTCCTTCCTCTTCAGCGGCCCCACCGGCGTCGGCAAGACCGAGGTCGCCAAGCAGCTGGCCTACATCCTGGGCATCGAGCTGATCCGCTTCGACATGTCCGAGTACATGGAGCGCCATGCGGTGAGCCGCCTGATCGGCGCGCCTCCGGGCTATGTCGGCTTCGACCAGGGCGGCCTGCTGACCGAGGCCGTCACGAAGAAGCCGCATGCGGTGCTGCTGCTGGACGAGATCGAGAAGGCGCACCCCGACGTGTTCAACGTGCTGCTGCAGGTCATGGACCATGGCACGCTGACCGACAACAACGGGCGCAAGGCCGACTTCCGCAACGTCATCATCATCATGACGACCAACGCGGGCGCCGAGATCATGAACAAGGCGACCATCGGCTTCACGACCCAGCGCCAGCAGGGTGACGAGATGGCCGACATCAAGCGCCTGTTCACGCCCGAGTTCCGCAACCGGCTGGACGCCATCGTGTCCTTCCGCCCGCTGGACGAGGAGATCATCCTGCGCGTGGTCGACAAGTTCCTGCTGCAGCTGGAAAGCCAGCTCGCCGAGAAGAAGGTCGAGGTCAGCTTCTCCGACGCGCTGCGCAAGCAGCTCGCCAAGAAGGGCTTCGACCCGCTGATGGGTGCGCGGCCGATGCAGCGACTCATCCAGGACACCATCCGCCGTGCGCTGGCCGACGAGCTGTTGTTCGGTCGGCTGACCGACGGTGGCCGCCTCAGCGTGGATGTGGACGACCAGGGCGAGACCGTGTTGGACATCCAGCCGCCGCCGCCCAAGCCCAGCAAGGACGGCAAGCCCAAAGCCGAGCCGGCGACGGCTTGAATCCCCAAGGGGCGCCGCGGCGCCCCTTGTTCCATTCAGGCGGCCGGATCCTGCCTGAAGAAGCCCGCCAGCAGTTCGTACATCGCTGGCTCCTCGGCCCGCATCGCGACCGGGGCGACGAAGAAGGCTTCCACGGCGACGGCAAAGAACTCCTCGACAGCCTCGCCGCCATAGGGGTCGATCAAGGTTTCTTCGCCGGCGTCGATGCGCTGGCAGAACCGCTCCCACTCGGCGTCGATGGCGGTGATCCAGCGCTCGCGCTCGGTCGCGTCCAGCGGTGGCACGCCGTCGGCCAGCCCGTCGCGCATGTCGATGACGTGGGCGAACTCGTGGATGACCACGTTGAACACCTCGTCCACACCGAACTGCGCCGGGTCGTTGCTGACGGCGATGGCGTTCCAGGCCAGCATCAACGGGCCGCCCTCCATGGCCTCGCCGGCCAGTTCCTCGTCGTACTCGTGGACGACGCCGTTCTCGTCCTCGTAGTGCCGCTGGGCGACGACCTCGCCCTCGTGCATGACGATGCCCACGAAGCCGTCGTACCAGGAGAGCCCCAGGCGCAGCACCGGCAGACAGGCCTGGGCGGCGACGGCCACGGCCACCTCGTCCGTGACCTCGAAGCCGCCGACGCCGTGGAATTCCTTGTCCGCCAGGAACAGGCTGCACAGGCGGCGCAGCTCGGCCAGATCGGCCTCGCTGCGCCGGGCGAGGAAGGGGTAGCGCAGCAGCGTCAGCTGCCACAGCGCCTCGGGAATCGCGTGGCGACGCGCGGCGCGCTGCTCACGCCAGCTGCGCAAGGCCTTCAGGATCACAGCGGCAGGCGTTGCAGCCCGGCGGCCGACAGACGGATCACGTCGCCGCGCGGCGGCTGGGCATCCGCATCCCAGTCGGACAACACAACGCGCCGCAGGCCGTCACCCAGGTCGTGCTCGGCAGGGCGGTGCGTGTGGCCATGGATCAGCGTCGTGGCATCGGTCTCGCGCAACAGCGTGCGGCAGGCGTTGGCGTCGAGGTCGCTGGCCATCAGCTGGGCCGCCTGCGACGCGCGGCTTTGTGCGCGCGCCTGGCGGCCGAAGGCCTGGCGGTCGGCCAGCGGCCTGGCCAGGAAGTCGGCCTGCCATGCGGCCGAGCGGCTGGTGGTGCGCCAGGCCTGGTAGCCGGCGTCGGCCAGGCATTGCGCGTCGCCGTGCGCCAGCAGCCATCGCTGGCCGAAAGCCAGGAGCAGCGTGGGGTCGGGCAGGGCGGTCATGCCGCTGGCGGCCAGCATGTCGGGGCCGACGAGAAAGTCGCGGTTGCCCGGCATGAAGAACAGTGCGATTCGGGCGCTGGCCGCGCGCAACATCGCGACGACGCCCGCCTCGAAGGGCTCGTGCCTGGCGTCGTCGCCGACCCAGACCTCGAAGATGTCGCCGAGCAGTAGCACCGCCTGGGCGGGCGTCTCTGCGAGGTGGCGCTCAAGCCGGGCGGTCGTCGCCGCCGTGTCCGGCCCCAGGTGCAGATCGGACAGCAGGTCGACCTGCTGCCACGACCCGGGCGCCGTCAGCGTGTGGATCAAACCTCGACGGCCTTCTGGATGACCACGGGCTCGACGGGCACGTCGTCATGGAAGTCCGAGCGGCTGGTCTTGACCTTCTCGATCTTGTCGACCACGTCCTGGCCCTCGATGACCTTGCCGAACACGGCATAGCCCCAGCCTGACGGGCTCTCGGACTTGAAGTCCAGGAAGCCGTTGTTGGTCGTGTTGATGAAGAACTGCGCGGTGGCCGAGTGCGGCGCGTTGGTGCGCGCCATGGCCAGCGTGTAGTGGGCGTTCTTCAGGCCGTTGTTGGCCTCGTTCTGGATGGGCGCCTCGGTGGGCTTTTGCTTCATGCCGGGCTCGAAGCCGCCGCCCTGGATCATGAAGCCCTTGATGACGCGATGGAAGATCGTGCCGTCGTAGTGTCCGGCGCGCACGTAGCTCAGGAAGTTGGCGACGGATAGAGGCGCCTTCTCGGCATCCAGCTCGATGAGGATGTCGCCGTGGTTGGTGGTGAGTTTGACTTGGCTCATTTGGGTGCGGGCTCGATCAGAGCCTTGTTGATGATGATGGCCTTGACGGGCAGGTGCTGATGCTGGTCGTAGGGGGCGACCTCGGCTGTGCGGATCTTGTCCACGACCTCCATGCCCTCGATGACCTGGCCGAACACGGCATAGCCGCTGGCCGGATTGTCGGGCTGGCCGTCCAGGTAGGGGTTGTCGACGACGTTGATGAAGAACTGCGAGGCCGCCGAGTGCGGGTGGTTGCTGCGCGCCATCGCGATGCTGCCGCGCACGTTGCTCAGGCCGTTGTGCGATTCCAGCGGGATGGGCGGCTTGGTCGGGCGCGGGTAGGGGGGCTTGGCGGGGCGGTCGTTCAACTTGGCGTCATAGCCGCCGGTCTGGATCATGAAGCCGTCGATGACGCGGTGGAACACCACGCCGTTGTAGTGGCCGGCCTTCACGTACTGCAGGAAGTTGGCGACCGTCTTGGGTGCCTTCTCGGCATTCAGCTGGATGCGGATGTCGCCTTCGGTGGTCTGCAGCTTCACGGTCTGCGCGACGGCAGGCCCGATGAGGGCGCAGGCGGCCACCAGGCTGGACAACAGTCGGTGCAAGGTCTTGGTCATGCGCGAGGCTCAGCGTGGACGCAGCTCGCGCGTCAGCGCCAGCGTGCGGTTGATCTTGTCGGCCAGTGCGTCGTTGGGCACGGTCGCGGCCTTCTGGGCGCGCTGGTAGGCGCGCAGCGCGAGACGCAGCAACACGTCGCCCAGGTTCTCCTGCGCCTGTGCATGCTCGGGCTGCAGGCGCAGCGCCTGCTCCAGCGCGGCCTTGGCGGCGTCCAGCTCGCCCGCGGCGGCGTGCAGCACCGCCAGGTTGTTGAAGGGGTCGGCCAGGTCGGGGAAGTCCTGGGTCAGACGCTTGAAGATGGCCTGTGCCTGGGCGCGCTCGCCCAGGTCCATGCGCATCACGCCCAGCGTGAAGCGCAGCTGCAGGTCGTCCGGCGAACGGGTCAGCGCCTGTTCCACCACGGCGACGGCCTGGGGCTTCTGCCCGGCCAGCCAGAGGCGTTGGGCGTCGGCCAGGTCGTCTGCCTGTGCGGGCGTGGTCGCCAGCGCCAGCAGCAGCGCGAGGGAGGGAAGGGTCAGGCGCATGAGGGTTGTCGCGGAGGCGGCCGAAAAGGCAATCCGGGGGGTGGCCGCTATACTGAAATCATTCTATGAGCCCCGCCTGGCCGCCCCCGGTGCGGGGCTTCTTGTTGGTGGCTCCCAGGGGGCACCTCCTCGTTCCGACCCATGTCTCTGCGCGTCTACAACTCCCTCAGCCGCACCCTCGAAGACTTCCGGCCGCTCGTGCCGGGTCAGGTGCGCATGTATGTCTGCGGCATCACCGTTTACGACCTCTGCCACATGGGGCATCTGCGCATGAACATGGCGTTCGACGTCATCTACCGCTGGCTGCGCGCCAGCGGCTATGCCGTCACCTATGTGCGCAACATCACCGACATCGACGACAAGATCATCCGGCGCGCCGTGGAGCGCGGCATCACCATCCGCCAGCTGACCGAAGAGATGACGGCCGCGATGCACGCCGACTTCGCCGCCGTCGGTCTGCTGCGCCCGGACCACGAGCCGCGCGCGACGGAGTATGTGCCGCAGATGCTGTCCCTCATCGAGCGCCTGGAGCAGCGCGGCCTGGCCTACCGGGCCGAAGGTGGCGACGTGAACTATGCCGTGCGCAAGTTCGACGGCTACGGCAAGCTCAGTGGCAAGAGCCTGGACGACTTGCGCGCCGGCGAGCGCGTGGCGGTCGACGACGGCAAGCTGGACCCGCTGGACTTCGTGCTGTGGAAGGCTGCCAAGGCCGACGAGCCGGCCGATGCCAAGTGGGCCGCGCCCTTCGGCGAGGGTCGCCCGGGCTGGCACATCGAGTGCTCGGCCATGAGCTGCGCGCTGCTGGGCGAGAGCTTCGACATCCACGGCGGCGGCGCCGACCTGCAGTTCCCGCACCACGAGAACGAGATTGCGCAGAGCCAGGGCGCCGGCTACCCGTTCGCGAAGTACTGGCTGCACAACGGTTTCCTGAACGTCGACGGCGAGAAGATGTCCAAGAGCCTGGGCAACTTCTTCACCATTCGCGACGTGCTGCAGAAGTTCGACGGCGAGACGCTGCGCTTCTTCATGCTGCGCACCCACTACCGCCGGCCGTTCAATTTCAGCGACGCCCATCTGGAAGACGCCCGCACGGCGCTGACCCGCCTCTACACCGCGCTGGACACCGTGCCGCCCGCCGACGTCGCCATCGACTGGAGTGAGCCCAGCGCGGCCGCCTTCAAGACGGCGATGGACGAGGACTTCGGCACGCCCGGTGCCATCGCCGTGCTGTTCGAGCTGGCCAACGAGGTCAACCGCGACCGCTCGCCCGAGCGGGCCGGGCTGCTGAAGGCGCTGGCCGGCGTGCTGGGCATCCTGCAGCAGCCACCGCGCGCCTATCTGCAGGGCGGCTCCGACGACGCGGCCTGGATCGAGGAGCGCATCGCCGCCCGCGCGGCCGCCAAGGCGGCCAAGGATTTTGCGGGCGCCGACGCCATCCGCGCCGAGCTGACGGCCAGGGGCATCACGCTGAAAGACGGTCCGGGCGGCACGACCTGGGTCAAGAGCTGATGCCGCCGGAAGTCATCCCGCCCTATTGGGACGAGGCCTGCAAGCACCTGGTCAAGCGCGACCGGGTCATGAAGAAGCTCATCCCGCAGTTCGGCGAGGCCCGCCTGCAAAGCCGCGGCGACGCCTTCGCGACGCTGGCGCGCTCCATCGTGGGCCAGCAGATCTCGGTCAAGGCTGCCCAGTCGGTCTGGAACCGCTGGGTGGCGCTGACGCCGAAGTTCCAGCCCGCGGCCGTGCTGGCGCTGGGCGTGGAGGAGCAGCGGGCGGCCGGCCTGTCCGCGCGCAAGGTCGAGTACCTGCGTGACCTGGCCGAGCACTTCGCCTCCGGCCGCGTGCATGTGCGCCAATGGGCGCAGATGGACGACGAAGCCATCATCGAGGAGCTGGTCGCCATCCGCGGCATCGGCCGCTGGACGGCCGAGATGTTCCTGATCTTCCACCTGATGCGCCCCAACGTGATGCCGCTGGACGACGTCGGCCTGTTGAAGGGCATCAGCCTCAACTATTTTTCCGGCGAGCCCGTGTCCCGTGCCGAAGCGCGCGAGGTGGGCGACGCCTGGGCGCCCTACCGGTCGGTAGCGGTTTGGTACATTTGGCGCAGCCTCGATCCGCTGCCTGTGGACTACTGATGAGCAAGAAACACTTCCTGGAATTCGAGCAACCCATCGCGGAGCTTGAGACCAAGATCGAAGAGCTGCGCTACGTGCAGAGCGAGTCGGCCGTCGACATCTCCGAGGAGATCGACCGCCTCTCCAAGAAGAGCCTGCAGCTGACCAAGGAGGTCTACGCCAGCGTGGCGCCTTGGCAGGTCTACCAGATCGCGCGCCATCCGCAGCGGCCGCAGACGCTGGACTACTGCGCTGAAGTCTTCACCGAGTTCCAGGAGCTGCACGGCGACCGCCACTTTGCCGACGATGCTGCCATCGTCGGCGGCCTGGCCCGCTTCAACGGCCAGCCCTGCATGGTCATCGGCCACCAGCGCGGCGCTGACGCGAAGGAGCGCACGCTGCGCAACTTCGGCATGCCCCGTCCCGAGGGCTACCGCAAGGCGCTGCGTCTGATGAAGCTGGCCGAGAAGTTCGGCCTGCCGGTGTTCACCTTCATCGACACCATGGGTGCCTATCCCGGCATCGGCGCCGAGGAGCGCGGCCAGTCGGAAGCCATCGGCCGCAACATCCTGGAGATGGCGCAGCTGGAAGTGCCCATCATCGCCACCGTCATCGGCGAGGGCGGCTCCGGCGGCGCGCTGGCCATCGGCGTGGCCGACCAGGTGCTGATGCTGCAGTTCGCCGCCTACTCGGTGATCTCGCCGGAAGGCTGCGCCTCCATCCTCTGGAAGAGCAGCGAGCGCGCGTCCGACGCCGCCGAGGCGCTGGGCATCACGGCGCATCGCCTGAAGGCGCTGGGCCTGATCGACAAGATCGTCAGCGAGCCGGTCGGCGGCGCCCACCGCGACCCCAAGCAGATGGCGTCCAACCTGAAGCGCGCGCTCAGCGACGCGCTGCGCCAGGTCAGCGACCTGAAGACCCGCGAGCTGCTGGACCGCCGCTACGAGCGCGTCCAGGCCTATGGCCGCTTCAGCGACACCAAGAATCGCTGAGAACGACGACCTTGTCGCGGTCGCCTTCAGCGGCGGTCTCGACTCCACGGCGCTGCTGCATGCGGTGACCCGCGCTGGCGTGCGCGTGCTGGCCTGTCATGTCCATCATGGCTTGCAGCCTCAGGCCGACGATTGGGCGCTGCACTGCGAGCGGGTGGCCGGCGAGTTCGGCGCCGCCTTTGCGAGCGTCCGCCTGAGCGGCGCGCCCGCACGCGGGGACAGCATCGAAGCCTGGGCCCGCGAGGGCCGCTATCGCGGGCTGCACGACCTGGCCACCGCGGCCGGTGCCGATCTGCTGCTGCTGGCCCACCACCGCCAGGACCAGGCCGAGACCTTTCTGCTGCAGGCCATGCGGGGCGCGGGCACGGCCGGCTTGTCCGGCATGCCGCGTGCGCAGTGGCGCGACGGCCTGTGCTGGGCCCGTCCCTGGCTGGACCAGCCGCGCGAACGCATCCGCGTCTATGCCGAACTGCACGGGCTGCGCTGGATCGAGGACCCCAGCAATGCCGATGCCCAACTGGCGCGCAACCGGCTGCGGCAGGTCTTCTGGCCCGCATTCCCCGCAGCGGAAGCCGGCCTGGCTCAGGCGGCACGCTGGATGCAGCAGGCCGACGCGCTGGCCGCCGAGGTGGCCCAGGCCGATCTGGCCCGTCTGGCGACGGCCGAGCGGCTGGACCTGGCCGCGCTGACGCAGCTGTCGCCGGCACGTGCCGCCAATGCCTTGCGCGCCTGGCTGGCGCCGCAGGTGCAGGCGCCTGCCACGCTGGTCGAGCGGCTGCTGACGCAATGGCGGCCCGGCGCCACGGCCAGCTGGCCCGCCCCGGGCGGCGCGTTGCACGCCTATCGTGAAGGCCTGTTCTGGGTGCCGGCCTCGCCCGCGCAGCCGGCGGCGGGCGAGCTGGACCTGAGCCGCCCGGGCCTGTATCCGCAGACGGGCTGGGGTGGGGCCTGGCAGGTGGCGCCGGGGCGGCCGGGCATTGCCGCCGCGCGGCTGGGCCGGCTCAGCCAGCATGGCCGGCAGGGCGGCGAGCAGTTCCAGCGCGCACCGGCATCGGCGGCACGCAGCCTGAAGAAGGCCTGCCAGGAAGCGGGCCTGCCGCCGTGGCGGCGCCAGGGGCCGCTGCTGTTCGATGCCGAAGGTCGGCTGGTCGCGGTTGCCGGGCTGGGCATGGATGCCCGCGCCTTCGCCGGTGAAGATGAGCCCGCGCTGTCTCTGTGCTGGCTGGAGGACTCAGCCTTGCCTCAGCGCGAAGGCGGGGCCGGTTGCCCTGCATAAAATCGGGGGTTTGCGAGCATGCCGTCCCGGCGGCTCCGTCTTCAGCCTTCGCTCAATCTCATGGCTTTGATCGTCCACAAGTACGGCGGCACCTCGATGGGGTCCACCGATCGCATCCGCAACGTCGCCAAGCGCGTCGCCAAATGGGTGCGCGCCGGCCACCAGCTGGTGGTGGTGCCCTCGGCGATGAGCGGCGAAACCAACCGCCTGCTGGGTCTGGCCAAGGAGTTGTCGCCGGCCAGCATGACCCCCGAGGTCATGCGCGAGCTGGACATGATCGCCGCCACCGGCGAGCAGGTCTCGGTGGGCCTGCTGGCCATCGCGCTGCAGGCCGAGGGCATCCCTTCGGTCAGCTACACCGGCTGGCAGGTGCCGGTCGCGACCGACTCGTCCTACACCAAGGCGCGCATCGAGAGCATCGATGACAAGCGCGTGCGTGCCGACCTGGCCGCGGGCAAGGTCGTCGTCGTCGCCGGCTTCCAGGGCGTCGACGCCGACAACAACATCACCACGCTGGGCCGCGGCGGCTCCGACACCTCGGCCGTGGCCATCGCCGCCGCGATGAAGGCCGACGAGTGCCTGATCTACACCGACGTGGACGGCGTCTACACCACCGATCCGCGCATCGTGCCCGAGGCGCGCCGCCTGCACTCCATCTCCTTCGAGGAGATGCTGGAGATGGCGTCGCTGGGCTCCAAGATCCTGCAGATCCGCTCGGTGGAGTTCGCCGGCAAGTACCGCGTGCCGCTGCGCGTGCTGTCCAGCTTCACGCCCTGGGACATCGACATCAATGAAGAGGCCACCTCCGGCACGCTGATCACTTTCGAAGAGGACGAGAACATGGAACAAGCCGTCGTTTCGGGCATTGCCTTCAACCGCGACGAGGCCAAGGTGA
>JBKBVY010000075.1:0-13155 GCA_046289335.1 Roseateles sp. | reverse complement strand
GCCGGTCTCCGAATCCAGATTGCCGGTGGGCTCGTCGGCGATCACCAGCGCTGGCTTCTTCACCAGCGCGCGGGCGATGGCCACCCGCTGCTGCTGGCCGCCGGACAGCTCGTTCGGGTAGTGCTTGGCGCGGGCCGACAGGCCCACGCGGGCCAGCGCGTCGGCGGCGCGCTTCTTGCGCTCCGCCCCGCCCATGCCGCGGTAGCGCAGCGGCACCTCGATGTTGTCCAGCACGTTCAGGTCCGGGATGAGGTTGAAGGCCTGGAAGATGAAGCCGATCTTCTGGTTGCGGATGCGCGAGCGCTGGCCGTCGTCCATGCGGCTCACGTCGATGCCGTCCAGCTTGTAGCTGCCGGCGCTGAAGGCCTCCAGCAGCCCGGCGATGGTCAGGAAGGTGGTCTTGCCCGAGCCCGACGGACCGGTCACGGCGACGAACTCGCCTTCCTTGACGGTCAGGTTGAAGTCGCGCAGCGCATAGGTCTCGACCATCTCGGTGCGGTAGACCTTCTGCAGTTTTTCCATCTGGAGCATGGTTGTTTCCTCGTTCAATCAGCCACGAGCACGCGATCCGCGCCCTTGAAGTTCTCGGCCCCGGAGACCACGACGCGGTCGCCGGCCGCGAGGCCCGACAGCACCTCGACCCGTTCCAGCGAGCGCGCGCCCAGCTTGACGGCCACCTTCTCCGCCACGCCATTGCGCAGCACATAGGCATGGCTGCCGCCGCCCTCGTCGACGAAGCTGCCACGCGCCACGCCCAGCACCTTGTCGCGGCGGTCCAGCAGCACCCGCACCGACAGGCGCTGGTTCTGGCGCAGCTGTTCGGGCTGGGCGCCGGCAAAGCGCAGCCGCGCGGCCACTTCGCCGTTGACGACCTCGGGCGACACCGAGCTGACCTGGCCGGGCCAGCGCTGGCCGTTGCCCGAGATCTCGCCGGGCATGCCGGGCTGCAGCTCGCGGGCGAAGCTCTCGGCCACCTGCATCTGCACCTCCAGCGCCGACAGGTCGATGACCGACATCAGCTTGGCGTCGCGGGCGACGTTGGTGCGGTCGGCGATGAAGAGCTGGCCCACCTGCCCGTCCACCGGCGAACGCACCTGCAGCTCGGCCACCTGGCGCTCCAGGTCGGCCACCAGCAGCTGCTGGCGCGCCAGCGCACTCTGCTTGGCCTGCACGTCCAGCTTCAGGCTGTCGGTCTTGAGGCCGCGCAGCGCGGCCGCCTGGTCCAGCGCCAGCTTGGCCTTGGCCAGGGTGTCCTGGGCGCGCTCGACCTGCATGCGCGCCGTCGCGCCGGCCTGGAAGGCCTGGGTCTGGCGGGCCAGGTCGTTCTGTGCGGTCTGCTGGTCGATGCGGGCGTTCTCGTAGGCGCTCTGCAGCGCGGCGGTCTGCTGGCGGGCATCGACCTCGGCGCGCGCCAGGTCGGCGCGCAGCGCGTCGACGTTGCTGCGCTCCTGGGCCAGCCGGTTGGTCAGCTCGGGCGAGTCCACGCGGGCCAGTACCTGGCCCTTCTTCACCGGATCGCCCGCCTGCACGGCCAGCGTGACCGTGCCGGCGCCGGGCGCGAACAGCGTGGGGCTCTGCGCCGCGACGACGCGGCCCTCGCCCGCCACGTCGCGCGTCAGCGGCGCGATGTCCACGGTGGCCAGCGTCAGCCGCGCGGCGCTGACCGTCGTGTCGGCGGACAGCAGCTGCCGCAGCCGCGGGCCGGCCACGAAGGCCAGCACCGCCGCCAGCACCACGCCGCCGGCCAGCAGCAGCGGCCAGCGCCGGGAGGGTTGGGCGAGCAGTCGGTCCTGCTCGGAGGTGTCGCGAAAGCCGGTGTTCATGGCCGGACTTTCGCAAGCGCCGTGCCATGGCGGCCGACCTTGTGAATCAAGGACTTGGCGCCGCGGACGCTGTCCGCGGACAGCGTCCGGACAGTTTGATGGCCAGACAGGCCAAGGCCCGATGCCGGCAGCCATGCCGGCTGCCAATCAGGCAATGCGTACTTTTGCACAGACGCGCCCGCTACTCAGCGGCCCGACAACCCGTCGCTTCATAGACTGGCGCGCCTTGCAACCACGCATCGGATGCTCATGCCACCGTTGAAGCAACCTGATCGCTCCGGCTTCTTTGATCACCATGGCCTGTGGGCGCCGGGTGTGCGGCTGTTCCGCAGCCTGTCTTTCGCCAGTAAAGCACTGCTGCTCTCGACCTCGATGCTGCTGCCGCTGGTGCTGCTGTCGGTCTGGCTGCTCCAATCTCACACGAATCAGTTGATGGAAGCCCGCAAGACCGCCACCCGCCAGCATGTGGAGGTGGCGCACGGCGTGCTGGCCTGGGCCCAGCGCCAGGAGGCTGAGGGGCTGCCGCGGGAGCAGGCCCAGGCGCTGGCCAGGAAGGCCATCGCGCAGCTCCGCTATGACCGTGACGAGTATTTCTTCATCAGCGACCTGCAGGCGCGCGTGGTCATGCACCCGGTCAAGCCGGCGCTGGACGGACAGGATGGCAGCGACATCAAGGACGCCAACGGCGTGACGATGTTCAAGGCCTTTGCCGACACCGTTCGTCAAAGCGGCGGCGGCTTCGTCCACTACCAATGGCCCAGGCCCGGCCAGGATCAGGCGCAGGACAAGATCTCTTACGTGATGGGCTTCCAGCCCTGGGGTTGGATCATCGGCTCGGGCACGTATGTCGATGACCTGCGCAATGCCCGCAGCAAGGACACACAGCGCCTGGGAGTGGTGCTGCTCGCGGTGCTGCTGGTGGCAGGCTACCTGTTCCTCTGCTTCTACAAGGTCATGACTGGCGGGCTGAACGAGACGCGCCGCCATCTGCACGCCATCACCGATGGCGATCTCACCAGCTCGCCCTCGCCCTGGGGCCGTGACGAAGCCGCCGAGCTGATGCACGACTTGGCCCGCATGCAGGATTCGCTGCGCCAGATGGTGCTGCGCGTTCGCCACACCAGCGATGAGATCGTGCACTCCAGCGACGAAATCGCCCGCGGCGCGATGGACTTGTCGGCGCGCAGCGAGCAGGCTGCGGCCAATCTGGAGGAATCGGCGGCGTCGATGGAAGAGATTTCCTCCACCGTGACCAGCAGCGCCGAACACACCGCCGAGGCTTCCCAGTTGGCACGCCAGAACGCCCAGACCGCCGCCGACGGCGGGCGCGTGATGCAGGAGGTGGCGCAAACCATGGCAGGCATTCGGGCCTCCTCCGCACGCATCGCCGACATCATCGGCACCATCGACGGCATCGCCTTCCAAACCAACATCCTTGCGCTGAACGCGGCTGTGGAGGCCGCCCGCGCGGGTGACCAGGGCAGGGGATTTGCAGTGGTGGCCGGCGAAGTGCGCATGCTGGCCCAACGCAGTGCGGAAGCGGCCAAGGAAATCAAAAACCTGATCTCCCACAGCGTCGATCAGGTCGAGGCCGGCGCCGCCACGGTCGGGCGGGCCAGCGAGACCATAGAGCAGATCGTCGTGGGCTCGCAGCGCGTGGATCAGTTACTGGGCGAGGTGGCCACCGCTGCGCGCGAGCAAAGCCTGGGCATCGCGCAGATCGGCCAGGCCGTGCAGGAACTGGACCGCGCAACACAACAAAACGCGGCACTCGTCGAAGAAACTGCAGCCGCGTCAGAGACGATGAAGCAGCAGGCCGGCAGCCTGGCCGCAGAGGTGGCCCGATTCCGGCTGCCACAGGGCCTGACGCTGACGCCTGCGGCCAACACGGCGGCAATCGGCGATGACTTCGACTTCAACGCCGCCATCACCGCGCATCGCGATTGGAAGGTCAAACTCCGCAAAGCGATTGCAGACAAAGCACGGCTGGACGCCGACACCATCTGCCGGGACGATCAGTGCGTGTTGGGCCGCTGGCTGCACGGCGACGGCCAGCGCCGCTGGGGCAACCGACCTACGTTCGTCGATCTCATTGCCAAGCATGCGGAGTTCCATCAAACCGCTGCGGCCGTGGCGCGCCAAATCAATCAAGGGCAGTACGAAGCGGCTGATCAACTGATCGGCTCGGGCTCGAAATTTGCCCAGGTGTCCACCGAGGTCTGCACGCTACTGACCCAGGCCAAGCGCGGCCTGTAACGGCGTTCAGCTCGCGCCGACCACCACCAGGAAGCAATAGGCCAGCACCGCCACCACACAGCACAGGGCGAAGGGCGAGAACGGGATTCGCGTCATTTCCATCTCCTGCGTGAGGCCGCAGCGGCGTCAGCTCCGCATCAGCTTGTCCGCATGCCGCCAAGTCTGCGGTGACTGCGGAAACACTGTTGCCAGTGCGGTTTCCGACAGGCCCAGGTGGCGCTGCAGCACGACGGACAGCACCTGGCGGAAGTCGGTCGTCACGGCCAAGTCGCGGCCGTCGGCCAGCGCGGCCCTGTCCAGCCCTGGCCAGTCGCCCAGCACCTGGCCGCCCGCAATCGAGCCGCCCAGCAGCCACATGACGTTGCCGCGGCCGTGGTCGGTGCCGCCGGTGCCGTTCTGGCGCACGGTACGGCCGAACTCGCTGGCCACGACGATGACCGTGTCCCTGAACGCATCGCCCAGGCCCTGGCTGAGCGCATCCAGCCCTTCGCCCAGGCTGGCCAGCCGGTTGGCCAGCTGGCCGCGCGCCGCGCCCTGGTTGACGTGGGTGTCCCAGCCGCCCACCGACGTGAAGGCGAGCTGGGTGTGCGGGTCCTTGCGGATCAGCGTGCCCAGACGCCGCGCATCGGCCGCGAAGCTGCGCGCCGACGGCGCACCGGCATCGGCCGAGGGGTCCATGGAGCGCTCGCCCGCCATGCCCGAGGCCATGCTGCGCGCCATCTCGCCGCGGCCCTCGGTGGTGTCGCGCAGCGTGCCGCTGAGCTGGGCGTCGCCGGCATAGAGCTTGGCCAGGCCGGCCTGCATCTGCGGGTTGTCGATGGCGCGGCGCTGCAGCGCATTGGGCCCCAGGCCCAGGCTGGCGACGCTGGCCGTGCCGGCAAAGATGCGCGGCGGCGTCTGGCCCTGGCTGATGGCGCGCGTGGGCGCCGGCTCGCCGGGCAGCGCGGCCAGCAGGCGGTTCATCCAGCCATCGGGCGTGGACTTGCGGCCCGGCGTGCCGGACTCGAAGTAGTCCTGCGCGTCGAAGTGCGAGCGCGTCGGGTCGGGCGAGCCGCTGGCCTGCACGAAGGCCAGCTGGCCGCCGTCCCAGTGGCGCTTGAGCATGGCCAGCGAGGGGTGCAGGCCGAACAGCGAGTCCAGCTTGATGAGGCCCTCCTCGGCGCCGGGCGCGGGCAGCGCGATCTGCGGCCGGCCGGCGGCGTACTCGCGCTCGCCGTAGGGCGCCACGACCGAGAGGCCGTCCACCGCGCCGCGCAGCATGACGACGACCAGCTTCTTCTGCGAAGTCGACTGCGCGCGCACCAGCGAGACGGGCAGGCCGCCCAGCGTGAAGGCACCGAAGTGCAGCAATTGGCGTCGGAGCATCGTGTTCACCTCTTCATGAAGTCGGGACTTGCCAGCAGCAGGGCCACCTGCTGGCCGGCGGGTTCGGTCGCCAGCGTGCGGCGCGTGGGCTCGCTGACGGCGGCGCCCAGCGTGCTGGTCAGGCGCTCGGCGCTGACGCCGCTGCGCTGGCCCAGCGTGGTGGCCAGCTGCACCCGCTGCGTCAGCGCCTCGGGGTTGCGCCAGGCGCGGGCGGTGTTCTTGTAGCCGTCGGGCGTCTGCGCGCCGTACAGCGGCTGGCCGGCCTGCACGAGCGCCTGCAGCAGCGGCTGCGGCGCACCCAGCGGCAGGTCCAGCGCGCGCAGGCTGGACACCAGGTACTGGTAGGGCGTCTTGAACTTGGCCTGGTAGGCCTCGCGCTGCCAGAACTCGTCGGACTGCAGCAGCGCGCGCGTGAACTCGCGCAGGTCGCCGCCCGTGGCCTGGAAGCGCTCGGCCAGTCGCGCCACCAGCGCCGGCGGCGGCTCGTCGGCCACGAAGGCCTGGGCGAACTTGTAGGCCAGGTGGCGGGCCGTGGACGGATGGGCCGACAGCAGGTCCAGCGCGCGCTCGCCCTCGGCCTGGCCGGCGCCGGTCACGGTCTGGCCCAGCCAGGTCTTGGGGCCGTTGTCGTGGCGGCGCGGGTCGAACTCGAAGGCGTCGCCGCGGCCGGCGCGGGCGTTGATGCCCCAGCCGGTCAGCATGCGGGCCAGCTCGGTCACGTCGCGCTGCGTGTAGCCGCCGTCCACGCCCAGCGTGTGCAGCTCCATCAGCTCGCGCGCGTAGTTCTCGTTCAGCCCACGGGCGCGTGCCGCATTGGCCGCCATGCGTGGCCGCGTGCCGGCACCCACGCTCTGCGCGTTGTCCAGGTAGATCAGCATGGCCGGATGCTTGGCCGTGGCGCCCAGCATGTCGCGGAAGCGCCCCAGCACATGCGGGCGGATGGCGCGCTGCTCGTAGTCGGCCACCAGCACGCCCACCGCGTTCTTGCCGGCGAACACGTTGAAGTGGTTGAACCAGAACTCGGTCAACACCTCCTGCAGCTGCGCCGGGCTGTGCAGCGCCCGCGCCAGCCGCGCGGTGGCGGCCTGCACGACCAGCGGGCGCACCTGCTCGCGCACCGCATTCAGCGCGTCGGCACTGGGCGTCTCGCCCTTGGCCTGCTCGCGCCGTGCCTCGCGGGCCGCGCGCACCGCGTCACGGTAGCGGCCCAGCAGCTGGGCCGGGTCGAGCTTGAGCACCTCCAGGCCGTCCAGCCGCGCGGCCAGCGCTTCGGGCACCGGCAGCCGCTCGGGCTGCAGCTGTTCGTCCAGGAAGCGTGCCAGCCAACGCTCGGCGCCCTGTGAAGCAATGGCGGCGGCATCAGCCGGGCGCGGGCCGTAGCCCAGGCGGTTCAGTGCATGCAGCGCGCGCTCGTCGGCACTGAGCGGTGCGCCAGCGGCGGTGGCCGTCATGGCCTGGCCGCGGCGCATCAGCAGCCCGCCGGCCAGGGCGGCGGCGCTGCCGGCATCGACCAGCGGGCGCTCGAAGCGAGCCTGGCCGATGACGCTGTCGGCGCGCGGCGCGCGCTGCGGCATGACGGTCTGGAACAGCGGCGCGGCGTGGCGCAGCGCCGGCTGCACGCGGTTGATCCAGATGGTGCTTTCGGGCTGCGCGTGTTCGGCGCAGACCCGCGCATTCACCGGCGACCAGTCGGCGCGGCGGGCCGGCATCAGCGCGGTGTCGCGGTGCATCAGCACCTCCAGCGCCCGGTAGCGGAAGGCGGCCAGCGCCGCGGCCTCGTCCGGCGCGGCGTCGGCCAGCAGCGCGAGGGCCTGGTTGGCCTGGGTGGCGAAGACGACGTGGTCGAAGGCCTCCACGCCCGCCGCATGCTGCACCCGCACGCGCTCGGCGCCGGCCTCGCGGCGCACGACCGCCACGCCGGCGCTGCACTGCACGCGCGCGATGCCGGCCAGCAGCCGGGCGGCCACGGCGTCGGCGCCGTCGCGGGCGCGATGCACGCTCTGGCGCGCCACGCCGGCCGTGGCATAGCCGGCCACCACGGCGGCGGGGTAGGCGCGCGCGTCGGCGGTGCTGCAGGTGGCGATGGTGGCGAGGGTCGGCAGCAGCAGGCCGTCGACGAAGTCCGTTTCGATGCGCTCGGCCGCGACGAACTCGCCGATGCTGGCACCGCCCAGCCCGCCCGCCGCCAGCGCCGCGCGCGCCCGGGCCTGGAAGCGCAGCGCACCGCGCAGGATGCGCCAGGCGCGCGGGCTGGCCACGTCCTGCGGCAGCACATAGGGCAGGGACCAGCCGCCCAGGCGGGCATTGCGCCAGCGGAAGTAGGCGTGGCCGTCCGCGCCGGTCAAGGTGGTGGCGTAGTTGACCGGCTCGGTGGCGATGCCGAGTTCGGCGTACAGCCGCGTCAGCGTCGGGTAGTAGCCGGGGTAGAAGACGCGCAGCGGCACGTCCACGCGCAGGCCCGCGGCGCCGTCGTCCAGCGCCACCGAGCTGGCGACGAAGCCGGGCCGGGCATGGCGTTCGAACAGCGTCACCGCGTGGCGGCGCGACAGCTGCCAGGCGGCCACCAGGCCGGCAATGCCGCCGCCGATGACCGCGATGTTCATGGCCGCGCGAGGGGCGTCAAGCAGCGCCCAGCGGCCATGGGCGCTGCTCCGGTCTGAGCCGCTCCCAGCAGGCGCCCAGCGCCAGCACGCCGGCGTCGTCGAAGCGCCGGCCGATGATCTGCAGGCCGATGGGCAAGCCTTGCGCCGTGTAGCCCGCGTTGATGGCCAGCGCCGGCTGCTCGCTCATGTTGAAGGGCAGCGTGAAGGCGATGTGCTCGAAGGGCCGCGCGGGGTCGTGCAGCGGGCTGGCCTGGTGGGCCGGGAAGGCGGGCATGGGCGCCACCGGCGAGAGCACGAAGTCGAAGGGTTCGCAGGCCGCGTTGGCCGCCTCGCGCAGCGCCTGCATCTGGCTGTAGCCGTGGAAGACGGTCGCGCCGTCGTAGCCGGCGGCGGGGGCCACCCAGTCGAGGATGTAGGGCAGCACCCGGGCGCGGCGCTCGGGCGGCAGGGCCGAGATGTCCAGCCACGAGCGCATGCGCCAGAAGCGGTCCATGCCGTCGCCCATCTCGCGCGTCGTGAAGGCCGGCAGCGGCTCGACGACGGCGCCGGCCCGCTCGAAGGCGAGCGCGGCGGCGCGGATGACCGCCTCGACCTCGGGCTGCACGGCCGCGCCCCAACCGGCATCCAGCCACAGGCCCAGGCGCAGGCCGCGCAGCTCCAGGGGCCGCGGCGCGACGGGGCCGGGCGGCAGCTGGGTGGGGTCGCGCGCATCGGGCCGGGCCAGCGCGGCCAGCATCAGCGCGGCATCGTCCACCGTGCGCGTCAGCGGCCCGGCCACCCGGCCGGCATAGGCCGGCTGTATGGGCACGCGGCCATGGCTGGGCTTGAGGCCCACCAGGCCGCACCAGCCGGCGGGCAGGCGGATGGAGCCGCCGATGTCGGTGCCCAGGTGCAGCGGGCCGTAGCCCGCAGCGGCCGCGGCGGCGGCACCGGCGCTGGAGCCGCCGGGCGTCAGCGCCATGTCCCAGGGGTTGCGCGCCGGCTCGGCATAGAGGCTGGACAGGCCGGAGCTGAGCATGCCGTAGTCGGGCATGGTGGTGCGGGCCCACGCGATGGCCCCGGCCTCGCGCAGCCGCGCGGCGGGCGGGGCCTCGAAATGGGCCACCGCGTCGTCGGGCGTGGCGGCCGTGCCCAGGCGGTAGGGCGCGCCGGGCACGGCGATGTTTTCCTTCAGCGTGACGGGCACACCGTCCAGCGGCAGCGGCGCGCCGGCCCGCCAGCGGGCCTCGCTGGCGCGCGCGGCGGCGAGGGCCGCGTCGGCATGCACGGCGCACAGCGCATGCAGCTGGGGCTCACGCGCGGCGGCCTGGTCCAGCACCGCCTGCATGACCTCCACCGGCGACAGCTCGCCCGCGCGGTAGGCGCGCAGCAGCGCGGCGGTGCCCAGCGCGGCGATCACTTCTTGAGCTGCTCGGCGGCCTTGAGCATGGCGGCGATGTGGCCGTCGGGGTTCATGCTGGCGTGCACGGCGGCGACCTTGCCGTCCGGGGCGATCAGGTAGGAGACGCGGTCGGCCATGGTGCCGGGCACCATCTTCAGCTCCACGTCGTAGGCGCGGATGACCTTGCCGGCCGGATCGGCCGCCACGGCGAACTTGTTGCGGCAGGCCTCGACGCTGAACTTCTTCAGCGTGTCGATGTTGTCGTTGGACATGCCGATGACGGTGGTGTTGGCCAGGCCCTTGAACTTGTCGGTGGCCTCGGCGAACTGGTGGGCCTCCACCGTGCAGCCGCTGGTGAAGGCCTTGGGATAGAAGTACAGCACCACCGGCCCCTTCTTCAGCGCCTCGGCGAGGTTGAACTTGAAGGGCTGGCCGCCCACGGCGGCCTCGGCGGTGAAGTCGGGCGCCGGCGCGCCGACGGCCAGGGCGGCGTGGGCGGTGGGGATGATCAGCGCGGTCAACAGGGCGGTCAGCAGTCGGGACATGGCAGGGCCTCGGTGGTCGGGTGGGGCTCAGGATAGCCAAGCCGGCATGACCCGGCGGCGGGGTCGGTCACCGTCACTGGATTACCTGCCGTTATGGTCGGCGTGACGGGCGGCATTCGTCATGCGGTGACGCCAGCAGCTAGAGTGCGGCAGCTTTGCTGCCGCATCCCATGCTGAACACCGAGACTCCGAGCACCCGCCACCCCGACCTCGACACCTACGCCACGCCGGCGCTGCTGGAGGCCTTCATCGACGACCAGAACGCCGCGATCGCCGCGGTGAAGGCCGCAGCAGCACAGCTGGCCGCGGCCGTGGACGCCGCGCTGCCGCGCATCCGCGCGGGCGGCCGGCTGCTGTATGCGGGCGCCGGCACCTCGGGGCGCCTGGGCGTGCTGGACAGCGTGGAGCTCTACCCCACCTTCTCGTGGCCGCGCGAGCGCGCGGTGGCCGTCATCGCCGGCGGCACCCAGGCCATGTTCGTCGCCGTCGAGGGCGCCGAGGACGACCGCGCCCAGGGTGCCGCCGACCTTGCCGCGCTGAACCCCGGCCCCAACGACGTGGCCCTGCTGCTGGCCGCCAGCGGCGGCACGCCCTATGTGCTGGGCGCAATGGAGGCGGCCCGTGCGGCCGGCGCGCTGACCATCGGCTTTGCCAACAACCCCGGCGCGCCCGTCACCCAGCAGGCCCACATCGGCATCACGCTGGACACCGGGCCCGAGGTCATCTCCGGCAGCACGCGGCTGAAGGCCGGCACCTCGCAGAAGATCGCGCTGAACACCTTCTCGTCGGCATTGATGGTGCGGCTGAACAAGGTCTACGGCAACCTGATGGTGGACCTGAAGGCCACCAACGCCAAGCTGGTGAAGCGCGCATTGGCGCTGACCGTGCGCGCCTCCGGTGCCAGCGAGGCCGATGCGCAGGCCGCGCTCGCGCAATGCGACCACCATGTGAAGACGGCGCTGGTCATGCTCAAGCGCGGCGTGGACGTCGCAACCGCCCGGGCCCTGCTGGACCAGGCCGACGGCAACGTGGGCAAGGCCCTCGCTTCATGAAACGCTCCCCCTGGGCGTGGATCCCCACGCTCTACTTCGGCCAAGGCATTCCCTATGTCGTCGTGATGACCCTGTCGGTCGTCATGTACAAGAACCTGGGCTTCTCCAACACCGACATCGCGCTCTACACCAGCTGGCTCTACCTGCCCTGGGTCATCAAGCCGCTGTGGTCGCCGCTGGCCGAGCTGTTCGGCACCAAGCGGCTGTGGGTCACGGTGCTGCAGTTCTTCGTCGGCGCGGCGCTGGCCGGCGTGGCGCTGACGCTGCCCACCGAGCGCGCCTTCCAGATGACGCTGGCGGTGTTCTGGCTGATGGCCTTCGCGTCGGCCTCGCACGACATCGCCGCCGACGGCTACTACATGCTGGCGCTGCCGCAGCACCAGCAGGCGGCCTTCGTCGGCGTGCGCTCCACCTTCTATCGCCTCGCCAACATCGGCGGCCAGGGCGGGCTGGTGTACCTGGCCGGCGAGCTGACCGAGCGCACCGGCAGCGCGGTGCAGGCCTGGACCTGGGTGTTCTGGCTGCTGGGCGGGCTGTTCGTGCTGCTGGCAGCCTGGCATTCGCTGGTGCTGCCGCGGCCAGCGGCGGACGTACGCGGCGTGGGCAGCTCGGCCGCCCGCGGTCTGGTGGCCGAGTTCTTCGCGGTGTTCGCCAGCTACTTCAAGAAGCCCGGCATCCTCGTCGTGCTGGCCTTTTTGCTGCTGTACCGCTTCCCCGAAGCGCAGCTGCTGAAGCTGGCCACGCCCTTCCTGCTGGACCCCATCGAGCAGGGCGGCCTGGGGCTGTCCACCAAGCAGGTGGGCATCGCCTACGGCACCGTGGGCCTCACCGCGCTGACGCTGGGCGGGCTGGTGGGCGGCTGGGTGATCTCCAGGGTCGGGTTGAAGAAGGCCTTGTGGCCGCTGGTGCTGGCCATGCACGTGCCCAACGTGGCCTTCCTGGCGCTGGCGCTGACGCACCCGACCAGCCTGGCCGTCATCAGCAGCGCGCTGGCGGTGGAGCAGTTCGGCTACGGCCTGGGCTTCACGGCCTATCTGATGTACATGATCCACGTCTCCGAAGGCCCGCAGAAGACCGCGCACTACGCGATCTGCACCGGCTTCATGGCGCTCGGGATGATGATCCCCGGCATGTGGAGCGGCTGGCTGCAGGACCAGATCGGCTACGTGCCCTTCTTCGTCTGGGTGCTGGTGGCCACCATCCCGAGCTTTGCGATGACGGCGCTGATCAAGGTGCCGGACGACTTCGGCAAGAAGGTGGACGCGTGAACCAGCGTGTCCTCAGCCTCGACGCCTTCCGGGGCTTTGCCATCGCGTCCATGCTGCTGGTCAACAACCCCGGCGACTGGGGCCATGTCTACGCGCCGCTGCTGCATGCCAAGTGGCATGGCTGGACGTTCACGGACTGGGTGTTCCCCTTCTTCGTGTTCATCGCCGGCATGGCCATGACCATCAGCCTGGCTCGCCGCGCGCAGGGCGGCGCCGACAAGACCGCGCTGCTGCTGGCCACCTGGAAGCGCGCGGCCATCATCATCGCCATCGGCCTGCTGCTCAACCTCATTCCCAGCTTCGACTTCAGCAGCGTGCGCATCCCCGGCGTGCTGCAGCGCCTGGGCCTGTGCACGGCGCTGGCCGCGCCCATCGTCATCTGGTGCGGCGCGCGCGGCGTGGCGCTGTGGGCCGTCGCGCTGCTGGCCTTCTACTCGGTGGTGCAGCTGGGCGTGCCGGTGCCGGACGCCGACGGCGTGGTGCACCAGGGCGTGCTGGAGCCCGGCAAGGACGTGGGCGCCTGGCTGGACCGGGCGCTGATGGACGGCCACCTGTGGCGCCAGGCCAAGACCTGGGACCCCGAGGGCCTGCTAAGCACGCTGCCGGCCGTGGCCTCGCAGCTGCTGGGCGTGCTGGCCGGCTATGTGCTGGCCTCGCAGAAGCAGCCGGCCGAGAAGACCATGACCTGGGTGCTGTGGGGCCTGGCCTCGCTGTGGCTGGGCCAGGTGCTGGACGCCTGGCTGATGCCCATCAACAAGTCGCTGTGGACGCCGTCCTTCGTGTTCGCGATGGCGGGCTGGGCGCTGCTGGTGTTCGCCGTCTTCCACTGGCTGCTGGACGCCGCGCCCCAGCCGCTGGCCCG
>JBKBVY010000074.1:0-13236 GCA_046289335.1 Roseateles sp. | reverse complement strand
ATGGTTGACCTGACCGGGTGGGTCGAGGGAAACCGAGCAGGAAATCACGTTTTTTCGGGCTCTGAAAGCTGGCACGCAGGCTGCACCATGTCTGGCGTGCGGTCGGCGAGTGTCGGTCGCTGACTGCAAACCCTTTTACCAGCGGCCGTTCCGGCCTTCGAGGAGTTCACCATGAAGCGTGTACAACAAGGTTTCACCCTGATCGAACTGATGATCGTCGTGGCGATCATCGGCATCCTGGCCGCTGTGGCCATTCCGCAGTACAAGGACTACACCGCCAAGTCCAAGGCCGCCGCCGCACTGGGCAGCCTGAACTCGCTGAAGACGGCGATTGGTCTGTGCGCGCAGGAGCAAGGTGCTCTGACCGACTGCGAAACCGGCAAGAACGGCATTCCTGAGTACACAGCCACCAAGGAAATCACCACGGCGTCCGTCAGTGCGGGCGTCATCACTGCCAAGCTCGCTGCTGGCATTGGTGACACTAAAGCTGTCGACATCACCGTGACGCCCAACTTCGCCGGCGCCGACACCAGCTCCAACATCGCGTGGACCGTCGATGCCAAGAACGTGACGATCAAGGCGGTCCAGGACTACCTGACCAAGGGCAACGTCGCTTCCGGCACCGGCACCTGATTGACCTGAACCGACACCCAACCGCCAAGGCCGCAATGCCCTGGCAATGCAAGGGGGCCTCGCGCCCCCTTCTCTCTTTCCTGCCGCAATGTTGAGCCGTCACTCCCTACCGGGGGCAACTGCCAGTGCTGTAATCGCCGCTGCATGGCTCTTCCTGCTGGCGCTGCTGCCGGTGGCGTGGCGCCTGTCCCAGGCCGTGGCAGACGGTTCGGCGATGGCGCCACTGCCCGTGTACCTGACCCTGGGCTTCTGGGCTGTGTTGGCCGCGTTGGTAGGCCGAGTCAGGCGCTGGCTCTGGCTGCTGCTATTGGCTGCGGTGCTCAGCCCCTGGGAGACCTTCTACATCGCACATTTCCGCCTCGTCTCAGGCCCGCATCTGTACGGCGTCATCGCCGACACGCACTGGGACGAGGTCAGCAGCTGGCTGGGGCCTTGGATGCTTCCGGTGCTGATTGCGACGACGCTGCAGCTGGGCGCCATCGCCTGGCTGGGACGACAGCTGTGGCGGGCGGATTGGCGCTGGACCCACCGTTCACGCTGGTGGGTGCTGGGCGCGACCGCGACCTTGCTCGCATTCATCGGCCTGGGCGAGGTTTTGACCGCCGAGGCTGACACCGTCATCCAGCCTGGCCAGACGCCCTCCTACCTGCAGCATTCGCTGAATGGCCCGGCGGACAGCCCGCTGGCGCAGCAGCTGGAGACCTCCTTCCCCTGGGGTCTGCCACTGCGCTGGGCCCGCTTCGCGGAACACCAGCGGGCGCTGGATGCCCACATGCGCAACGTGCAGTCCTTCGACTTCAAGCCCCAGCTGCGATCTCCGGCTGCGGCGCAACGGGTGGTGCACGTGCTGGTCATCGGCGAGACCGCCCGCGCGGACCGTTGGAGCCTCTTTGGGGCGGAAAGATCCACCACGCCGCAATTGCACGCCCGCGGCCAGCGCGGTGAACTGGCTGCGTTTTCCGATGCGGCCAGCCCCGCAGCCGCCACGCGTGAGTCAGTTCCGCTGATGTTGACCCGCCGCCCTGCCGGCGCCGCGCTGCAGCACACGCCGGAGCCCTCGATGGTCACGGCGTTCAAGCAGGCCGGATTCCGCACCTACTGGCTCAGCACGCAAGGCGCGGCAGGCCGGCACGAAACGCCGGTGTCCGTGCTGGCACGCGAGGCGCACGAGCAGCACTTCATCAACGGCGCCGAATACCTGGCGCACGGCGCGCAGGACGGGGAACTGTTGCCGCCGCTGGCAGGCATCCTCGCTCGCAATGACCAACGGCAGTTCATCGTGCTGCACACGCTGGGCAGTCATCTGCACTATGCCCACCGCTACCCTGCGGAGTTCGCACGCTTTCAGCCGGCCCTGGCACCCACCGACAAGGCCGACATCTGGCGCCGCGAACGCATCGA
This sequence comes from Roseateles sp., assembly GCA_046289335.1. GTDB lineage: Bacteria > Pseudomonadota > Gammaproteobacteria > Burkholderiales > Burkholderiaceae_C > Pelomonas. The sequence continues at coordinate 11,202 of JBKBVY010000074.1, read as the reverse complement.
CGAACTGCGCAACGCCTACGACAACAGCGTGGTCTACACCGACCATGTGGTTGACGAAGTCATCCGGCTCATCGAGCGCAGCGGCGCCATGGCGACGCTGACCTTTGCGGCCGACCATGGCGAGTCGCTGTTCGACGGCGACTGCCCGCGCGGCGGCCATGGCTTTGCCGCGGCGGTGAACTTCCATGTGCCGTTCTTCGTCTGGGCCAGCGCCAGCTGGCGCGATCAGCGCGCCGCCGACTGGGCCCGGCTGCTGAGCCGACAGCAGCAACCGGTCAGCACCCTGTCCGTGTTCTCGACCGTGCTCGACCTGGCGGGCCTGGACATTGCGCAGGCGTCCAGCTATCCCGGCGTGGGCTCCGCCCAGTGGGCGCCTGGCCCGCGGCCGGTGACGCATTTCGGCGACTATGACAAGGACATCCTGACCAAGGCCTGCGACCGCAAGCCCGCCGGGACGCAGCGGCCATAACGCCGCCTCACCGGCTCGCGCCTGTCGACTGATCCAGCGGTGTGGGGGGGAGCCATGGCTTCAGCAACCCGGCCAGCGGCGGCATGCCATGGCGGTACTCGGTCAGCATGTTCAGCTCGGTGATGACCTCGGCGGGCCGGCCCGCCATGTCCTGCTCGGCGGGTACCAGCGGCCCGCGGGCCAGGCGCTCGCCAATGGCCCCCGGGACAAACAGGTCTGCAGGAAAGGCCGCCTGCCCATGAAGCCGGCAGTCACGCAACCGCTGCTCCGCATCGGCCAGCGCCGTCAGCGGCTGATGGCTGGCATACGCAAAGTTCAGGTAGCGACCCACGGCCGGGAACACGGTGGACGCCGTGTGGAAGGCATCAAGGCTGCCCGTGGTGTTGAACGCAAAGATGCCGCCCGGCGCCAGGCGGCTGTCGACCAGCTGCATGAACTCCTTCGACAGCAGCAACGACGCGTACGCGCGCCAGTGGAAAGTGGTGTTCATGACGACGAGATCGAAGCGTTCGGCCTCGTGGCGCCTCAACCAACGGCGGCCGTCGTCGATATGGATGTGAACCCGCGGGTCCGCGAGGATGGGCGATACCACGGCGTACTGCCGGATCAGGTCCAGGTAGGCCGGATTGATCTCGACCACGTCGATGCGCTGCACGCCGGGCATGCCCGCCAGCGCCTGCGTCCAGGCGCCGGTGCTGAGCCCGATCACCAGCACCCGGCTGGGACGCGGATGCAGCGTGGCCAGCAGATAGGCGCGGTCCAGCTTGTTGCTGTTGATGCGCATGTCGACGTTCAACCTGCCGTCGTACAGGTTGTTGCCCAGCGTGATGTCGCCGCCGCTGTCGCCGGTGCTGGCCATGACGTGGATCACGCCGTGCTTGTTCTGGATCAGGTGCCGCAGCTGGCCACCGTCCTGCAGGGCGATCAGCTCCAGCGCACGCGGGGGATGAACGGCATTCGCCGAAGCCAGCAACAGGGCCAGCACGGACGGCAGCGCATGACGCCCAGAGGCCATTCCATCCTGCCGGACATGCACCCACACGGCCAGGCCCGCCGTGCACAGACTGACCAGGGAGAACACCTGCTCCACCGTCAGATGATCCAGCAGCAGCAGCCCCGTGATGGCCGGGCCGAGCGCCGACCCCAACACATTGGCGGCATAGACCCGCGACACGCTGCGCCCCAACCCCTCCGAGGAGTCCGCGGCCCCCAGGTGATGAACGATGGGAAACAGCAAGCCCTTGAGAAGCGCACACACGCCGATCAACAGCATCAGGGACAGCAATGCGGTCGCCTGCTGTCCCATCAGGAACGGCGCCAGGCGCAGCGCGGCCATGTCCACCATGGCGGCCAGCGCCAGGATGGCCGCGACGGCGGGCAGCATGCGCCGCTCGTCCCGGCAATAGCGTCGGCCCAACAGCGCCCCGGCCGCGATGCCCAGCAGGAAGGCGACCAGAACGATGGCGAAGGCATGCGGGCGCCCCTGGTGGCCGAAGGACACCAGACGTACCCAGGCAATCTCCTGGCTCAGGCTCAGCAAGCCCATGGAGAAGGACAGCAGCACGGCCAGACGGGTCACGTCAACGCCTCCGGATCGCGGTCACCGCAGCCAGGCTCGCGGCGAGGTTGAGGCCGGCCGCCAGCCAGACGATCTGCTGCAGATCCAGCCAGTAGGGCAGCAGATAGGCCATCGCCCCGGCGCCCAATGCGGCGCCCAGGGTGTTGATGAAGTAAAGCGCGCCGGTCGCACGGCCTATGCCCTCGCGCTGACGCGCAGCATGGGCCACCAGCATGGGCAGGGTCGCGCCCATCAACAGGGTCGGCAGCAGCAGCAGCAGGAAGCAGCCCGCCCCTGCCGCCAGTCGCGGCATCAGGGCCAGACGGTCGGCCAGCACGGTCAGCAGCGGCACGCTGGCCGCACCGCAGGCGGCAATCGCCAGCTCGAAGCCACCGAACGCATGAACGATGCGGCCGGGCCAGCGATCTGCCACATGCCCGCCCAGCCAGGCCCCCACACCCAGCCCCAGCATGAAGACGGACACCACGACGGTCACGGACTCGATGTCGACACCCATCGCGCCGAACAGCAGCCGCTGCCACACCAGCTGGTAGACCAGCGCAGCAAAGCCCGAGCATGCAAAGGCAAGCCCGATCAGTCCCAGCTCCATGTTGTGACGCATAGGCACGATGGCTTGATCCCCCTGTGGCCGCGCAGCATAGCCGCGGCAGAGGCTGAGCCATGCCATCATCCGCGCCCATGTCCGCGCAGCCCTCCACGCTCACCCCGCCGCACCTCGCCCTGCTGGCCGCAGCCGCCGCCCTGCCCCCGCTGCTGGCCTACAACCAGACCCCCGCCGCCACGCTCTACAACCAGTTGCTGGCCTTGTCCGGCTGGGGCCTGGTGCTGCTGCTGTGGGCGCGCAGCACGCCGGCCTGGCGGGCCGGGCTGAAGAGCCCGGCGGCGATCGCGCTGGCGCTGCTGCTGGTCGCGCCGATGACCTCGGTGGTCTGGCGCGCGCTGCCGCTGTCGCTGGGCCTGGGCGCCACGGCCATCATCGGCGCGGGCCTGGCCGTGCTGCTGCTGGCCCAGGGGCTCACGGGGCAGACTCGCCAGCTGGCCGCCGAGGCGCTGTGCTGGGGGTTGCTGACGGCCGGCTTGTTCAGCGTGGCCATCGGCCTCGTGCAGGTGTTCGCGCCGGCTGGCGCGGACGGCAGCGTCATCGCGCGCTCGGGCATCGCGGGCCGTGCGGTCGGCAACCTGCGCCAGCCCAACCACCTGGCCAGCCTGATGATGTGGGGCTGCGTGGCGGCCGTATTCATCACCGAGCGGCGCCAGTGGCGCGCGGCGCTGCCGCCGCTGCTGTTCGCCTTCGTCTTCACCGTGGTGCTGAGCGCGTCGCGCACCGGCTTCGTCGGCATCGCGATGCTGGCGCTGTGGGGCCTGCTGGACCGACGGCTGTCGCGCAGCGCACGGCTGACGCTGCTGGCCACGCCCGTGATGCTGGGCTTCAGCTGGTGGCTGATGTCGCTGTGGTCAGCCGAGGGCCATGCCTTCGGCGCGGCCTCGCGGCTGGCCGAGGGCGCCGGCTCGCCGTCGCGGCTGGCCATCCTGCGCGATGCCTGGGCGCTGACGCTGGCCAACCCCTGGCTGGGCGTGGGCTGGGGCGAGTTCAACTTCGCATGGAGCCTGACGCCGTTCCCGAACCGCCCCATCGCGTTCTTCGACCACACGCACAACCTGCCGTCGCAGCTGGCGGTGGAGCTGGGCCTGCCCTGGGCCGGCGTCGTGCTGCTGCTGCTGGGCTGGGCGCTGTGGCGGACGTGGCGCGGTGCGGCGCAAGCCAGCGGCGACGAGGCGCCGCTGCGCCGCATGGCGCTGATGCTGGTGCTGACCATCGGCCTGCACAGCCTGCTGGAGTACCCGCTGTGGTACGCCTACTTCCTGCTGCCGGCCTGCTTTGCGCTGGGCCTGGCGCTGCCGGCCGAGGCCGAGCCGGCGCCGGCCCGTGCCGGGGCCGGGCCCTGGCCGGTCCTCGGCGGCCTGCTGATCGCGGGCAGCGCCTATGCGGTGTGGGACTACAGCCGCATCGTGGCCATCTACACGCCCAGCGAGGACGCCGTGCCGCTGACCCAGCGCATCGCCACCGGCCAGCGCTCGCTGTTCTTCAGCCACCAGGCCGACTACGCGGCGGCCACCAGCCTCGCACCGGGCCCGCTGGCGCTGGCGGCGGCGCGGCGCACCGCATTCAGTCTGGTGGATGCAAGGCTGCTGATGATGTGGTCGCGCTCGCTGGAAGCCACCGGCGACGTGGACGGCGCGCGCTACCTGGCGGACCGGCTGCGCGAGTTCCGCAACGCGACGGGCGACGACTGGTTGGCCGCCTGCGACGAGCCGGCCTCGGCACCGGCCATGCCGCAGTGCCAGCCGGCCTCGGCCGTCATCGACTGGCGGACGCTACGCTGAGACGTCCAGGGCCCGCCAGTCGCCCGACTTGCCGCCCTGCTTCTCCAGCACCCGCACGTTGCTGATGACCATGCCGCGGTCGGCGGCCTTGCACATGTCGTAGATGGTGAGCAGGCCCACCTGCACGGCGTCAACAAAATCAACGACTTACGAGCCTCAGGGGCAGTTGCCTTGCCATGTCCTGGGGGCATTCAGTTGATCACAGTTGGACAGACTTGGACAGAGTTTGGACAGCAGCGAGGTGTGCTGCCGCGTGCTCAGGCCAGGTCGGGTAGCCCTGCGAAGAGGCGGCGAGGTCGATGGCCTCGCTGACCTCAGCCAGGAAGCTGAGCGCGTCGGCGTCGCCGCCGCAGGCATCGGCGTACTCAAGGAGCCAGCGGCGCAGGCCATCGGCCGCAAGCTGCGTCGGGGTCTTCGGAGTCTTGGTGTTCGTCTTCTTCATGGTCTGAGGTGAGGTTGTGCCCCGCCTCGGTGTCGGAGGCAGGGACGGGGGGTGATGTGGCCACCATGGCGACATCTGCCCTGCCTTGACCCCTCCTCCCTTCGGGAGAGGCGGACGCGTCCACGCAGGCCAGGCCGCGCCGTTGGATGGGGTGGCGTTGAAGGAATGCGGAATGGCAGGGCCAGCCTCTGCGGCGGGAGGGGGGCGGGGGTGTCGCCTTCGCCGTCGCCCCGCGTGTTGAGGTGTGGCAGGTCCCCCGAATAGTTCCAGCGCTCGGAGGAACGTCCACGCGGGTTGCTGACGCATGCCTCTAGAGCAGGTTTCAGAGTGGTGGCGCAATGTCCAAAGGCGGCCGGCCTGATTCACAGACGGCCACGCTGATCCACTCATAGGAGCCTCAATGCACCTTGCCACCCAATCCGCCAATCAAGCACAGAGCTACGTCGCCCTTGACCCACTGCTGAAGCTGCACGCCGTCAAGAGCGCCACCGGCCTGGGCCGGAGTTCCATCTACAAGAAGGTCGCGGCAGGCGACTTCCCCCAACCCGTGCGCCTCGGCGCCCGTGCCGTGGCCTGGCGCTCCAGCGAAATCGCCGCCTGGATCGCCAGCCGTTCGGTCGCCAGCCGTTCGGTCGCCAACCTGAGCGAGTAGGCATGAGCGAGAAGCCCAACGCCGCTGACGGCGCTGCACGAGCCCACCGCCCGATGGCCTGGGCGCTGGCACAGCCGCTCAAGGCGCCGGAGAAGGGTGTCCTCCGCGCCCTGGCTTGGCACGCTGGCCCGGAGAACAAACCCGCATTCCCAAAACAGAACACCTTGGCTGACGAGGAAGGCATCTCAGTCGGCGCAGTCAAGGATGCAATCGCCCGCCTTGAGGCGCTGGGCCTCATCACCGTTGCTCGGGCCAAACGCGGAGACGGCAAGCAGGCAGTCAACCACTACACCTTGCGTCTCAACATCACCGTCTCCGCTGACCAAGCCAGGTCGGTGAGACGTTTGCGTGCAGGCGCCCGCCCGCAGCCACCCAGTGACTCCGGCGCTACCTTGCCAATAGGTGGAGGTGCGCCGCCACCGCAGCCACCAAGTGACTATGGCCGCAGCCACCACGTGGCCATGCCGGAGCCACCCGGTGGCTCTGCCCGCAGCCACCCGGTGGCCCATAAAGAAAGGTTGAAAGACAAGGACAAAGAGCACCAAGACAAAGAGGCGACGGCCCCTGCAATGGCCGGCCTGACGAACGAGGAACTTCTGCGGCGCGGCACGGCCGGCGACTACGCCGGCCTCACCGAGGAGCAGAAATTCAGGGCGCAGCAGCGCTACACCGAGTTCTTGGCCAAGACGTTCGGATCGAACCGCCTTGGCATCCATGCCGAGCACGATGACCACGACCAGGCAGGCCGCATGGAACCTCTGATGGAGCAGGAGGAGGCGGCAGCACCTGCCACGACCTACCCTCCCGACGACGACCCTTGCTGGCTGGCCGCAGAGACCTGGCCGATGAAAGAAGATGGCTACCCGATGGAACCACCGCCTAGTTCCGGCGGAAGCCTCTCTCGCATCTACGAGGCCGCCAAGGCGCTCGCATCGGACGCCCGCTACCTCACCCTCAGCCCGGAGGGAAAGGCCCGTTCAGACGCCCGTATGGCTGCGATCCGAGCCAGTGGCGGGCTCATCACCGCCAAGACGTTGAGGGGAGGTGCCGCTTGAGGTGCGACTTGAAAGATCAGGCCGCCAGGCACTGGCCGGCCAAGGTGCCGAGCTGGCGAGTCCAAGTGCGCAAGCGCATCGACTCAGACCAGCTGCCGGTGACGCCAGGTCGCGCCGCACGGGCGGTCATGCTCACCGGCCAGGCCGTGGTGCTGGCGGGCGTCTCCTCGCACGCGCACCCGACGAAGCCAGAGCGGCACGGCCACTCGGAGGGTGGAGCCGCCTCCCCGTGGGCGGCATGGCTCGCTTGGATGGATCAACCATGGAGGAGCTGAACATGCTCGACGACACCGAGGCCCTGCGGGCTCGCGCCATCGCCTTGGAGGTGGGTTTGCGGGCCTCCCGCGACCTCATCAACAAGACGGTGGCCCGAGCCCGCCGCCGAGTCCAGGCCCAGCGCCGAGACCGGCTATGGCTTGAGGCCGAGTTGCTCAGCCTAGAGGCGCGGGAGGCGGAGCTGCGCCGCCTGCTTCCAGAACTCCGCCGCCGTGACCAGGCGGCCGCCACGGTGGACGCCTGACCATGGGGCCGGAGGAGGTGCGCGGTTATTGGGGAGGCGCCGCGGGCGCCGGGGCGAAGCCCCCGAATTGGGGTCCGGGGCGATGCCCTGGGGAGAGTGCCGGGTCCACCGCATCCAAGATGGAGGCACCCACATGACGCCAGCGCAGGAGGCCAACCGCCTCAAGGGCATCGCTATCAACGAGGCCCAGAGGGCCGCCAGGGCGGCTCGCCGAGTGGCCCGCCAACGCCGTCAGGAGGCCGCAGAGAGAGCGCGGCGCGGCGCCCTGGCAGATCGCATCGAGCTGGCCCGTGAGCAGCTCCTGCGGCGCTACCTGGCCGCCTACTGGCCCGACGCCAACCATGCCAACAAGGAGCCAACATGAACCTCAAGCTGAAGACCACGACCAGCCGACCAGGCCGGCCGCGCCGCAAGAAGGTGGCGGAGCCCTTCGACATCACCAAGCTCCGGCTTGACGGCATCCAGCCTGCCAGGGTGGACGCGTGGGATACGAGGAAGGCGGCCGCTGAACGGCCCAAGATCAACCCATTGCTGTGGTGAGCCGACGCAAGCAGACCGCCGAACTTGCCGCCCAGGGCCACTACCCTAGCTTCTGCGCCAGCGCCTGCGCGCTCACGTGGTAGTACCGCTTCAGCATGGACAGGCTCTTGTGCCCGGAGACGGCCGACAGCTCAATGATGTTGGGCAGCTTCTCCGCCATCGCTGAAATGGCGGTGTGGCGGAGGTCGTGGAACCGCAGGCCCTCGACGCCGGCACGCGCCGTGGCACGCTTGAAGGCAGCGTCCACCGCGAACGGGGTGATCGGGAACACCCGCCCATCGATGCTGCGGGGCATGCCGCCCAATGTCGCCACGGCCAGGGAGGAGAGAGGCACCACCCTGGCCGAACCGTTCTTCGTCGTCGGCAGGTAGGCCGTTCGTTCCTCCAGGTTCACGCGCTCCCATCGCAGGGCAAGCAGCTCGCCCCGCCGCATGGCCGTCTCCAGGGCCAAGACCACGAGGGAAAGCATCCAGGGGCTGCGCCTGCCCACCGGCTCCAAGGCGGCGAGGAGGGCGCCCCGCTCCTCGGCGGAGAGGATGCGGTTGCGCCCGGGCGGCGCCGCTGGCTTGCGCACCATGGCGACCGGGTTCGGGGTCGCAATGCCCCACTCCCTGCGCGCGTGGTTGATGACCGCCGACAGGTAGGCCAGCTCGCGGATCACGGTGGCCGGGCAGACCTCCTTCAGTCGTTGATCGCGATAGGCGGCGATCCTGGCCGGTGAGAGGTTCGCCATGCTCCACGCGGCGATGGGGCGCCGGGCTATGGCCTTGAGCCGGATGGTGTCGTCGCGCGCCGACTTCATGCCCGGCGTGACCTCCTGGACGTAGCGCAGCAGCAGGTCGCGCAGCGTGGTCCGGTGCGACTCCGCGAGGCTGACGTAGTGGCCCCGGTCGATTTCGGCCTCGACGCCGCGCGCCCAGCGCTCGGCGTCGGCCTTGGTGTTGAAGGTACGGACTTCAGCGGGGAAGCCCTGGCGGCAGACGCGCGCCTGCCAACGGGCGTTTCTCTGGCGAATCGATGCCATTTCCTATCCTCAGTTGGACAGGACTTGGACAGGCTCGACCCTGGAGGCTCGAAGGGCGTTGGTCTTGTGGTCGCCTTGCGGCGGGGCCGATCAGGCGGCGGGACGGGAAAGCGCTGAAGGATCAGTCACTTACCCAGCTTCCCGACTTGCCGCCCTGCTTCTCCAGCACCCGCACGTTGGTGATGACCATGCCGCGGTCGGCGGCCTTGCACATGTCGTAGATGGTGAGCAGGCCCACCTGCACGGCGCACAGCGCCTCCATCTCCACGCCCGTGCGGCCCAGCGTCTCGACCTGGGCGCGGCACAGCACGCGGCTGTGAGCTTCGTCCAGCTCGAACTCGACGGCCACGCGCGTGATGGGAAGCGGGTGGCACAGCGGCACCAGGTCGCTGCAACGCTTGGCGCCCTGGATGGCGGCGATGCGGGCCACGCCCAGCACATCGCCCTTCTTGGCGCTGCCGCTGGCAATCAGCGCCAGCGTCTCGGGGCGCATGCGGATCTCGCCGGCCGCGACGGCCACGCGGTGCGTCTCGGCCTTGGCCGACACGTCCACCATGTGGGCCTGGCCCTGGGCGTCGAAGTGCGTGAGCGGGGTTGTCATGCCTGGAAACAAAGGGGCAAAGGTGTTGCAGGCATCATAGGAGCCCTGCTCCCGGCTCGCGCCCGTCGCCTGATGAAGAAGTCCATCCATCGCCCCCTGCTCACGCTGCTCGCGGCCGCCGTCCTCACGCTGCCGGGTGCGCCGCTGAGCGCCCAGGTCAACCTGCCGGCGCTGGGCGACTCGGTCTCTCAGGACCTGGACGTCAACGCCGAGCGCCAGCTGGGCGACCGCTACATGCGCATGATCCGCATCGACCCGGCCTATGTGCAGGACCCGCTGCTGCGCGAGTACATGGACGGCATCTGGAACCCGCTGGTCGAGGCGGCGCGCAAGCTGGGCCACATCAGCGACGACACGCAGAGCCGCTTCGCGTGGGAGAACTTCCTCGTCGAGGACAAGAGCGTCAACGCGTTCGCGCTGCCGGGCGGCTTCGTCGGCACCCACCTGGGCCTGATCGCGATGACCGTGTCGCGCGACGAGCTGGCCTCGGTCATCGCGCACGAGATCTCGCACGTCACGCAGCGCCACATCGCGCGCCGCATTGCGGGCGACTCCAAGAACAGCATGATCGCCATCGCCGGCCTGCTGCTGGGCGTGCTGGCGGCGTCGCGCGGCAACGTGGACCTGGCCAATGCCGGCATCGTGGGCGGCCAGGCCGCGGCCACGCAGATGTCGCTGAACTTCTCACGCGACATGGAGCGCGAGGCCGACCGCGTGGGCTTCAACGTGCTGGTGGAGGCGGGCTTTGCGGGCAGCGGCATGGTCAGCATGTTCGAGCGCATGGAGCAGGCCTACCACCTGATGGACAACGGCGCCTACCCCTATCTGCGCAGCCACCCGCTGACCAGCGAGCGCATCGGCGACGCCCGCACGCGGCTGGCGCTCGAACCGTTCGCGCGTCCACGGGGGCTGGCCGAGCATGCGCTGATGGCCGCGCGCGCCCGCGTGCTGATGGACCCGCGCGTGGACGCCTGGCAGGTGCTGGAGAACTACGACGCCGGCGCCCGCAACATCCGCGAGAGCGGCGGCTACGAGCAGCTGGGCGCGCGCTACGCGGCCGCGCTGGCCTCCATCAAGCTGCGCAACTTCGACCGCGCCGACGCCACGCTGCGCAGCGCCGAGCTGACGCTGCAGCTGCTCAACCCCAGCCCGGCCGAAACCGCCGCGGCCAGCCGGCTGCTGACCTATCTGCGCGCCGAACTGGCCCAGGCCCGCGAGCGCCCCGCCGACGGCGTGGCCGCGCTGGCTAGGCTGGGCGACGAGCGATCGCGGCCGATGCTGCTGCAGCGCGTGGGCCTGGCGCTGGCCGCCGGCAGTACCGGCCCGGCGTTGCGCGAGGCGGCCGATGCGCTGCAGACGCATGTCAGCCTGACGCCCAAGGATGCCTATGCCTGGTCGCAGCTGGCGCTGGTGTGGGAGAAGCTGGGCCAGCCGCTGCGCGCCATCCGCGCGCGCGCCGAATCGCATGCCGCGGCCGGCGACCTGAACGGCGCCATCGACCGCATGCGCTCCGGCCTGCGCCAGTCGCGCGGCCCGGACGCCGACCAGGTGGAGGCCTCGGTCATCGATGCGCGACTGCGCGCACTGGTCTACGAGCGCCAGGCCATCCTGGGCGAGATGTTCCGCGGCCGCTACATCCCCCCCGATGTAGAGCTTCCGAACTGAAGCCCCTCGTCCAAGGCATACCTTGGCCGGTCCCCCGCGGTGACGGCGATGTTTGCGGCGTTGAGCCGCAAACACATCGCCCTACGCGGGCCGGCTTGGGAGCGGCCCGGCGCTCGGCCCGCAAACCAGGCCGCGCGCCTAACGGGGTCAGTCGGAAGGAAACAGCCGCTCGATGACCACGTCGATGACCATGCCGCACAGGCTGTAGATCAGCGAGCCGATCAGCGCGGCCCAGAAGCCGTTCACGTGCAGCCCCGGCAGCAGCGAGGC
>JBKBVY010000073.1:0-13536 GCA_046289335.1 Roseateles sp. | reverse complement strand
AGGCCCTCGTCAAACAGCGTGTGGGCGATGCCGGCCAGCAGCAGTGCATCGCCGCCGGGGCGGATGGCCAGGTGCTCGTCGGCCGCGGCGGCCGTCTCACTGCGGCGCGGGTCCACGACGACGATGCGCCCGCCGCGAGTCCGCATGGCCTTGGCCTTGCCGCGGTAGTCGGGCACGGTCCACAGGCTGCCGTTGGACACCATGGGGTTGGCGCCGAGGATGAGCAGATAGTCGCAGCGCTCGATGTCGGGCAGCGGGATGCTCAGCCAGTGGCCGAACATCAACGCGCTGCTGAGCTGCTTGGGCATCTGGTCCAGCGTGGACGCGCTCATCACGTTGCGCGAGCCCAGCGACTTGACCAACCGCGGCGTGTAGGCCAGCAGGTTCACCTTGTGCGCGGCCGGGTTGCCGATGGTCAGCGCGACGGCGTCGGGCCCGTGCTCGCGGCGCAGGGGCAGCAGCCGCCGCTCGATCTCGGCGAAAGCCTCGTCCCAGCTTGCCTCGACGAAGCGGCCGTCGCGCTTGATCAGCGGCGTGCGCAGCCGGTCGGGGTCTTCGTGCAAGTCCTTCAGGCTCACGCCCTTGGGGCACAGGTAGCCGTGGCTGAACACGTCGTTGGCCGCGCCGCGGATGGCGACGACCTGGGTGCCCTCGGTCTTCACCTCCAGCCCGCAGCAGGCCTCGCACAGCGGGCAGATGCGGTAGTGGCTGTCGGGCATGGCGGGTCTCCTGGCTGTTCTCGCAAGCCGGCCAGCTTAGCCGCCGCCCGGGGTGGGCGTTCGTCGCGCAGGCGTCAGCTGCCCAGCCGCCCCAGCGCCGCCATCTGCAGCCGCCAGTGCGCCACACCCTCGTCGCCCAGGCCGTCCACGCCGCCGATCAGCGTCTCGCGGATGGGGGCAATGCCCACGAAGCCCAGGATGTTGCGCTCCAGCGAGCGCAGCGAGTGGGCGCGGAAGATCCAGCGGTAGACCAGCGCCGGCATGCCCATGGTGACCACCACGTGGGCCGAGCGGCCGGTCAGCAGCTTCTTGCCCAGCGGATTGCCCTCCACATGGTCAAACGCGAAGCCGGGCCGCGCGATCTGCTCCAGGAAGGCCTTCAGCAGCGCCGGCATGTCGCCCAGCCACAGCGGGAAGAAGAACACCAGGTGGTCGGCCCAGCGGATGTCGTCCTGCGCCGGCTTCAGCGTGGCCGGCACCTCGCCGTGCAGCCAGTCCTGCTGCGAGCGCAGCAGCGGGAAGTCCAGCTGCGCGACGTCGATGACGCGCAGTTCATGGCCGGCCTCGCGGGCGCCGTCGGCATAGGCCTGGGCCAGCGCATGGCACAGGTGGCCGCCGGCGGCGTCGGGGTGGGCCTGGATGAGGGCAATACGTGCGGCCATGGCTGCCTCCTGGGATGCTGCCATGGTCGCGGCCTCGGGCCGGTGCCGCCTTGATGCCGGTCAATCTGTCTTGGGTGGCGGCGCCAGCCGGCGCGCGGCCTCGCGGTGCCGGCCCAGGGCGCTGGCCACCGGCACCAGGCCGTCGCCCAGCCAGCGGGCGTGAATAGGCGCTGACCGCCAGCAGCTGCTGCACCTGCTGGCCGCCGCGCTCCAGCGGCGCGCCCAGGTGGGGCGTGCCCAGCGTGACCAGCGACTGCAGCCGCGAGGGCCAGCGCCGGCCCTGCGCCTGCGCGATGGCGCTGCGCGCGACCAGCCCGCCCATGCTGTGGCCCAGCAGCGTGAGCGGCCCCGGCACCTCGTCCAGCAGCGCGGCCAGCTCGGCGCCATTGCGCCAGATGGGCGGCCGGAGTTGTAGCGCAGGCCCAGCGGCCGGTAGCCCAGCGCCGCCAGCGCTGCGGGGAAGTCGGCGCCTTCTCCGTCGGTCTTGCGCCGCCACTGCGCCTCGTTCATGCACAGGCCGTGCAGCAGCACCAGCGGCGGGCCGCTGGCGCCGTCCACCAGCGGATGCAGGCTCATGGGCGTGGCCAGCGGGTTGGCGGTGGCCTCCAGGTAGTCGCCCAGCACGCCGTTCAGCGCGGCCAGTGCCGCAACGGCCCGGCCGGGGTCGGCCTCGCCCAGCAAGGGCCCGAGGCGATCCAGCGCCAGGTCCAGCCCGCCGCCGACGAGCCGGGTCACGCCGCGCACGCTGCGGTAGACCAGGCCGGTGAGGCCGGTGGTGCGCTGGCGCGGCGCCGTCAGCGGCAGCCGCGTGATCTCGGCATGCAGGGCCTCGACGAGGTCGGTCACGCCGGTGACGGCATCGATGGCGAGGCGGCTGCCGCCGCGCAGGTGCTGGGGACTGGGCATGGCCCAGTGTGACCTACATCTGCCGGAACAGGTGGGTGCAGCTCTCGGCCACCAGCAGCGTCTCGCTGCCGTGCTTGAGCCGGATCTGCATGCGGCCGCGGAAGTCGCGGCTGACGCTGGCGATGGCGTTCACGTTGACCAGCGTGGAGCGGTGGATCTGCCAGAACTGCTGCGGGTCCAGCTCGTCGATGAGCTCCTTCAGCGGCTTGCGGATCAGCGCCTCGCCGTCCTTCAGGCCCAGCCGGGTGTACTTGTTGTCGCTCTGGAAGAACATCACCTCGTCGACGGTGATGAGGCGCAGCGTCTGGCCTACCGACGCGTTGATCCAGCGCAGGTGCGCCCGCTCCGCGGCCGGGCGGCTGCCCAGCTGTTCCAGCACCTGGCCCAGCGGCGCGGGCGCCTGGCCCAGCCGGGCCTTCAGCCGCGTGATGGCGGTGAACAGCCGCGCGCCGGCCAGCGGCTTGAGCAGGTAGTCCACCGCGCCCTGGTCGAAGGCGGCGATGGCGTACTGGTCGTAGGCGGTGACGAACACCACATGGGCCCGGCCGTTGGCCTCGCGCGCGACGTCGATGCCCTTGGCGCCCGGCATCTCGATGTCCAGGAACAGGATGTCCGGCCGGTGCTGGTCCAGCATCCGCAGCGCCTCCAGGCCGTCGGCCGCCTCGCCGACGATGCTCAGCTCGGGCCACAGCCGGCCCAGCTGCTCCACCAGCTCGCCGCGCAGCGCGGCTTCGTCTTCGGCGACCACCGCCGTGGGAGAAATCATGACGTCCACTCCAGCGTGAATTCGGTGTGTGCATCGGCGCTGTGGCAGGCCAGTGTTGCACCCATGACGGCCAGGCGCTCGCGCAGCGCCGTCAGCTCGGCATCCTCGCCGCACAGGCCTCCGGTGTCGAAGCCCAGCCGCAGCGGCGGTCCGGCATGCAGCCAGCAGCGCGTGGGCCGGGCCAGCCGCAGTGCGCGCTGCACCAGCGGCAGCAACAGCATGGGCGGCAGGCTGCTGGCGCCCTGCGTGCCCAGCTCGACGTCGAACTGCGGCGGGCTGCCGTTGAGGTCACGCAGCAGCGCCAGGTAGCTGGCGATCAGCTCGGCCTCGCCGTCCAGCGTCGTGGCGCCGGGCTCGCGCAGGCGCGGCAGGGCCACGCGCAGGTGGCGGATCAGCCGCTCCAGCCGGGCGCTGGCGTCGCGGTCGCCGCGGTCATAGGCCTGCTCCACGGCCACCAGCGCGTCGAACAGCAGCTTGGGGTCCATCTGCGCCTGCATGGCCGCCAGCTGCGCGGCCAGCGCCTGGCGGCGCAGCTGGCTGTGCTCGCGCAGCAGGTCTTGGGCGGCCTGATCCTGGCGGCGGCGCAGCATGCGGAACTCCAGCATGCCCACGACCATCAGCGCCGGCATGGCCACCCACAGCGTGTCGCCGACCAGGGCCGTGATGCGGAAGTTGGCGCATTGATTGGTCTTGCCGTGGCTGGCCATGTAGAGGTCGCACAGCGAAGGCCAGGGCAGCTGCGCGATCAGCGGCTGCACGACGGCGATGGTCAGCACCGCGCCCAGCAGCGTGGCGCCCACCAGCCGCGCGCGGCGGGCCGGATGGATGGGGCTGCTGCGCGCCGCGGGCAGCCAGCACAGCAGCAGCAGCAGGCCGCTGAGCAGCGGCACGCTGAGCTGCCGGGCCAGCACCTGGGGCAGCTGCTCGCCCACCCGCAGCTCCAGCAGCGCCGTCAGGTCGATGGCGCCGAACAGCAGCGCCGCGGTGGCGAAGGTCAGCGCCTCGCCGGAGCGCAGCGAGCGCCAGGAGCGCCATACGTGGCGGATCACGGTAAGGCCTCCGCCGGCAGGCGCACGCGGGCGATGACGCCGCGCGGCTGGGCAGCCTCCAGCTCCAGGCTGGCTGCATCGCCGAAGCGCGCGGCTAGCCGGGCGCGGGTGTTGGCCAGGCCCACGCCGGCACCGCCGCTGGCGTTGCCGAAGCCCTGGCCATCGTCCGCCACCTCGATGCTGAGCCCGCCACCGGCCTCGGGCCGGGCGCTGATGGAGATGCGGCCGCCCTCGGGCAGCGGCGACAGGCCGTGCTTGATGGCGTTCTCCACCAAGGTGGGCAGCACCAGCGTGGGCAGGTGCGCGGACAGCAGCGCGGGCGGCGCGTCGATGTCGAAGCTCAGCCGCTCGCCCATGCGCATCTGCAGGATGGCCAGGTAGTGACGCACCAGCTCCAGCTCGTCGGCCAGTGTGGACTCGTGCCGGCGCATGCCGGGCAGGGCGGCGCGCAGGTAGGCGATCAGCGCCGCCAGCATGTGGCGGCCACGCTCGGGCTGGGTCTCGTACAGGCGCTTCACGTTGGCCAGCGTGTTGAACAGGAAGTGCGGCTCGATCTGCGCGTTCAGCGCCGACAGCTGGGCCTCGGTCTGCTGCGCCTTCAGCGCCTCGCGCTCGCGGAACAGCAGGGCCAGCTGGTCGCGGCCGGCGCGTTGCGCGCGGCCCACCAGCAGCAGCGCATAGGCCATGCCGCCCAGCAGCGCCCAGATTGCGGCGGTGGACAGGAACCAGGCGGGCTTGAGGCGGTTGGACGGGTATTCCATCGACGCGACCGCGTAGCGCAGCCAGGCGCCCAGCGCCGCGCCCGCCACGACGGCCAGCACCTGCACCGCCACGCGCACCCAGGGCGCCCAGCGGCGGCCGGCCAGCAGCGCCTCGACCAGCCCCACCATCAGCAGCAGCGACAGACCGGTCAGCAGCGACTGGCGGCTGAAGCGGATCAGGTCGAACAGCACCTCGGTGAGCTGCGCATCCGCGCTGGCCCAGGTCAGCGAGCGCGACACCGCATGCAGCAGGCAGAAGTAGTAGACGGCCGCCAGCACGCGCAGGTTGCAGATGCGGCGAAAGGCTTGCAGCGGGCTCAGTTCCTCCATCGGCGCCATTCTCGGCGGCGGCCCCGGCGGCAGGGCGGCATGCGACGAAACCGGGGAATCCGGGCGCCAAGCCGGCCGGCCCGGCGCGATCAGCCGCCGGGGGCGGCCGCGATCAAGGCCTTGAGCTCGCGTTCGGAGGCGGCCGGGTCACCCAGGTTGACCTCGATGAGGCGGCGCAGGTGGGTGATGGATTCCAGGTCGATGCTGCGGCACAGCACGCCGGCATGGCCGCCCTCCACATGGGCCAGCTCGCCGGCCATGGCGATGTGCAGGTCGGCGTCGGCCGGGCCCAGCGGCAGCTTGACCAGGCAGGGCATGCCCGGCTGCGGCGCGGCGCCGGCGGGCAGCTGCAGCAGCACGCCCTTGAGCGAGATGTCGATGACCTGGCAGGCCAGCAGCGCCTGGGTCGTGATCAGCTCGGCGCCGGCGGCGAAGGCGACGCGGGCGAATTGGCGGCGTTCGGTGCTGATGGCGGACTCCTAGACGAAAGTGTCCAGCGCGTCGGCGCTGCCGAACACGGTGCTGTTGTCCACCGCCTGCTGCAGCCGCTCGGGCGCCAGCGAGGCCAGGCCCATGGCTTCCAGCATGAACCAGGCGGCGCGCAGGAAGGCCACGGTCTCCTCGCGCACGGCATCGGTCTGGGTGGGTTCGTCGTCCCAGCCGCGGTCGGTGCCCTCGCGCGGCGCGACGACGGCGGGCCGGTGGGCCCGGGCCACGCGGGCGAGCAACTCGCGCGTGTCCACGGTGGCGCTGGGCGCATCGATGAGGCGCACCAGGTCGCCCAGCTGCTGCTCGGCCGCGGCCGCCAGCAGCCGTGCGGCCTGGTCGGCCCCGCCGGCCAGGTAGAGACCGGCGGCGAGGTCGACGTATTCGAGGGCGGCAGACAGCCGCTGCAGGTCGGGATTGGACGACATGGCGGTGAGTCTAGGTCGTGTCAAGGGGTGACGGGCGGACAAACTTCACAGCGCTTTGTTTATGCTGGGTTGATTGGGAATAGCACCGGGAGCCGCCATGTCCGACCGTCGCCAGCACCTGCAACACCTCGCCGCGCTGGCCGCGGCCTCGGCCCTGCCCGCGCTGGCGGCCGACGACAAGGATGCCACCTATGACGAGGACTCGGTGCTCAAGGCCGCCACCGAGTTCTTCGGCCAGACCACCGAGGGGCTGGCCAAGGTCATCGAGAAGGCCTTCAAGGAGCAGGGCCGGCCCAATGCCTACATCAAGGGCCAGGAGGCCGGCGCCGCCATCACCGTGGGCCTGCGCTACGGCGAGGGCGAACTGCTGATGAAGGGCGGCGGCGCCGCCAAGGTGTTCTGGGCCGGGCCGTCCATTGGCTTCGACCTGGGCGCCAACGCGTCCAAGGTGTTCACGCTGGTCTACAAGCTGCCCCGTCCCAGCGCCATCTACCAGCGCTTCCCCGGCGTGGACGGCAGCCTCTACTACGTGGGCGGCGCCGGCATCAACTACCAGCGTCTGAACGGCATCACGCTGGCGCCCATCCGGCTGGGCGTGGGCCTGCGCGCGGGTGCCAGCGTGGGCTACATCCACTACCGGCGCGAGAAGAGCCTGAACCCGTTCTGACGGAGTCTGCGCGGCGTCAAGGCGCCGTCCCGGCGCGGCGCGCAAGCTCCCGGCCCTGCATGCCACCCGGACACCGGTGACAGGCGTAGACTGTAATTTCATCCAGTATCGAGAGCGCCGTGAGCACGACCATCACCCTCCCCCTGCAGGACATCTCCAGCGAAGTCCTGATCGAGAAATACGCCAAGGGCGGCGAGCTGCATGCCGACGAGCTGCGCGAGCGCGTGGCCCGCGCTCTGGCCCAGGCCGAGAAGCCCGCCGAGCGCGCGAAATGGACGGCCGCCTTCCTGGATGCGCAGCAGCGCGGCTTCGTGCCGGCAGGCCGCATCATGTCCGCCGCCGGCACCGAGCTGTCGGCGACCCTCATCAACTGCTTCGTGCAGCCGGTGGGCGACTCCATCGCCACCGCCGAGGACGGCGTGCCGGGCATCTACACCGCGCTGACTGAGGCGGCCGAGACCATGCGCCGCGGCGGCGGCGTGGGCTACGACTTCAGCCGCATCCGGCCGGCCGGCGCCTGGGTGGGCTCCACGCGCAGCCATGCGTCGGGCCCCATCAGCTACATGCGCGTGTTCGACCGCAGCTGCGAGACGGTGGAGAGCGCCGGCAGCCGCCGCGGCGCGCAGATGGGCGTGCTGCGCTGCGACCACCCGGACATCGAGGCCTTCATCCATGCCAAGGACCAGGGTGACCTGCGCAACTTCAACATCTCGGTCGGCGTGACCGACGCCTTCATGGAGGCGGTGCAGGCCGATGGCGAGGTGGAGCTGGTGCACAAGGCCCGACCCAGCGAGGAGCAGATCGCAGCCGGTGCCTACCAGCGCGGCGACGGCCTGTGGGTCTACCGCCGCGTGCGCGCCCGCGCGCTGTGGGACCAGGTCATGCGCTCCACCTACGACCATGCCGAGCCGGGCGTGCTGTTCCTGGACCGCATCAACGCCGACAACAACCTGCACTACTGCGAGACCATCGCGGCGACCAATCCGTGCGTGACGGGCGACACGCGGCTGGCGACGCAGCATGGCCTCGTGCCCATCGCCTGGTTGCAGGCCAACGGCGCCGCGCTGGACTGCACGGTGGACCAGCGCGCGCTGGGTAGCGGGCCGCGCGGCACGACCACCCGGCCGGCGGTGCCGGCCTTCCTGAGCGCTGGCGAAGCCGAGGTGTTCAAGGTCACGACGGCCGAAGGCTACGAGATCAAGGCCACCGCCTGGCACGAGTTCTACACGGCGCGCGGCAAGCTCAAGCTGTCCGAGCTGAAGCCGGGCGACGAACTGTGGGTGCAGTCCGGCAAAGGCCAGTTCGGCGCCCAGGGCAGCGAGGCGTTGGGCATGCTGCTGGGACTCATCACCGGCGATGGCCACTTCACGAATCGCGGCAAGGGCGCGCAGGCCGCGGTGGTCAATCTGTGGAATGAAGAGCGACAGCTGGCCGATGGCGTCGCAAGCTTCATCAACACATTGATTGCCGGTCTGGCACAGGCGCCGCGCGAGTACGAGGTCAAGCCGGTGGCCGTCGCATCACGCAACCTGGTGATGATCCGCTCGATCATGCTGGCGCGCGTACTGGCGGCCTACGGCTTCAATGCCCTGACCAAGCTGGCCGTGCCCGAGGTCGTCTGGCAGGGCAGCGAGAGCTGCGTGCGCGGCTACCTGCGGGCGCTGTTCCAGACCGACGGCACCGTCAATGTGTCGTCCAGCAGCCAGAGCTGCTCGGTGCGCCTGTCATCCATCCACCGCCCCCTGCTGCGTGACGTGCAGGTGCTGCTCGCCAACTTTGGCGTGTTCTCCCGCATCCACGAGCGCCGCTTGGGCGAGGCGCGCAGCCTGCCCGATGGCCATGGCGGCCGGCGCGAGCACGTCTGCCAGACCCTGCATGAACTCATCATCGACGGCGAGTCGCGCGAGACCTTCATGCGCGAAGTCGGCTTCCTGCTGCCGGCCAAGCGCGAGAAGTACGAGGCCTGGGTCAAGGACAAGGCCTTGATCAAGACACAGCGCTTCGCCGCCAGCATCGTTGCCATCGAACCCGCCGGCATCGAGCCGGTCTATGACACGACCCAGCCCGACGGCAACACGGTCATCTTCAACGGCCTGGTCACCGGGCAATGCGCCGAGCAGCCACTTCCGCCCTACGGCTGCTGCTGCCTGGGCTCCATCGACCTGACCCGCTTCGTGCGCGACCCCTTCTCGGCCAAGCCGCAGTTCGACGAGGCCGGCTTCACCGAGGTCGTCAAGGTGGCCACGCGCATGCTGGACAACGTGCTGGACGTGACGCCCTGGCCGCTGCCCGCGCAGGCCCAGGAGGCCGCCAACAAGCGCCGCGTGGGCCTGGGCTTCACCGGGCTGGGCGATGCGCTCGTCATGCTCAACCTGCGCTACGACAGCAGCCAAGCGCGCGACATGGCCAGCCGCATCTCCGAGCTGATGCGCGACGCGGCCTATGCCGCCAGCAGCGACCTGGCCGTCGAGCGCGGCAGCTTCCCGCTGTTCAATGCCGACCTGTACCTGTCCGGCGGCAGCTTCGCCAGCCGGCTGCCCGCGGCGCTGAAGGACAAGATCCGCACCCAGGGCCTGCGCAACTCCCACCTGCTGTCCATCGCGCCCACCGGCACCATCAGCCTGGCCTTTGCCGACAACGCGAGCAACGGCATCGAGCCCGCCTTCTCCTGGACCTACACGCGCAAGAAGCGCCTGCCGCAGAGCGAGGGCGGCGGCTTCAAGGAGTACCAGGTCGAGGACCATGCCTGGCGGCTGTACCGCCACCTGTTCGGCGCCGATGCGCCGCTGTCCGACGCCTTCGTCACCGCCCTCGAACTGAGCGCGGCCGACCACGCCGCCATGGTCGCCGCCGTCGCGCCCTACATCGACACGTCCATCAGCAAGACGGTCAACGTGCCGGCCGACTACCCCTATGAGGACTTCCAGGATCTCTACCTGCAGGCCTGGAGAGCCAAGCTCAAGGGCCTGGCCACCTACCGGCCCAACAGCGTGCTGGGCTCGGTGCTCAGTGTCACGCCGGAGGTCAAGCAGCCCGAGCCCTTGAAGCCCGACACGGACGGCACCAACCAGCGCCTCAAGGTCGAGCGCCTGCCCAACGCCGTCGTCGCATCGCTGCGCTGGCCCAGCCGGCCCGAGATGCCCGGCGGCAACCCGGCCTGGAGCTACCTGATCCAGCATCCGCACGGCGACTTCGCGCTCTTCATCGGCGAGCTGCCGCTGGACGGCCCCGACGGCGGCCTGTTCGGCCGCAACCTGCCGTTCGAGGTCTGGGTCAACGGCGCCGAGCAGCCGCGCGGCCTGGCGGCGCTGGCCAAGACGCTGTCCACCGACCTGCGCACCAACGACGCCGCCTGGCTGCGCCTCAAGCTCGACGCGCTGGCCACCGTCGCCGAAGAGCGCGCCTTCGAGATGCCCATGCCGCCCAGCGGCGAGAAGCGGCTGTTTCCCGGCGTCGTCGCCGCGACGGCGGCCGTCATCCGCTGGCGCTGCGAGCAGCTGGGCGCGCTGGCCGAGGGCGGCCCCACGCCGGTGGTGGATGCGATGTTCAGCCGCAACGAGCCGCGCACCGGCACCTCTGGCACGCTGGCCTGGGCCGTGGACGTGGACAACCCGGCGACGAACGAACAGTTCACGCTGACGCTGAAGGAGGTGGTGCTGCCCACGCCCGAGGGCGGCACGGTCACGCGGCCCTGCGCGATGGGCTTCTCGGGCAACTACCCCAAGGCGCTGGACGGTCTGGCGCGGCTGCTGAGCCTGGACATGCGCGTGATGGACCCGGGCTGGATCGCGATGAAGCTGCGCAAGCTGCTCAACGTGGGCGAGCCGCTGGGCCACTTCATGGCGCCGGTGCCCACGCTGAACGGTGAGCGCCGGCAACAGGTCTGGCCGTCCACCGTGGCCTATGTGGCGCGGCTCATCATCCACCGCTACGCGATGCTGGGCATCCTGGACGAGGCCGGCCAGCCGCTCACCGACATGGGTCTGCTGCAATCCCCGGCACCCAAGCTCGCGGCCGCGGCGGGCACGCTGCCGCTGCAGGCCGGCAAGCCCTGCCCGGAATGCGGCAACGCCACCATGATCCACAAGGACGGCTGCGACTTCTGCACCGCCTGCGGCTACGTGGGGCAGTGCGGATGACGGGCGCTGCGCAGGACCTGGTGCGTCGCTACCTGGCCGCCTACGCCGCCCGCGACCTCGCGGCCATCGCGCCGCTGTTCGCCGACGACATCACGCTGCGCGACTGGAAGATCCGCGTCGTCGGCAAGGCCGCGGCGCTGGCCGAGACGCGCAAGAACTTCGACGCCGTGCGCACGCTGCAGATCGACGTGCTGGCCCTCTACGCCCTGCACGCGCGCGACGGCGGCGTGGCGGCCGAGCTGAGAATCGTCGTGGACGGGCGCGACGTCCTGCACGTCGTCGATGCGTTCGACATCGATGCCGACGGCCGCATCGCAGCCATCCGCGCCTACCTGGGCCGCGGCGACGACGAGCCGCCCAAGGCCTGACCGAGCGGTAGACGCCGCGCCGCTCCGGCCGCGTCAGCACCAGCTGCCACAGCTGGCCCTGGCGCGAGCGGAAGAAGCCCGCGCAGCTCAGCAGGTAGTAGCGGAACATGCGGCGGAACGCCTCGTCGTAGCGCGTGCTCAGCGCCGGCCAGGCCGCCTCGAAGCGCTCGGCCCAGCACATCAGCGTGCGGTCGTAGTCCGGCCCGAAGTTGTGCCAGTCCTCCACGATGAAGCGGCCCTCCAGCGCTTCGGCCAGCTCGGCCGGCGACGGCAGCTTGCCGTTGGGGAAGATGTAGCGCTCGATCCAGGGGTCGGTGTGCGGCGCGCGGCGGTCCACGCCGATGGTGTGCAGCAGGAACAGGCCGTCCGGCGCCAGCAGGCGTCGCGCGGTGTCGAAGTAGGTGGCGTAGTTCTTCTGCCCCACGTGTTCGAACATGCCCACCGACACGATCTTGTCGAAGCGGCCCTGCAGCGAGCGGTAGTCCTGCAGCAGCAGCGTGACGGGCAGGCCGGCGCAGCGCGCCTCGGCCAAGGCCAGCTGGGCCTTGCTGATGGTCACGCCGGTCACGTGCACGCCCCAGCGCTCGGCGGCAAAGCGCGCCAGGCCGCCCCAGCCGCAGCCGATGTCCAGCAGCGTCTCGCCGGGCCGCAGCTCCAGCTTGCGGCAGATCATGTCCAGCTTGTGGAGCTGGGCGCTGTCCAGGTCGTCGGCATGGGCCCAGTAGGCGCAGGAATAGATCATGCGCGCGTCCAGCATGGCTTCGAAGACGTCGTTGCCCGCGTCGTAATGGCGCTCGCTGACCTGGTGGGCCCGCGCCACCGTCTGCAGGTGGAACAGGCGCTGGCGCAGGCTCTCCAGCAGCAGCTGCAGCCGCGCCGCGGCGGGAGCGGTGCGGTCCAGCTCGGCGCGCAGCAGGCGCTCGAACATCATGTCCAGCCGCTCGCAGTCCCAGTCGCCGTCCACATAGGACTCGCCGGCGCCCAGCGACCACTGCGTCAGGATGCGGCGGTAGGCGCGCGGGTCGTTGATGCGCATGTCCCAGGGGCGGTCGCCGCCGATGCGCACGTCCGCGCGGGCCAGCAGCTCGCGCAGCACGGCGGGCGGCCGGGGGTGGCTGGGGGTTCCGGCGACCGCGGCCGGTCCAGCGTGGCTTGATCCGAAGGCATGCGAGACCGCTCCTTGCAACAAGGCCTCGGCCGGCCCGGTGGCCGGCTTGCGCAACCCAGTTTGCCGCGCTCCCGCCGTGCGCCGTGTCCCTGTTTTCAAGGGCCGGCGACTTGCCGGCGCATCAGCCCAGGCCCCAGCCCAGGGGGTCGGCGGGGTCGATGAGCAGCGTGGCCTCGGCGCTGAGGAAGGCGCGGCCGCGGATGGTGGGCACGATGCGGCCCGTCGTGACGCCAGGCTCGTACCAGGCCTCGAACACGCTGCCGATGACGCTGGACTGGCGCCAGACCTGGCCGGGTGCCAGCGCGCCGCGCGCGGCCAGGCAGGCCAGCTTGGCGCTGGTGCCGGTGCCGCAGGGCGAGCGGTCGTACTGCCGGCCGGGGCACAGCACGAAGCTGCGTGAGTCGGCGATGGCCGGGTCGGCGTCGGCGAACAGCTCGATGTGGTCGATGACCGCCCCGTCCGCGCCGCGCAGGCCCTGGGCGTGCAGCGCGTCGGCCAGCTGGGCCGCGTAGTCGGTCAGCGCGGCCACGCGGGACGGCACGACCACCTGGCCGTGGTCGGCGCACAGGAAGAACCAGTTGCCGCCCCAGGCGATGTCGCCGGTGACGCGCTGGCCGTTGGGCAGGCGCACGGCCACGTCGGCCGCCAGCCGCCAGGACGGCACGTTGCGCACGCTGACGCGGCCGTCGTCGTGCAGCGTCGCGAGCACGTCGCCCACCGGCGTCTCGATGACGTGCTCGCCCGGTGCGATGCGGCCCAGATGGGCCAGCGTCGCCACCAGGCCGATGGTGCCGTGGCCGCACATGCCCAGGTAGCCGGCGTTGTTGAAGAAGATGACCCCGGCCGTGTGAGCCGGGTCTTGCGGCGGGCACAGCAGCGCGCCGACCAGCACGTCGCTGCCGCGCGGCTCCAGCAGCGTGGCGCGGCGGAAGCGGTCGTGCTCCAGCGCCAGCAGCTCGCGGCGCTCGGCCATGCTGCCGCGGCCCAGCTCCGGGAAGCCGGCGACGACCACGCGGGTGGGTTCGCCGCCTGTGTGCGAGTCGATGACCTGGATGCGCTGCACCGGCGGCCCGGGCTCAGAACGAGG
>JBKBVY010000072.1:0-13555 GCA_046289335.1 Roseateles sp. | reverse complement strand
TCGCCACCGTCAACGGCAAGCCCGTGCCCAAGGCCCGGGCCGAGGCGCTGATCCAGCAAGTCACCAAGAGCGGCCAGCAGCAGCGCAGCCCCGAGCTGGAAGCCCAGGTCAAGGACGAGGTCGTGCGCCGCGAGATCTTCATGCAGGCGGCCGAGAAGGCCGGCATCCCGCAATCGGCCGACTACAAGACCCAGATGGAACTGGCCCGCCAGATGCTGCTGATCCGCGGCCTGATGGAAGACTTCCGCGCCAAGAACCCGGTCAGCGACGCCGATGCCCAGGCCGAGTACGACAAGTTCAAGGCTGCCAACAGCGGCGAGGAATACCGCGCCCGCCACATCCTGGTCGAGAAGGAAGAAGAAGCCAAGGCGCTGATCGAGAAGATCAAGGCGGGTGGCAACTTCGAGGAACTGGCCAAGGCCAACTCCAAGGACACCGGCTCGGCCCAGAACGGCGGTGACCTGGACTTCGCCAACCCCAACAACTTCGTGCCCGAGTTCAGCAAGGCCATGACCGCGCTGAAGAAGGGCGAGATGACGCAGGAGCCGGTGAAGAGCCAGTTCGGCTACCACATCATCAAGCTCGAAGACACGCGTCCCGCGACCTTCCCGGCCTTCGACGACGTCAAGGCCCAGATCAAGCAGCGCATCGAGCAGACCAAGATTGCCGAATTCCAGAAGGGCCTGATCGACAAGGCCAAGACCGACTACAAGTTCAGCAACTGATCGCCCGCGCAGCAAGACCCGCCACGGCGGGCACATCAGAAAGACCCGCCACGGCGGGTCTTGTGCCATCTGGAGACCGCCCCATGTCCGACGCCCTCAGCACCCGCCTCGTCCACGCCACCGGCGGCGACCGTTCCTCCGGCGGCGTGCATGCCGCCGTGCACCCCTCGGTGCAGTACGCCTACGACAACGTGGAAGACCTGATCGGCGTCTTCCAGGGCAAGGTCAAGGGCAGCTTCAACTACGCCCGCCAGGGCACGCCCACCACGGCCGCGCTGGAGGCCGTCGTCACCGAGCTGGAGGGCGGCGTGGGCAGCATCAGCTTTGCCACCGGCATGGCCGCGCTCAGCGCGCTGTTCCTGACGCTGCTCAAGAGCGGCGACCACCTGGTCACCAGCAGCCGCGTGTTCGGCAACACCAACAGCCTGTTCCAGACGCTGGAGAGCCTGGGCATCGCCGTCAGCCGCGTGGATGCGGGCGACGTGGCCGCCGTGCGCGCGGCGCTGCGGCCCGAGACGCGCATGGTCTTCGTCGAGACCATCGCCAACCCCAGCACCCGCATCCCCGACCTCGAGGGCCTGGGCGCGCTGTGCCGCGAACGCGGCCTGCTGTACGTGGTGGACAACACCGTCACCTCGCCCGCGCTGTGCCGCCCCAAGCGGTTCGGCGCCGGCCTGGTGATGAACTCGCTGACCAAGACCATCGCCGGCCACGGCGAGGTGCTGGGCGGCGTGGTGACCGACACCGGCCGCTTCGACTGGTCGACCTACCCCAACATCTTCCCCAACTACCGCCAGGGCGACCCGGGCGGCTGGGGCCTGCAGCAGATCCGCAAGAAGGGCCTGCGCGACATGGGTGGCGCGCTGTCCAGCGAGGCGGCGCACCGCATCCTGGTGGGCATGGAGACGCTGGAGCTGCGGCTGCAGCGCAGCGGCTCCACCGCGCTCGCGCTGGCCCGCCACCTGCAAGCGCATCCAGCCATCGCCGCGGTGCACTACCCCATGCTGGAAAGCCACCCCGAGCATGCGCGGGCGCGCGACTGGTTCGGCAGCGGCTCTTGGATGATGGCCTTCGAGCTGCGCGATGCCGACCGCCTCGTCGAGGTGCTGAACCGCCTGCGCCTGCCGCTCAAGGCCACCGGCCTGGCCGACACGCGCACGCTGATCATCCCGGTCGCGCCGACGATCTTCTGGGAGATGGGCGCCGCGTCACGCGCCGCGATGGGCATTGCGGACGGGCTGGTGCGACTGTCGGTCGGCCTGGAAGCGGCCGAGGACTTGATCGCGGACTTCGATCAGGCGTTGGCCTGATCAGGCCGCTAGTCGGCCTGCTTCGATCCTGAGCTGGCGCTCGCAGCGCGCCGCGATCTCGCGGTCGTGCGTGACCAGCACCAGCGTCGTGCCGGCCTCGCGGTTCAGCTCGAACATCAGCTCCATCACCGCCGCGCCGGTCGCGAAGTCCAGGCTGCCGGTGGGCTCGTCGGCGAGCAGCAGTGCCGGCCGCTGCACGAAGGCGCGCGCCAGCGCCACGCGCTGCTGCTCCCCGCCCGACAGCACCCGCGGATAGTGGCCCAGGCGCTCGCCCAGGCCCACGCGCGCCAGCATGGCCGCGGCCTGGTCGCGCGCGCTCGCGTCGCCGCGCAGCTCCAGCGGCAGCATGACGTTCTCCAGCGCCGTCAGGTTGGGCAGCAGCTGGAAGCTCTGGAACACGAAGCCCAGCTCCTTCGCCCGCACCGCGGCACGCTGATCCTCGTCCAGCACGAACAAATCCTGGCCGCGCAGCTTGACCGTGCCGCTGCTGGGCTTGTCCAGGCCCGCCAGGATGGCCAGCAGCGTGCTCTTGCCCGAGCCTGAGGCGCCCACGATGGCCACCGACTCCCGCGCCGTCAGCTCGAAGCTGATGTCATGCAGAATCGTCAGCTCCCCGGTCGCGTCCTGGACGCGCTTGGTGATCTGCTCAACTTGGACGAGGACTTCGGGCATGTCGGGACTGCGGCGGCGAACAATGGTGGCGCACTTTAGCCTGGGGGTGCTGGCTGCCTGGTCGTCAGGGGTCAATGCGTCCGCCGACGCGCCGGTCATCCTGGTCGTGGGCGACAGCCTGTCGGCCGAGTACGGCATTGCCGCCGGCAGCGGATGGGTGGCCTTGCTGCAGAAGCGCCTGGCCGAGCAGAAGAAGCCCTACCGCGTCGTCAACGCCAGCATCAGCGGCGACACCACGGCCGGCGGCCGCAGCCGGCTGCCCGCGGCGCTGCGCACGCACAAGCCGGCCATCGTGGTCATCGAGCTGGGCGGCAACGACGCGCTGCGCGGCCTGCCGCTGGCCAGCACGCGCGACAACCTGCTGGCCATGGCGCGCGCGGCGCAGCAGGCTGGCGCCAAGGTGGTGGTGGTGGGCATGCAGGTGCCGCCCAACTACGGCGCGCGCTATGCGAGCGACTTCGAGGGCCTGTTCGCCGAGGTGGCCAGGCAGACGCGGGCCAGCCTGGTGCCTTTTCTGCTGAAGGGCGTGGCCGACCGCAAGGACGCGCTGGAGTGGTTCCAGCCGGACCGCATCCACCCGCTGGCCAAGGCGCATCCCACCATGCTGGACAACGTCTGGCCGGCGTTGCGGCCGCTGCTCTAGGCTCCTGACCTCAAGGCGAATCAGCCATCAGCCGGACAACAACCCGACCAGACAAAAAAGCCCCGCACAGCGGGGCTTTCTCTTGGGCGCCGGACGATCAGGCCGCAGGCGTTGCGTTGCGCAGGCGGATGTGCAGCTCGCGCAGCTGCTTCTCGTCCACCATGCTGGGGGCGCCGGTCAGCAGGCACTGGGCGCGCTGGGTCTTGGGGAAGGCGATCACGTCGCGGATGGACTCGGCCTTGGTCATCATCGTGACGATGCGGTCCAGGCCGAAGGCCAGGCCGCCGTGCGGCGGCGCGCCGTATTGCAGCGCGTCCAGCAGGAAGCCGAACTTGATGCGCTGCTCTTCCGGCGTGATGTTGAGCGCCTCGAAGACCTTGGCCTGCACGTCGGCGCGGTGGATACGCACCGAGCCGCCGCCCAGCTCCCAGCCGTTGAGCACCATGTCGTAGGCCTTGGCGATGCAGGCGCCCGGGTCGGTCTTCATCAGCTCTTCATGGCCATCCTTCGGGGCCGTGAAGGGGTGGTGAACGGCCGTCCAGCGGTTGTTCTCCTCGTCGTGCTCGAACATCGGGAAGTCGACCACCCACAGCGGCGCCCACTTGTCCTCGAACAGGCCGTTGGCCTTGCCGAATTCGCTGTGGCCCACCTTCAGGCGCAGCGCGCCGATCGCGTCGTTGACGATCTTGGCCTTGTCCGCACCGAAGAACAACAGGTCGCCGTCCTGGGCGCCGGTGCGCTTGAGGATCTCGGCGACGGCTTCGTCGTGCAGGTTCTTGACGATGGGCGACTGCAGGCCCTCGCGGCCCTTGGCCACCTCGTTGACCTTGATCCAGGCCAGGCCCTTGGCGCCGTAGATCTTGACGAACTCGGTGTAGGCGTCGATCTCGCCGCGGCTCATCGCGGCGCCCTTGGGCACGCGCAGCGCGACGACGCGGCCACCCGGCGTCGTGGCCGGGCCGCTGAAGACCTTGAAGTCCACCGTCGTCATCGCATCGGTCAGCTCGGTGAATTCGAGCTTCACGCGCAGGTCGGGCTTGTCGGAGCCGAAGCGGTGCATGGCCTCGGCGTACTTCATGACCGGGTAGTCGCCCAGCTCGACGTTGAGCGCCTTGCGGAAGACGTGGCGGATCATGCCCTCGAACATCGCGCGGATCTCTTCCTCGGTCAGGAAGGAGGTCTCGATATCGATCTGCGTGAACTCGGGCTGGCGGTCGGCGCGCAGGTCTTCGTCACGGAAGCACTTGGTGATCTGGTAGTAGCGGTCGAAGCCCGCGACCATCAGCAGCTGCTTGAACAGCTGGGGCGACTGCGGCAGCGCGAAGAAGTGGCCGTCGTGCACGCGGCTGGGCACCAGGTAGTCGCGCGCGCCCTCGGGCGTGCTCTTGGTGAGCATGGGCGTCTCGATGTCGATGAAGCCGTGCTCGTCCAGGAACTTGCGCACTTCCATCGCCACGCGGTAGCGCAGCATCAGGTTGTTCTGCATGTAGGGGCGGCGCAGGTCCAGCACGCGGTGCGTGAGGCGGGTCGTCTCGGACAGGTTGTCGTCGTCGAGCTGGAAGGGCACGGCCACCGACGGGTTCAGCACCTCGATCTCATGGCACAGGATCTCGACCTTGCCGGACACCAGGTTGGCGTTCTCAGTGCCGGCCGGACGCGAGCGCACCTTGCCGACGATCTTCAGGCAGAACTCGGACCGCACGCCTTCGGCGATCTTGAACATCTCGGGGCGGTCGGGATCGCAGACCACCTGGACCAGACCTTCGCGGTCGCGCAGGTCGATGAAGATGACGCCGCCGTGGTCGCGGCGGCGATGGGCCCAGCCCATCAGGGTCACGGTCTGGTCGAGCAGCTTCTCGCTGACTTGGCCGGCATAGCAGGTACGCATGGGGTTCTCCGAATTCTTTGCGGGGGTGTTCTGTGGGGCGCTGATGAGCTCGGTCGGCTCTCAGGATTGGACGCCTGCCGAGGCGCCCAACCCGGCTAATTTCGGGCCGAGGGATGGCGCGGGGCGTCCGCCGCGTCCTGCGCCGGCAGCGGCACGCTGGGGTGCCCCACATGCGGCAGCGGCGCCACCGTGCCCATCGAGATGATGTACTTCAGCGCCTCGTCCACCGTCATGTGCAGCGGCCTCACGTCGGCGCGCGGCACGATGAGGAAGAAGCCCGAGGTGGGGTTGGGCGTCGTGGGCACGTAGATGCTCAGGTGCTCGTCTTCCAGGTGGCAGGCCACCTCGCCGCTGGGCGTGCCGGTCACGAAGGCGATGGTCCAGCTGCCGGCGCGTGGGTACTGCACCAGCACGGCCTCGCGGAAGGCATTGCCGCTGCTGGAGAACAGCGTGTCCGACACCTGCTTGACCGAGCTGTAGATGCTCTTGACGATGGGGATGTTGGACATCAGCCGGTCCCACTGCGTCAGCAGCCACTGGCCGAAGATGTTGGCGACGAAGACGCCCGTGGCCAGCAGGCCGCCGGCCAGGATGGCGACACCCAGGCCGGGCACATGCTGCAGGCTGAGCAGCCCCTCGCGCATCGAGCTCGGCACCACCAGGGCCAGCGCGCCCAACAGCGCGCCGAACACGCCGTTGATGACGTCCAGGGCGCCAGTCAGCACCCAGACGGTGATGGCCAGAGGCAGCCAGACCAGCAGGCCGGCGACGAGGTATTTGCGGAGAGAAGCGCCCACGAATCCGCCGATCAATGGCAGGCGCAGGAGCCGCCGCAGGGCGTGGACGACGCGGCCGAGGCCTCGGCCTTGGGCGCCTCGGTCTTGGCCGGCTCGGCCGCGGCCGCCGTCGAGCCGGCAGCAGCGCCCGCCGCGGCAGTGCCGCCGCCACGGAAATCGGTCACGTACCAGCCCGATCCCTTGAGCTGGAAGCCGGCAGCCGTGACCTGCTTGCCGAAGGCCTCGGCGCCGCAGGCCGGGCAGGTGGTGAGCGGAGCGTCAGAGAGCTTTTGCAGCACGTCCTTGGCATGGCCACAGGCGCTGCAGCGGTAGGCGTAGATGGGCATGGTGATGCAAAAGGTTGGGCAAAGCCCGACATTTTAGGCCCACCCCGCCGGCTTCAAGGCCCGACAGCCTCCCGGCGCTTACGGGTGG
This sequence comes from Roseateles sp., assembly GCA_046289335.1. GTDB lineage: Bacteria > Pseudomonadota > Gammaproteobacteria > Burkholderiales > Burkholderiaceae_C > Pelomonas. Next base: position 7,106 of record JBKBVY010000072.1, on the reverse strand, counting down.
GGCTTCAGGTGATGGCTGACGTGGTCGTGGCGGTTGGTCAGGACCTGCGGCGCCAGCGACCCCACCACCATGCCCACCTGCGCGGCGATCAGGCCGGCCAGCTGGCCGGGGAAGAACTCGCCCCAGGTCGACACCTGCGGGAAGAAAGCCACCCACACGCCCACGCCGGCGAAGATGGAGAAGATCGCCCCCTGGGTGGTGGCGCGCTGCCAGTACAGGCCGAACACCAGCGGCGTGAAGGCCGCCACCAGCGTGACCTGGTAGGCCGCGCTGACCAGGTCGTAGATGGGCGCGCCCTGCAGCGCGATGGCATAGGCCAGCACCGCGAAGGCGAACACCACCAGCGTGACCCGCATGGCCACCAGCGCCTGCTTGTCGCTCATGCCGGGGCGGATCTGCTTGAGGATGTTCTCGACGAAGCTGGTGGTGGGCGCCAGCAGCGTGGCCGACGAGGTGCTCTTGATGGCCGACAGCAGCGCGCCGAAGAACAGGATCTGCATGAGCAGCGGCATGTGGCCCATGATGAAGCTGGGCAGCACGCGCTGGTAGTCGTTCTGGGCCAGCTCCAGCGCCTGGTCGCCCATGACGACCACGGCCGCCAGCACGATGAACATGGGCACGAAGGCGAAGGCGATGTAGCTGAAGCCGCCGATGATGGCGCCGCGTTGGGCGGTCTGGGCGTCCTTGGCGGACATGACGCGCTGGAACACGTCCTGCTGCGGGATGGAGCCCAGCATCATGGTCAGCGCCGCGCCGATAAACATCGCGATGTCGGTGAAGCTGGGCTCGGGCAGGAAGCGGCCCAGGTCCTTCTGCTGCGCCAGGCCCAGCACCTTGTCGGCGCCGCCGGCCAGGTCGGCCGAGAACATCGCGATCAGGCTCAGGCCCACCACCAGCACGATCATCTGGATGAAGTCCGTCCAGGCCACGGCCAGGAAGCCGCCGATGACCACGTAGACCAGCACCGCCAGCAGGCCCACGGTCATGCCCATGGCGGGGCTCATCGCGCCGTCGGTCAGGATGTTGAACACCAGGCCCAGCGCCGTGACCTGGGCCGCAACCCAGCCCAGGTAGCTCAGGATGATGGCCAGCGAGCAGAAGATCTCCACGCCCTTGCCGTAGCGCTGGCGGTAGAAGTCGCCGATGGTCAGCAGGTTCTTGCGGTACAGCTTGGCGGCGAAGAAGGTGCCCACCAGCACCAGGCACAGGCCGGCGCCGAAGGGGTCTTCCACGATGGCGCCCAGGCCGCCCTGCACGAACTTGGCCGGAATGCCCATCACCGTCTCGGCGCCGAACCAGGTCGCGAAGGTGGTCGTGATGACCATGACCAGCGGCAAGCTGCGGCCGGCGATGGCGAAGTCGGCCGTGTTCTTGACCCGCGTGCCGGCCCAGACGCCGATGGCCAGCGTGCCGAGCAGGTAGAGCACGACGAAAACGAGCAGCGTGGTGTTCATGGCGTTGGGAGCGGGTTGGCCGAAAAACGGCGCGGATTATGGAGGTGGGTGCGGCCGGGAAACTAGAGACCGGGGTCCAGCCAGCGCAAGGCCAGCCAAGCAAGCGTGATGCCCAGTGCAAAGCCCGCCGCACCCCACAGCAGGCCGGACAGCAGCCGGTTGGTGCTGCGCAGCTCGCGCACCAGGGCCTTGATCTCGGCGTCGTCGCTGCGCCGGGCCTGGGCCCTCAGGGCGTCGTGCAGCAGCCGCGGCAGCTCGGGGATCAGCTGGGCGAAGCGCGGCGCCTCCTTCTGCAGCTGGTTGTTGAAGGCCGGCCAGCCGACCTGCTCGTTCATCCAGCGCTCCAGGAAGGGCTTGGCCGTGGCCCACAGGTCCAGGTCGGGGTCCAGCTGCCGGCCCAGGCCCTCGACGTTGAGCAGCGTCTTCTGCAGCAGCACCAGCTGCGGCTGGATCTCGACGTTGAAGCGGCGTGAGGTCTGGAACAGCCGCATCAGCACCTGGCCCAGCGAGATGTCCTTCAGCGGCCGGTCGAAATGCGGCTCGCAGACGGCGCGCACGGCGCTCTCCAGCGCATCCACCCGCGTATCGGGCGGCACCCAGCCCGAGGCGATGTGCAGCTCGGCCACGCGCTTGTAGTCGCGTTGGAAGAAGGCGATGAAGTTCTGTGCCAGGTAGTCCTTGTCCACCTCGGTCAGCGTGCCGATGATGCCGAAGTCCAGCGCGATGTAGCGGCCGAAGGTCTCAGGCGCCAGGCTGACCTGGATGTTGCCGGGGTGCATGTCGGCGTGGAAGAAGCCGTCGCGGAACACCTGGGTGAAGAAGATGGTCACGCCGTCACGGGCCAGCTTCTTGATGTCGATGCCGGCGGCCTCCAGCGCGGCGCGCTGCGAGATGGGCACGCCCTTCATGCGCTCCATGACGATGACCTCGGAGCTGCACAGGTCCCAGTGCATCTCGGGCACCATGACCAGCCCCAGGCCTTCCATGTTGCGGCGCAGCTGGGCAGCGTTGGCGGCCTCGCGCACCAGGTCCAGCTCGTCGTGCAGATAGCCGTCGAACTCCGCCACCACCTCGCGCGGCTTCAGCCGCCGGCCGTCCGACGAGAAGCGCTCGATCCAGACCGCCAGCCGGCGCATCAGCGCGAGGTCGTCGTCGATGACATCCAGCATGCCCGGGCGCAACACCTTGACGGCCACCTCGCGGCCGTCCTTGAGCGTCGCGAAATGCACCTGGGCGATGCTGGCGCTGGCCACGGGCTCGGCGTCGAAGCTGGCGAACAGCTCCTCCAGCGGCCGGCCGAAGGCGCGCTCGACCACGGCGCGCGACACCGCCGCCGGGAAGGGCGGCACACGGTCCTGCAGCTTGGCCAGTTCCTGTGCCACATCGGGGGGCAGCAGGTCGCCCCGGGTGGACAGCACCTGGCCCAGCTTCACGAAGATGGGGCCCAGGCGCTCCAAAGCGAGGCGCAGCCGCACGCCGCGCGGCTCCTGCCAGCGGCGGCCCAGGCGGGTCAAGCGGCGCAGCAGCTGGAAGCGACGCTGGCGCAGGCCAGACAAGGCCAGGTCATCGAGGCCGAAGCGCCAGACCGTCCAGAGGATGACCAGCAGCCGGGAGACAAACCTCATGCGGCGCCACCGGCGGCTGCCGGCGCCACCCGCCTGACCAGGCCCGCCAGCGTCGTGCGCAGCGCCCGGCCGAACTGGGCGAGCTGACGTGCGGCCAGAGGCCCAACCAGCCCGGCCAGATCGTCCTCGATGTCCCAGCGCAGGTTGTCCATCAACCAGTGCATCTCGCCGGCGAAGGCGGCGTCGCCCTGGACGCTGACCGCCGGCGGCGTGCCGCTGAGCGCGCCCAGCGCCAGCTTCGCGGGGTTGGATGCATCGATCTCGATGCGCAGCCCCCCCGCACCCGGGGGGGGCGCCTCCAGGCGCTCGAACAGCCCGGCCGGCGTCACGCCCAGCACCAGGTCGGGCGCCGCCGGAAGCAGCGTCGGCCAGCCGGACAGATGCACCACCAGGCCCCGTCCCGCCATGGGCCGCAGGCGCTGCGCAGCGATGGGCTCGCGTGACAACACATGGTTGATCAGCAGCACGAGTCGGTCCTGCAGGGCCGGCATCAACAGCGGCGACAGGGAGGGCGGGGGCCGGAATGCAGACATGCCAAAGATTGTAGGCAGCGGACCATGAATAGGGGACGCGGCGCACAAGGCTGTCAAACATGTTGGTGGAGAATCCTGGACCGCTTCTTGCCTGCCCGCGGCAAACGCCCGAGGAAAACCAAACCCAGATGTTCGAGGACCGCAGCTACAAAAGGACGTTCTACAGCGCGCCGCAATCGGTCGAGTCGCTGATTGCCGCCTTCCTCGAACCCGGGATCATCGTTCTGACCTTCCTGCTGGTGAACGGGCACTTCGACGAGCCGGTCATGCGTCCGGCTCTGACGCTGTGCCTGCTGGTGTTCGCGCTGACCTTCCCCGGCCGCAACCGCTTCAACGATCACCCGGCCAGCGCCTTCGTGGACGTGGTGTCGTCCTGGCTGGTGCTGCTGGGCATCCTGCTGTTGTGCGGCTACGCGACCAACAGCCTGCACTACTTCGAGACCGAGGTGCTGATCTGGTGGGCCGTCATCACGCCGGTGTTCCAGGTCGCGGCCATCGAGGCCGGACGGCGCATCCAGCGCTGGCGCGCCAGCCATCCCGGCGCACGCAGCACGGCCGTCATCGTCGGCGCCGGGCCGCTGGGCCACAAAGTGGCCCGCGCGCTGCGCGAGTCGCAGGGCGTGATCTGCCTGGGCTATTTCGACGACCGCACGCCGGAGCGGCTGCATCCCGATGCCGGCGCCCAAGTGCTGGGCACGCTGTCCGAACTGGCCGGCTTCGTGCGCGAGAAGGGCGTGCGCGACGTCTACATCACGCTGCCGCTGGGCTCGCAGCCCCGCATCGTCGAGCTGCTGGAGCAGGTGCAGGGCACCACCGCCTCGCTGTACTTCGTGCCCGACGTGTTCGGCATCAGCATCATCCAGGGCCGGCTGAAGGACATGAACGGCGTACCGGTGGTGGGCATCTGCGAGACGCCGTTCACGGGCACCAACCAGCTGGTCAAGCGCATCAGCGACGTCGTGCTGGCGTCCATCATCCTGGTGCTGATCTCGCCCATCCTGCTGCTGCTGGCCATCGGCGTGAAGCTCAGCTCGCCGGGGCCGGTGATCTTCAAGCAGCGCCGCAACGGCCTGGATGGCGAGGAGATCATCGTCTACAAGTTCCGCTCCATGCGGACGCAGGACAACGGCCCCGTCGTCAAGCAGGCCACCAAGGGCGACCCCCGCATCACGCCCTTCGGCGCCTTCATCCGCCGCACCTCGCTGGACGAACTGCCGCAGTTCATCAACGTGTTGCAGGGCCGCATGAGCATCGTGGGCCCGCGCCCGCATGCGGTGGCGCACAACGAGGAGTACCGCAAGCTCATCAAGGCCTACATGGTGCGACACAAGGTCAAGCCCGGCATCACCGGCTGGGCCCAGGTCAACGGCCTGCGCGGCGAGACCGACACCATCGACAAGATGAAGGCGCGCGTCGAATACGATCTGGAGTACCTGCGCAACTGGTCACTGGCCCTGGACCTGCAGATCATCCTGCGCACGGTCAGGCTGGTGGTGTTCGACCGTCATGCCTACTAAGCCCGCCCTCCCGCTGAAGCGCCTGGCCCTGCCGGCGCTGGCCGCCGCGCTGGCGCTGCCTGCCGCCGCCCAGACCGACGACACCACGCCCTTCTACGCCGGCGCAACGCTGGGCGCTGCGCGGGTGACCAACGTCTACCGCCAGCCCACGGCCACCAACGATGACACGGTCGTCAGCGCCGGCCTGGTGGCCGGCGTGGACCAGCGCCTGGGGCGCCAGCACCTGACGCTGGACGGCAGCCTGCAGGACAACCGCTACAGCACCAACACCGACCTGAACAACCACGCCTACAACCTGCGCGGCGCGCTGAACTGGCAGACGCTGGGTAACCTGTCCGGCGTGGTCAGCGCCAAGTCGTCCCGCTCGCTGGCGGACTTCAACATCGGCAACGGCGTCGAGCCCATCCTCAAGAAGAACATCGAGCGCACCGACGAGTACCAGGCCACGGCCCGGCTGGGCGTGCTGACGCGCTACACCGTCGAGGCCGGCTGGACGCACCGGCGCCGCGACTTCAGCGCAGAGGAGTACGCCCGCTTCGTCTACCGCCAGGACACCGGCTCGCTGGGGTTCTATGCCCGGCCCGGCGCCCATCTGCGGCTGGGCCTGGTGGGCCGAGAGACCCGCGGCAACAACCCGCGCTATCCGGTCGGCTTCACCATCGACCCCGGCACGCTGCGGCCCGTGGTGGTCAGCGCGCCCAACGACTACGAGCGGCGCGACGTGGACCTCACCGCCCGCTGGGCCACCGGCGGCAGCAGCAACGTCAACGCACGCATCAGCCGCAGCCGCACCAGCAACAGCCTGAACAACCTGCGCGACTTCAGCGGCACCACCGGCGCCGTCGGCTGGGACTGGCAGCCCACCGGCAAGCTGCAGCTCAACCTGCAGTACTCGCGCGACACCGGCCAGGAAAGCGTCGTCCAGTCCGCCGACCTGAACCGCGTCTACACGTCCTGGCAGCTGGGCGGCAACTATGCGCTGACCGGCAAGCTCAGCCTGAGCGCCAAGGCCAGCAACAACCGCAGCCGCCGCACCAGCGAGTCTGGCGCCAGCGTTGCCGATGCACTGGACGACACCCGGCTCTACAACCTGAGCCTGCGCTGGAACTACTCGCGCGGGCTCAGCCTGGTCTGCCAGGTCGACCGCATCCAGCGCGACAGCAGCATCGCCCAGTACGTCTACACGGCCAGCAGCTACGGCTGCACCGGCCAAGCGATCTTCTTCTGATGACCACCATCCTGCTCACCGGCGCGGCCGGCTACATCGCCTCCCACACCTGGCTCGCGCTGCAGCAGGCCGGCTATCGGGTGGTGGGCGTGGACAACTTCGCCAACAGCTCGCCGCTGGTGCTGGAGCGCCTGGCCGAGCTGGCCCCGGCGCCCATCGAGTTCGAGCGTGCCGACGTCTGCGACGCGGCGGCCATGGACGAGATCTTCGAGCACTACCACCCCGCGGCGGTCGTGCACTTCGCGGCCTACAAGGCGGTGGGCGAGTCGGTCGCCCAGCCGCTGGCCTACTACCGCAACAACCTGGGCGGCCTGGTCAACACCTGCGAGGCCATGAAGCGCCACGGCTGCTCGCGCATCGTGTTCAGCTCCAGCGCCACCGTCTACGGCGCCCCCGAGACGCTGCCGCTGCGCGAGGACGCCCCCACCTCGGCCACCAACCCCTACGGCGCCACCAAGCTGATGGGCGAGCAGATCCTGCGTGACCTGGGCGTGGCCGATCCGAGCTGGCAGACCGCCAGCCTGCGCTACTTCAACCCGGTGGGCGCGCACGAGAGCGGCCGCATCGGCGAAGACCCGCGCGGCACGCCCAACAACCTGATGCCCTACGTGGCCCAGGTGGCCGTGGGCCGGCGCGACAAGCTGTCCGTCTTCGGCAACGACTACCCCACGCCCGACGGCACTGGCGTGCGCGACTACATCCACGTCGCCGATCTGGCCGAGGGCCATGTGGCCGCGCTGCGCTGGCTG
>JBKBVY010000071.1:12104-13700 GCA_046289335.1 Roseateles sp. | reverse complement strand
ACGTGCGCGCACTGCACCGCCACTACGCCGTGGCCGAGGCTGGCGCATGAGCGTCGTGCTTCGCATTGCCCGCGAGGAGTGGCGCCTGATGCGCCGGGACCGGGTCGCCATGCTCGGCCTGGCGCTGCTGCTCCTGCTCGGCACGGTCGCTGCCTTCACCGCCTGGGACCAGCGACGTGCCGCACAGGCCGACCGCGAGCAGCACCAGGCGCAGGTGGACCAGGAGTTCGATGCCCAGCCGGACCGCCATCCGCACCGCATGGTGCACTACGGCCACTTCGTGTTCCGGCCTCTGAACCCGCTGGCTGCGTTCGACAGCGGCATCGACCCCTTCACCGGCCACACGCTGTTCCTCGAAGGCCATCGCCAGAACAGCGCGAACTTCGGCGACGTGCGGCAGTCCTCGCTGCTGCTGCGTTTCGGTCAGCTCACGCCGGCCTTCGTGCTGCAGGTGCTGGCGCCGCTGCTGCTGGTGTTCATCGGCCATGCGGCGATCGCCCGCGAGCGCGAGAGCGGCCTGCTGCGCGTGCTGATGGCGCAGGGCCTGCGCCCCGTCCAGCTGGTGGCCGGCAAGCTGCTGGCGCTGGCGGGCGTGGCGGCACTGATGCTGCTGCCGGCCGCACTGGCGCTGGCGGCCATTGCGGTGGACGACGCGGCCAGCGCGCCGCTGGCGCTGGCGGTCGCGCTGGCCCATGCGGCCTGGCTGGCGCTGTGGGCGCTGGGCGTCGCTCTGGCGTCCACGCTGGCGCGGCGCGGGCGTGATGCGCTGCTGGCGCTGCTGACCGTGTGGACCGTCGGCGTCGTGCTGCTGCCGCGGCTGGCGCCCGAGCTGGCCACGGCGGCCCAGCCGCTGCCGACGCGCTTCGAGACCGACATCGCCGTCGCGCGCGACCTGGCTGCGCTGGGCGACAGCCACAACCCCGACGATCCCTACTTCAGCGCCTTCCGCCGCCAGGTGCTGGCGCAGTACGGCGTCGCGCGCGTCGAAGACCTGCCGGTCAACTACAAGGGCCTGGTGGGCATGGAGGGCGAGCGCCTGACCAGCGAGCTGTTCGCGCGCTACGCCCGCGACGGCTTCGCGCGCCAGCAGGCGCAGCTGCAGCATCTGGCGCTGTTCTCGGCGCTGAGCCCGGTCATCGCACTGCGCCGCCTTTCCATGGGCGCGGCGGGCACCGACCTGCCCAACTACCAGCGCTTTCTGGAGCAGGCCGAACGACATCGCTACACCTTGGTCCAGTCTCTCAACCGACTGCAGGCCGAGCAGCTGAGCTGGGCGACCGACCGCAACAGCCGCGAGAGCCGCATCGGCAAGGAACACTGGCAGGGCCTGGCGGCCTTCCAGTTCCAGCCCGAGCCCGCCGCAGCAACGCTGCAGCGCATTGCGCCGATGGCGGGCGTGCTGGCGGCCTGGCTGCTGGCGCTGGCCGCCGCACTGGCCTGGGCCACGCGCCGCCTGCAAGGAGCCCTGCGATGAGCGCGCTGCGTCATGAATGGCGGCTGCTGAGCCGCTCCCGCTGGGCGATGGCGGCGCTGCTGCTGTTGCTGGCGCTGTCTGCGCTGGCCGTCGTCAGCGGGCTGCGCGAGGTGCAGCGCCAG
>JBKBVY010000071.1:0-12094 GCA_046289335.1 Roseateles sp. | reverse complement strand
GGGTCGGGGGGCGGCGGGTGGGGCCGCGCCCGCGCGACACCATCGCCCGCGTCACCGAGCTGCAACGCCAGGAGCTGGCCCGGCTGGCGCCCAAGCTGACCCGCAACGGCGAGGCCGGCACGGTGGGCTACTACGCCTTCCTGGCCACCTGGGACGCGCCCGCGCCGGCCGCCTTCCTCGCCTTGGGCCTGCGCGACGCGACGCCCTATGTGCTGCGCGTGCGCGCACTGGCGCTGCAGTCCCAGCTGCATGAGGGCGAGACCTACAACCCCGAGCTGGCGCTGGCCGGCCGCTTCGACCTGGCGTTCGTCGCCGTCTACCTGCTGCCGCTGTTCCTGATCGCGCTGCTGTACGACCTGGTCAGCAGCGAGCGCGCCGCGGGCCGGCTGGGCATGCTGCTGGCACTGCCCGGCGCAGGCCGGCCGCTGTGGCTGCGGCGGGCCGGCCTGCGGGCGGGCCTGGCGGCGCTGTGCGTGCTGCTGCCCGTGCTGGCCGGCGGCGTGGTCAGCGGCATGCCGGCCGCCGCGCTGGCCGCCGTCGTGCTGGCGCTGCTGGCCTACATCGCCTGCTGGACCGGCCTGGCCCTGTGGGTGGGCCTGCGCGGCGGCAGCTCGGTGGCCAACGCGACGGCGCTGATGGGCTGCTGGGCGCTGCTGACGCTGGTGCTGCCCACGCTGGGCAACGCCGCGCTGAGCCGCGCCGTGCCGGTGCAGCAGGGCGTGAACCTGATGCTGGCCCAGCGCCAGGCCGTGCACGGTGCGTGGGACCTGTCGCGCGAAGAGACGCTGGCCCGCTTCTTTCGCAGCCATCCGCAATGGCAGGACACCGCCCCCTTGCCTGCCGGTTTCCACTGGAAGTGGTACTACGCCTTCCAGCAGCTCGGCGACGAGGCCGTGGCACCGCAGGTCGCGGCCTATCGCCAGGCCTTGCAGGCGCGCCAGCAGGCGACCGAGGCGCTGGGCCTGGCGCTGCCGGGCGTGGGCCTGCAGGCGGTGCTGCACCGCATTGCCGGCACCGACCTGCTGGCGCAACTGGCCTACCAAGACGCCATCACGGCCTTCCACACCCGGCTGAGGGAACAGCTCTATCCCTATCTGTTCCGGGAGCGCCGGTTCGAGGCGGAGGACTTCGCCCGCCTGCCTCGCTTCGAACCCAAAGCCGCGGCGCTCGACATCCCGTGGGGGCCGCTCGCTGCATTGGCCTTTGTCGGTGCGCTGCTGTGCGCCCTTGCGGCGCGCGCCGCCGGCCGCGTGGCAGCTCGGGAGGCCGCATGAAGCTGATGAGGCTGTGGCCGCGCCGCCCCGCCGTGTCGCTGATGAACCAGAGCGCCGGTCGCCGCATGGCCACCGCGCTGCTGCCCGTCGCGCTGCTGTGGCTGGCCGTGGCCTGGGCCTTGGGCGCACCATGAGCCTGATCGAACTGCGCAACCTGACGGTGGCCTACCGCGGCCACCCTGCCGTGCACCACGTGTCCGGCGTGTTCGAACCCGGCTCGCTGACCGCCATCGTCGGGCCCAACGGCGCCGGCAAGAGCAGCCTGCTCGGCGCCATCGCCGGCCAGCTCGCGCCTGCCGAGGGTGAAGTGGCCCTGGCACCGGGCCTGCGGCAGCGCATGGCCTGGCTGCCCCAGCAGGCCCTCGTGGACCGCAGCGTGCCGCTGGAGGTGGCCGACCTGGTGGCGCTCGGCGCCTGGGCCGACATCGGCAGCACGCGCGCCGTGACCGCCGGCTTGCAGGCCCGCATCGACGCCGCGCTGGACGCCGTCGGCCTTGCCGGCTTCCAGCACCGCCTCATCGGCGAGCTGTCCGCTGGCCAGCTGCAGCGGGCGCTGTTCGCCCGCGTGCTGATGCAGGACGCGCCGGTCATCCTGCTGGACGAGCCCTTCAACGCCATCGATGCCCGCACCACCGCCGACCTGCTGGCCCTCGTGGCCCGCTGGCACGCGCAGTCGCGCACGGTGATCGCCGTGCTGCACGACCTGGATCAGGTGCGTGCAAACTTCGACCGCACCTTGCTGCTGGCACGCCGCTGCATCGCCTGGGGCCCCACTGCCGGGGTCCTCAATGCCGAGCACCTGCTGCAGGCGCGGCGACTCGCCGAAGCCTGGGACGACGACGCCCCGTTGTGCAGGGAGGCCGCATGACAGCCTACAAGCTGCTGGCCGCGCCCTTCGTGGACTACGGCTTCATGCGCCGCGCCCTGGTCGCCTGCATGGCCATCGCCATCGGCAGCGCGCCGGTCGGCGTGTTGCTGGTGCTGCGCCGCATGAGCCTCGTGGGCGATGCCATGGCCCATGCCCTGCTGCCCGGCGCCGCGCTGGGCTTCGTGATGGCCGGCTTCTCGCTGTGGGCCATGAGTCTGGGCGGCTTCGTGGCTGCCCTCGCCGTGGCTCTGGCGGCCGGCTGGCTGACCCGGCGCACCGCGCAGCGTGAGGACGCGAGCTTCACGGCCCTCTACCTCATCGCCCTGGCGGCAGGGGTGATGCTGGTCTCCAGCGAGGGCAGCAGCGTGGACCTGATGCATGTGCTGTTCGGCAGCATCCTGGCCGTCGACGACGCGGCCCTGCTGCTGGTGGCGGGCGTGGCCTCGGCCAGCCTGCTGCTGCTCGCCTATGCCTACCGACCGCTGCTGGCGGAATGCGTGGACCCCGGCTTCCTGCGCCATGTCGGCGGCCCGCGCGGCCCCGGTGCGCGGGCGCATGCGCTGCTGCTGGTGCTGGCCGTGGCCAACCTGGTCGCGGGCTTCGCGGCGCTGGGCACCTTGATGGCCGTCGGGCTGATGATGCTGCCTGCCACGGCCGCCCGGTTCTGGGCCGCACGCGTGGGTCCGCAGATGCTCGCGGCGGCTCTGATCGCCCTGCTGTCGGGAGTGGTGGGCCTGTTGATCTCCTACCACCACCAGCAGGCCTCCGGCCCCGCCATCGTGCTGGTCGCCGGTGGCCTCTACGGCCTGTCGCTGCTGTTCGGCACGCGCGAAGGCCTGGTCTGGCAGGCCCTGCGCCGCCAACGTCACAGGACCGCCTGATGCAGCGTCGCCACCTCCTCCTCCTTGCTGCGGCGATGCCGGCGCTCGCCCGGGCCGAGCCGCCGTTGCGCGTCGTGGCCAGCTTCTCCATCCTGGCCGATCTGGTGCGCGTCATCGGCGGCCCGGTGGTGCAGGTGAGCAGCCTGGTCGGCCCCGATGCCGATGCCCACGTCTACCAGCCCAGCCCAGCGGACGCCCGGCGCCTGGCGGCGGCGCAACTTGTGGTCGTCAACGGCCTGGGCTTCGAGGGCTGGCTGGACCGGCTGGTGCGCGCCAGCGGCTTCAAAGGCACGCTGGTGACCGCCAGCCGCGGCATCACACCGCGCCGCATGGGGCGCGAACCCGATCCCCATGCCTGGCAAGACCTGGGTATGGTCCAGCGCTATGTGAAGACGTTGACTGCGGCCCTGATCGATCTGCGCCCCGACGATCGGGCCGTCCTTCAGGCGCGCGCCGACGCCTACCTCGGCCAGCTCCAGGCGATGGATGCCGGCCTGCGCAAGCGCCTGGACGCCCTGCCCCGCGAGCATCGGCGCGTCGTCACCTCGCACGACGCCTTCGGCTACTTCGGCGCCGCCTACGGCGTGGACTTCCTCAGCGCCCAGGGCATGAGCACCGACAGCGAGGCCTCGGCCGCTGTGATCGCCCGCCTCATCCAGCAAATCCGCCGACAGCGGGTCCGCGCCGTCTTCGTCGAGAACATCAGCGACCCGCGCCTGATCGAGCGCATCGCCCGCGAAGGCGGCGTGCGCGTCGGTGGCCGCCTGTACTCGGATGCGCTGTCCGCACCCGGCGGCCCGGCGGCAACGTTCCTGCAACTCTTCGCCCACAACGCCGATGCGATCTGCACGGCGCTCGGCGTGTGACTCATCGCCACAGCCACACGGCCCGTCACCCTCAACGATTTCCCACACAGGAGCTCTCCATGGCCGATACCCGCCTGCCCACCACCGTCCTGTCCGGCTTCCTCGGTGCGGGCAAGACCACGCTGCTCAACCACATCCTGCGCAACCGCCAGGGCAAGCGGGTGGCCGTCATCGTCAACGACATGAGCGAGGTCAACATCGACGCCTCGCTGGTGGTCGACAGCGCCGACGCGGCCGGCGTGGGCCTGTCGCGCACCGAGGAGAAGATGGTCGAGATGAGCAACGGCTGCATCTGCTGCACGCTGCGCGACGACCTGCTGATGGAGGTGCGCCGCCTGGCCGCCGAGGGGCGCTTCGACTATCTGCTGATCGAATCCACCGGCATCTCCGAGCCCATGCCCATCGCCGCGACCTTCGACTTCCGCACCGAGGAAGGCGAGTCGCTCAACGACGTGGCTCGCATCGACACCATGGTCACGGTGGTCGATGCCGCCTCCATCTTGAAGGACTACACCAGCGCCGAATTCCTCGCCGACCGTGGGCAGTCCGCCGCGCCGGAGGACAACCGGCGCCTGGTGCACCTGCTGGTGGAGCAGATCGAGTTCGCCAACGTGGTCGTGGTCAGCAAGACCGACCTGGTCAGCTTCGACGAGCTGGACCAGGTGCACGCCCTCATCAAGGCGCTGAACGCCAAGGCCGAGATCATCGATGCCGTCAACGGCGAAGTCGATCTCGACGAGGTGTTGGGCACGGGCCTGTTCGACCTGGAGGAGGCCAGCGCCATGCCGCGCTGGGCACAGGAGCTGGAGGGTCACCACGACTCGGAGGCGGACACCTATGGCATCGAGAGCTTCGTCTACCGCAGCCGCAAGCCCTTCCACCCACAGCGCCTGCACGAACTGCTGGCGCAGCCGACCGTCAACCTGCCCGGCGTGCTGCGCTTCAAGGGCTATTTCTGGCTGGCCAGCCGCCCGGACTGGGTGGGTTGCGTGTCCGGCGCCGGCCGGCTGTGCAACACGGAGCCGGTGGGCCGCTGGTGGGCCGCTGCGCCCAAGAGCCGTTGGCCCAACGATGCCGAGATCCGTGCGGCCATCGAAGCCAACTGGGTCGAGCCCTATGGCGACCGCCACCAGGAGATCGTGCTGATCGGCCAGCAACTGGACCGCGCAGCCCTGACCGCCGCGCTGGACCGCTGCCTGCTGAACTTCACCGAGACCCGCAAGGGCATGGCGGCCTGGCGGGACCTGCCTGATCCTTTCCCCGGCTGGGAAGCCACGCAAGAAACAGTAGCCGCCTGATGAATGCACGGCTCCCGGATGAGGCGATGCGCCCGCTGCCGCAGGCACAGGCGACGCTGGATGGTGTCGGCATGCAGGGCGTAGCGCTGCGCGTGCGCCTTCAGGAGACGGGGCTCACCGAATGGCAGAATGCGCTTGCCGGCGTCACGGTCGATCTGCCCGACCCGCAACGCAAGGGCATCCACATGTCGCGGTTGTACCTGCGGCTGGATGCCTTTGCGCAGCAGCAGCCGCTGACGCCGGTGACGGTGGCCGCGCTGATGGCCGAGCTCGTGGACAGCCATCGTGACTGCGGCTCGACACGAGCCGCGCTGGCGCTGGACTTCCAGCTGATGCTGCGCCGGCCAGCCTTGGCAACACCCGGACTGGCCGGGTGGAAGCCCTACCCCGTCACACTCACGGCCGAGTGCCAGGACGGGAACTTCACGTTGCGCATGGCTGTCGGCGTGACCTACTCGTCGACCTGCCCCTGCTCAGCCGCCCTGTCCAGGCAACTGCTGGAGCAGGCGTTCATGGCCGAGTTCGGTGATCAAGCGGCCGTGGCTCCCGAATCCGTGGCCGCCTGGCTGCTGGAGCACGGCAGCCTGGCTACGCCACACAGTCAGCGCAGCCTGGCCATCATCCATGTGGATGTCGGAGCTGAAAAGCCGAGCCTGGGCATGCTCGCACTGATCGACGCCGCCGAGATGGCACTCGGGACACCCGTGCAGACCGCGGTCAAGCGCCCCGACGAGCAAGCCTTCGCCCGGCTCAATGGTGCCCACCTCATGTATGTCGAAGATGCTGCACGCTGCCTGGACGCCGCCCTGCGGCCGGCGTTTGCGCTTCGCAGTGTGGAAGTCCGCCACATGGAGAGCCTTCACGCCCACGACGCCATGGCGCGGATCGGGGCCATCGGCTGACGCCAACCGTGCATCACGCATCTTTACGTCCCGCGCCATGCATGTCTTGCGTCAGGGATCGAACTTCAAACGAGAATTCATTCGCATCAGCAACCTGGGAGATCTTCATGGTCTGCACGCGAATCGTTCTCCTTCCGGCTGCGGCACTGGCACTGGCGCTGCCCGTCGGCGCGGCGGAGCATGCCCACCAGCACGGCGTCGTGAGCCTCAGCGCCACGCTGGAGGGTGAGCTGCTGACCCTCGACCTGGACGCGCCGCTGGACAGCCTGCTGGGCTTCGAGCGCGCGCCCCGCACCGCCGCCGAGCGGGAGGCGGCCGCGGCCTTGCTGCAGAAGATGAACGCGGGGCAGTCGATGTGGCGGCCCAGCGACGAGGCGCGATGCACGCTGACCGCGACCCGCGTGGACGCGCCGGCGCTGCAGCAGCCTGCCAAAGCGACCGGCGAGCATGCCGACCTGGAAGCAACCTACGAGTTCCGCTGTGCCCAGCCTGCGCAACTGAGCGGCATCGTCCACGGGCTGTTCGCCGCCTTCCCGCGCCTGCAGCGCATCGACTGGCAGTTCGCCCTGCCCTCGGGCCAGGGCAAGCGCAGCATCACGCGCGACCAGGCCCTGCTGCCGCTGAAGCGATGACCCAGGCACTGGTGGAAGTCGACGGCCTGCGCTTCCGCTGGCCGCGCGGCCAGGCCGACACGCTGGCCATCGCGCACTTCAGCCTGCAGCCAGGCGAAACCGTCTTCCTGCGCGGGCCCAGCGGCTCGGGCAAGAGCACGCTGCTGTCGCTGCTGGCCGGCGTGCTGCTGGCCCGCGAAGGCCGCGTGGCCCTGATGGGGCGCGACTGGCGCGAGATGTCCGGGCCCGCGCGCGACGCCTGGCGTGCCCAGCACGTGGGCTACATCTTCCAGCAGTTCAACCTGCTGCCCTATCGCTCGGCCTTCGAGAACGCCATGCTGCCGCTGCGCTTCTCGCCCGCCCGCGCAGCACGCGCGCCCGATGCGCGCAACCGGGTGGCGTCGATGCTCGGCCAAATGGGCCTGACCGAAGCGGACTGGAAGCGGCCGGCGGGCGAGCTGTCCGTCGGCCAGCAGCAGCGCGTGGCCGCCGTACGCGCGCTGATCGGCGAGCCGGCGCTGGTGGTGGCGGATGAACCCACGTCGGCACTGGACGAAGCGTTGCGTGACCAGTTCATGACCCTGCTGCTGTCGGCCGTGCGCCAGGCCGGTTCCGGCCTGCTCTTCGTCAGCCACGATGCGCGGCTGGGTGTGCATTTCGACCGCCAGCTGGATCTCGCGGCGCTGCAGCAGGAGGTGCCGGCATGAAGGCTCTGCTGTCACTCGCCTGGCACAGCGCCTGGAGCCGGCGCTTCGTGCTGTCGCTGGTCGTCGTGTCCATCGCGCTGTCGACGCTGCTGCTGCTGGGCATCGAGCAACTCCGCCGCGACGCACGTGACAGCTTCTCGCAGGCCGTCTCGGGCACCGACCTCATCGTCGGCGCCCGCACGGGGCCGGTGTCGCTGCTGCTGTACTCCGTCTTCCGCGTGGGTGGCGCGACCAACAACATCCGCTGGGCCAGCGTCGAGGCGATCCGCGCCAACCCCGCCGTCGATTGGGTGGTGCCCATTTCGCTGGGTGACAGCCACCGCGGGTTCGCCGTGGTGGGCACCACGACCGACTACTTCAAGCATTTCCACTACGGCGACCGGCAGGCGCTGGCGATGGCCCAGGGCCGCCCGTTCGAGGGCGTGTTCGAAGCGGTGCTGGGCGCCGAGGTCGCGCGCCGGCTGGGCTACCGGCTGGGGGACCGCATCGTGCTGAGCCATGGCGACGGCGCGCGGGCCGCGAACGACCATACCGACAAGCCCTTCGCCATCGTCGGCGTGCTCGCGCCGACCGGCACGCCCGTCGACCGCTCGGTGCACATCAGCCTGGCGGCGATGGAGGCCATCCACCTCGACTGGATGGCCGGCGCGCCGTTGCCGGGGCTGACGGTGACGCCCGAACAGGCCCTGCAGCAAGACCTGACGCCGCGCCAGGTCACCGCCGCGCTGGTGGGCCTGAAGCGCCGCAGCAGCGTGTTCTCCGTGCAGCGCTGGGTGGCCAACTATCAGGCCGAGCCGCTGCTCGCCGTGCTGCCCGGCGTGGCGCTGGACGAGTTGTGGGACCTCGTGGGCCTGGGCGAGCGCAGCCTGATGGCCGTCTCGGCCCTGGTGGCCATCGTCAGCGTGCTGGGCCTGGTGGCCGTCGTGCTCGCCGGGCTCAACGAGCGGCGGCGCGAGCTGGCCATCCTGCGCGCCGTTGGCGCCGGGCCGCGGCATGTGCTGATGCTCCTGCTGCTGGAGGGCGCCCTGGTGACCGGCCTGGGGCTGCTGGCCGGCATTGCGGCCTGCGTCGGCGTGACGTTGTCATTGGCCCCGTGGGCACAGTCGCACGTCGGGCTGACGCTCAGCCTGGCCTGGCCGGGGGAAGCTGAAGTCCGCATCGTCGGCCTCATCCTCGTCACCGGGCTGGGCGCCAGCCTGCTGCCGGCATGGCGGGCCTATCGGCTGGCGCTGGCCGACGGCCTGTCGCCACGCGCATGACGTACGGCGCCGGCCTCGTGCTCTTGCTGGCCCTGGTCGGCGTGGGGCTGGCCTGGCATGACGCACCACCCAGGCCGGCGCCGGGGCAGCGCCTCGCGTGGACCGACCTGACACCCCCCGGCTGGCACCCCGTCACGGGCGGTGCCGACATCGCCTCGCTGCGGGATGACAGCCCCGCCGCACGAGCCCGATGGGCGGCGCTGCAGACCGCCTGGGAGAGCGCGCCGCTGCGGCACGACCTGGACGGCGTCGAGGCCCAGCTGTCCGGCTATCTGGTCCCTCTGGAAGGCGGCAGGCAGGGCCTGACGGAGTTCCTGCTCGTGCCCTATTACGGCGCCTGCATCCACAGCCCGCCGCCGCCCGCCAACCAGGTGGTGTGGGTGCGATTGAGCGAACCGCTGCCAACGCCGGCCAGCTTCGCTCAAGTCGAAGTGACCGGCCGGCTGAGCGTGCAGCGACAACGATCCACGCTGGCCGCGAGCGGCTACCGCATGGACGGGACCGCCGTCGCCAAGGGGCGGGAGGGCCTGTGATGCCTGCGTGCGGCAACGAACCAGGCGGGACGCTGCACAGCCCCGCCCTGCTGACGGCCCGGCAGCGCGGCGCGGTTGATATGCACCGGCGCGCCATCCGCGGTGCTGTCTTGCCGTTGAGCGCCCTCGTGCCGCTCCCGCGCGCCCAACGCGATCAGCGCAGCCACCCTAAGGCTGGCAGCCCCGCTGGCATGTGCCGTGAGTGGCGCCGGGCCGAACTCTGCGCCCCCCCCACGCGCAAGCTCTACGGGCGACGGCAGCCCCGCGCGGATGCGGCCGCGATGGCGTTCGGGTCGAGGTCATCGCCCTGGAGCGGCAACGATGAAGTCCAGGTGGTCATCCTTGCTGGACTGGCTGATTCGCTGGGCCATGCTGGGTCCGGCGATCCTGCTGGCTGCGCTCATCGTTCGCCACGATCCACAGAAGAACGAACCGCTGGTGGCCGTTGGCAGCGCCGACGCCACGCGCCTCACCCTGGCCTGGGCCGATCTGGTCCCCGCGGGCTGGGACCCCATGCAGGCCTGGCGCCGTGGCGACCTGGCGGCACTGCCCGACTCAGACCCGCGCGCCCGCCAGGCGCTGGAGGACATGCAAGAGGCGTGGGCCAATGCGCCCACGCGTGCCGACCTCGAAGGCAGGTCCGTCCAGCTGAGCGGCTACGTCGTGCCCTTGGATCTCGGCTGGGGCGGTGTGCGAGAGTTCCTGCTGGTGCCCTACGCAGGCGCCTGCATTCACACCCCGCCACCACCAGCCAATCAAGTCGTGCACGTGCGTGCGAAGGTCACCGTGAAGGGGCTGCATGCGATGGATGTCGTCACCGTCGGCGGCATGCTGCGCACCCTGCGACTGGACAACGACCTGGCGACGAGTGGCTATCACCTTGAAGCTGTTCACGTGGCACCGCTGCCTTGAGGGCGTCGCCGACTGAGACCCTACAGGACCCCAACCATGCCCACCCCTGCCGCCCTGCGCCGAAGAGCCCTGCTCGCACTGCTGGTGACAGCGCCTCTTGCCTACGGCGAAGACGCGCCCGTCGACCGCTGGCTCGACCTGACACCGCCTGGCTGGAACCCCTATGCCAAGTTGAACCCGATGTTGTTCGGCCGCATACAGGACGGCTCGCCCGAGGCCGTTGCCGCCATGGAGGAGATGCGCGAGGCGCTGGACAACGCGCCTACCGTCGACGCGCTGCAGGGCCGTGCGGCCCGTCTGCCTGGGTATGTGGTGCCGCTGCAGTCCTCCAAGGAGGGCGTGAGCGACTTCCTGCTGGTGCCTTACTTCGGCGCCTGCATCCACACGCCGCCGCCGCCGGCCAACCAGATCGTCTATGTGCGCCTGAAGACGCCGTCCAAGTCCTTGAAGAGCATGGACACGGTGCGCGTGATCGGCAAGCTCGACCTGGACCGGCAGCACACCGGCATGGGCGCGAGCGGCTATCGCATCGACCAGGCCACCATCGAGCGCCTGCGCTGAAGTCCGCCATGCGCAAGCCCGCACCGCTGCCCCGCCCCACGCCGGAACAGATTGCCGCCCTGCCGCCCTTCGAGGTGCTGCCGCCCAGCCGCATCCACCTGCTGAAGACCGCCGACCAGCTGGCCTTTGCCGAAGCCGCGCTGCGCGATGCCGTGCATGTGGGCTTCGACACCGAGAGCAAGCCGGTGTTCGAGGCCGGCCAGCCGCAGACCGGGCCCGAGGTCATCCAGTTCGCGACGCTGAGCGACGCCTTCATCGTGCAGACCGCCACGCCCGGCGTGGTGGACTTTCTGCAGGCCATGATCGAGTCCCAGGACGTGGTCAAGGTCGGCTTCGGCCTGGCCTCGGACCGACCGCAGATCCAGCGCCGGCTCGGCTTGAGGCTGGGCGCCAGCATCGACCTGTCGCACCTCGTGAAGCGCCTGGGTTTCAAGGACGCGGTGGGCCTGAAGGTGGCTGTCGCCGTGGTGCTGGGCCAGCGCTTCGCCAGGTCCAGGAAGGCCACGACCTCCAACTGGGCCAACAAGACGCTGACGCCGCAGCAGCTGCAGTACGCCGCCAACGACGCACATGCGTCGCTGCGGGTCTACAAGGCCTTGAGCGAGGGCTGAGGCCAACCGGGCCGCGGCGGGCCGGGCCGCCAGGCCCGCAGCCAGTCGGCTGCAGGATGCGCTGCCAGCCCGCGCACCACGCAGCCGGCCGCCGCACCGCTGGCAGCCAGCTGAGCCAGCTGTTCCGGCGCCAGCACGCCACCGATGCCCACCACGGGCATGGGCGCCATGGCCGCCCACCAGGCCAGGTTGGCCAGCCCCTGCGGCTGCCAGGGCATGGTCTTGGTGGTGGTGGGCCAGACGGGGCCGCAGGCCACGTAGTCCGGCGCCCAGGCGACGGCGCGGGCCAGCTCCCACAGGCTGTGCGAGCTGATACCCAGCCGCAGCCCACGCGCACGGGCCTGGGCCAGGTCGGCGCGGGCGGCGGCGTCCAGCGCCAGCAGGTCTTCCTGGCCCAGGTGCACGAAGTCCACGCCCAGCGCCAGCGCGGCGCGCCAGTGGTCGTTGACGATGAGCGTCGCGCCATGGCGCCGCGCGGCCTGCAGCGCCGGATGCACCTCGGCGGCCAGCCGGGTGTGCCAGGCGGCGCCGCCCTCGCCGGCCGCGCGCTTGAGGCGCAGCTGCACGGTGGCCAGGCCGGCGTCGAACAACGCGGCCGCCTGCGCGCCGCTGTCGGTGATGGCATAGACGCCTTGCACCGCGGGCGGCCCGCTGCGGCGCGCGGGCCAGGCGCTGGGCGGGCTGTCGAACAGCGCGGGCAGCAGCGACGCGTCGGTGATGAAGCCCGCCGCGGGCCGCACCGGGCCCGGGCCGGCGCCGGCAAAGGCGGCCCCGCCCAGGCCCGAGGTGGTCAGCATCTTGGCCAGCACGG
>JBKBVY010000070.1:0-13703 GCA_046289335.1 Roseateles sp. | reverse complement strand
GACATCGTGCTGCTGAATGCCGGCGCGACGCTGTACGCGGCCAACGTGGAGGCCTCGCTGGCCAGCGGCATCGAGCGGGCCCGCGCGGCGCTGGACAGCGGCGCGGCACGCGCCAAGCTGGATGCCTTCGTGAAGACCACGCAGGCGCTGGGAGCCGCAGCATGAGCGCGGACATCCTGCAGCGCATCGTCGAGGTCAAGTGGGAAGAGATCGCCGCGGCGAAGGCGAAGCGCTCGCTGGCGTCCCAACGTGAAGAAGCCGAGGGCCGCAAGGGCCAGCAGCGCGGCTTCGAGCGTGCGCTGCGCGCCAAGATCGCCGCGGGCCGGGCCGGCGTCATCGCCGAGGTCAAGAAGGCCAGCCCCAGCAAGGGCGTGCTGCGCGCGGACTTCCAGCCCGCCGCCATCGCCGAGAGCTATGCCCGCTTTGGTGCCGCCTGCCTGTCGGTGCTGACGGACGAGCGCTTCTTCCAGGGCGCGGTCGCCTATCTGCAGCAGGCCCGTGCGGCCTGCGAACTGCCCGTGCTGCGCAAGGACTTCATGGTCGACGAGTACCAGGTCATGGAGGCCGGCGCGATGGGCGCCGACTGCATCCTGCTGATCGCAGCCTGCCTGTCCGACGCGCAGATGGCCGACCTGGAGGCCGCCGCCCACGCCATCGGCCTGGACGTGCTGGTGGAGGTGCACGACGGCGACGAGCTGGACCGCGCGCTGAAGCTCAAGACGCCGCTGGTGGGCATCAACAACCGCAACCTGCGCACCTTCGACGTGACGCTGGACACCACGCTGGGCCTGCTGCCCCGCGTGCCGGCCGACCGGCTGCTGGTGACCGAGAGCGGCATCCTGGGCGCGGCCGACGTGAAGCGCATGCGCGATGCCCACGTGCATGCCTTCCTGGTCGGCGAGGCCTTCATGCGCGCGCCGGACCCGGGTGCGGCGCTGGCATCGCTGTTCGCATGAAGCTGCCGCTGGAGATTCCCGACACCGACTGGCGCCCCGTCGTCGAGGCCTGGGCGGCGTCGCCCGCCGGGCAGCGGCTGCAGGCCTTCCTGGCCGAACGCGTCGCGGCCGGCGCCACGATCTATCCGCCCGAGCCGCTGCGGGCCTTGCACCTGACCCCGCTCGCGCAGACGCGCGTCGTCATCCTGGGCCAGGATCCCTACCACGGCCCCGGCCAGGCCGAGGGCCTGTCCTTCAGCGTGCCGCCCGGCGTGCCGCTGCCGCCCAGTCTGCGCAACATCTTCAAGGAGATCCAGCGCGATCTCGGCAAGCCCTTCCCGCCCAACGGCAGCCTGGTCCGCTGGGCCGAGGGCGGCACGCTGCTGCTGAACGCCGTGCTGAGCGTGGAAGACGGCCAGCCCGCCAGCCATGCCAACCGCGGCTGGGAGGTGCTGACCGACGCCCTCATCCGCGCCGCTGCCGAGGACCCGGCGCCCAAGGTCTTCATGCTGTGGGGCAGCTATGCCCAGGCCAAGGCGCCGCTGATCGAGGCGGCACGCCAAGACCACCTGGTGCTCAAGGCCAACCACCCGTCGCCGCTGTCGGCCCTGAAGCCGCCACGGCCCTTCATCGGCTGCGGCCATTTCTCGACGGCCAAGGCCTGGCTGGAAGAGCGCGGGCGGGGCGCCCCGCGCAAGGCCTGACCGCTGGATTGTTGCTGCGGCAGCAACTCGCCGTTCTATCTGCCCGGCTTTCTCATTCCCGGCCAAGTTTCTACAGTGACCATCCACGGACCCACCCAGGTGGCCGCCAGGAGAGTCACGATGAACACCCGCCCCTTCTTCACGCTGATCACCGCCGCCACGGCCGTCGTGGCGCTGGCGGCGGGCCTGCTGCTGGCGATCAATGCGCCTGCGCCCGCCAGCGAAGAGTTCGGCCAGCAACTGCTGACGGCCAGCGCCACGCCCGAAGAAGCCTGAGCGTTCAGCTCAGTGCGCAGCGCACCTTGAGCCCCGCGTTGCTCTGCGCGCCCAGCAACTCCACGACCCAGTCCACGAACACCCGCAGCTTGCTGCTGAGGTGCCGGTTGGGCGGGTAGACGACGTAGACCGGCAGCGCGTCCACGGTCCAGTCCTCCAGCAGTCGCACCAGGCCGCCGCTCTTGAGCAGCGGCGCGGCCATGAAGCAGGTGATCTGCACCACGCCCAGATGGGCCAGGCCCGCGTTCAGGTAGGCGCTCGCGTCGTTGACCGCGATGACGTGGTTGCCCACCACCTCCACCACGTCATCGCCGCGCTTGAAGGTGTCGGACAGCACCTTGCCGCTGCGCGCCGAGAAGTAGCCCACCATGCGGTGCGGCGGCTGCGTCAGCTCGATGGGATGGACCGGCGTGCCGTGGCGGCGCAGGTACTCGGGCGTCGCGCAGGTCACGAAGTGGAACTCGCCGATGCGCCGCGCCACCAGGCTCTGGTCGGTCAGCTCGCCGCCGCGGATCACGCAGTCGATGTTGTCGCTGATCAGGTCCACCGTGCGGTCGCTGACGCCCAACTCGATCTGGATGTCGGGATACCTGGCGTAGAACTCCGGCAGGTGCGGAATGATCATCTCGCGGCCCACCACGCCCGGCACGTCCACGCGGATGCGGCCCCGCGGCGTCATGCGCGCCTGGTTCATGCTGCCTTCCAGCTCCTCCAGGTCGGACAGCAGCCGCGTGGCGCGCTCGTAGTAGGCGGCGCCGTCGGGCGTCACCGTCACGCGGCGCGTGGTGCGGTTCAGCAGCTTGGTGCGCAGATGGGTTTCCAGCGTCTGGATCAGTCGCGTGACCGTGGCCTTGGGCAGGTCCAGCGATTCGGCCGCCTTGGTGAAGGTGCCGGCCTCGACGACCCGGACATAGGCTTGCATGGCTTGGAGTCGATCCATCGCGGCGCGGGGCTGGGAGCGGGACTGCGGCGCATTGTTCCACGCGCCAGCCCGGCGAGCGCTCCTGACGCCACCCTCTCGGCGGCGCCACCAAGGCTAGGGCAGCGTCTTGCAGTTGGGCTTGCAGACCACCTCGTTGCGACCCAGCAGCCGGATGGACTGCAGGCTGGCCGGCGAACGGTGCTTGCCGCACTTGAAGCAGGAGCGGGTGTGGCCACTGCCGAGGAAGGGCGAACCGCCCACTTTCGACTGGTAGCGCAGGCCATCTTCGCGAACCGCGGTCACGGTGTCTTTGCTCATGCTTCGGACGGATCAGGACGAGAGGAGGATTGACTCACACCCTGCATGACAAAGCCATCGCAAAGACCCGGGGGCGCCGCCCTCCCGACGGCAAACCGCGGGCTTCCCCTACCCGCATCCGCGGGGGCGGTGACCGGGGACAATGGCGGCCCTCAGCTCTCAACCGCATGGCCAAGCTCTTCTTCCGTTATGCCGCGATGAACGCGGGCAAATCCACCGCCTTGCTGCAGGTGGCGCACAACTACGAGGAACGCGGCCACCGCGTACGCATCTTCACCGCACGGCTGGACGACCGCTACGGCCGCGGCTTCGTCACGTCGCGGCTGGGGCCGCAGCGCGAGGTGGAGCTGTTCGACGCCGACACCGACTTCATCGCGCTGGTGGGCGCCAACGACGGCGCCACCGGCATCGCCTGCATCCTGGTGGACGAGGCGCAGTTCCTGTCCAAGCGCCAGGTGCAGCAACTGCACGAGCTGGCCCACCTGCGCAATCTGCCGGCCATCTGCTACGGCCTGCGCACGGATTTCCAGGGCGAGCTGTTCCCCGGCTCGGCCACGCTGCTGGCGCTGGCCGACGAGATGGACGAGATGAAGACCATCTGCGACTGCGGCCGCAAGGCGACCATGAACATGCGCGTCGACGCGAACAACCGCAAGGTCACCGAGGGCGCCCAGGTCGAGATCGGCGGCAACGCCCGCTACCGGTCCGTCTGCGGCCGCTGCTTCCGCCAGGGGTGAGAAAACACAAGGGCGGCCGATGGCCGCCCTTGGGCATGCGCGAGCAGGCCGCGTTCGCGGCACCCGTGCACAGGCCGCTACTTGGCGGCGATCTGGGCGTCCAGCTCCTTGCAGGAGGGTGAGCAGACCGGCTGCGACTTGCCGAGCAGCTTCTTGGATTTCAGCATCGCACGCGGGCGGTGCTTGCCACAGAGGAAGCACGACATAGTTGCTGCGCCGAAGGAGGAGGTCGCCGCGAACGGCGAGCCCGGGGCTTTGGAGCGGTAGCGCAGACCATCCGCTTCGATGGTGGTCTTGGTGGTTTCTTTGGCCACGCTGGTCCTGTCGAAGAGTGTTGTAAATGGCGCCGGGCAGGCGCTCGGGCCCCGTATTTTCCACCATGTGCGACCTGCCCGGCCTAGGGCTTTCAACACCCCTTGAATCGCGCCTGCCTTTTGGCCGCCCAGGCGGCCTGGCCTTCGGCCAGATCGGCCGAGTCGCGCGCCCGCTCGATGTCGGCCTGCAGGCGCTGCGCATCGAGCCGACCGGCGGCGATGGCGTTCAAGTGCTGCTTCATCGGCAGCAGCGCCAGCGGTGCCATGGCCAGCAGTTGGTCGGTCAGCGCGGCGAGCGCCGCATCCAGCGCATCGGCGTCGGGCAGGCACTGGTCCAGGTAGCCGCAATCGCGCAGCGCCGCGGCGTCCAGCGTGCGGCCGGCCAGCAGCACCTGCTTGGCCGTCGCCAGGCCCAGGCGTTCGACGAAGCGCTGCAGGCCGCCGGCGTAGAAATGCAGGCCGATGCGCGCCGCCGGCACGAACAGGTCGACCGCGGCGGTGCCCAGGCGGAAGTCGCAGGCCAGCGCCAGGTCGGCGGCGCCGCCGTAGACGCCGCCGTGCAGCCGCGCAATGGTGATGGGCCGCAGCGCCGCCAGCGCATCGGCCAGCGCGCCGAAGCGGGCACCGGCGTCCACGGCCCCCAGCGCGCCCAGGTCGAAGCCGCTGCAGAAATACCGCCCCTCGCCGGCCAGCACGAGCACGCGCACCGCTGCGTCCGCGTCGACCTGGGCCAGTTGGGTCTGCAGCTGGCCCAGGTCCTCGATGCTGAGCCGGTTGGCCTGCCGCGGCCGGCGCAGCGTGATGCGCGCCACGCCGCCGTCGATCTCCAGCCGCGGCGACTGGCCGGCGCTCATGCGCGCAGCTCCGCGAGGTCCGGCGCGCGGGTGGTATCGAAGGAATCCGGCTCGGTCATGATGTTTACAAACCGGACATTGTGGCGGCGTAAGCTCGCCCACCCATCGTCACGAGAACGTCATGTTGCACACCCGCCGCCGCCTGCTCGGCCTGGCCCTCGCCGCCACGGCCTCGTCGCTTTTCAGTGCCTGCAGCACGACGCCGCCCCCCGCCGCGGCGCCGGACAGGCCCAAGCTGCTGGTGCTGATGGTCATCGACGGCCTGCCCATGCGCCAGGTCACCGGCTACCGCGACCAGTTCGCCCCGGACGGCTTCGCCCGCTTCCTGGACCACGGCCGCTGGTTCGCCAACGCGCACTACGGCCACGGCCACACCGTCACGGCGGCGGGCCATGCGGTGATGTTGTCCGGCGCGTATCCGCAGCGCAGCGGCATCATCAGCAACGAGTGGCGCGACCCGGCCACGGGCGATCCGGTCTACAACACCGGCGACCCGGCCTACCAGTACCTGGACAACCCCACGGCGCCGCTGTCGGGCACCAGCCCGCGCAACCTCAAGGTCGAGACGCTGGGCGACGTGCTGCGCACGCGCTCGCCGGCCTCCAAGGTCATCGGCATCTCCGGCAAGGACCGCGGCGCCATCCTGCCGGCCGGCCACAAGGGCACGGCCTACATGTACATGTCCGAGACGGGGAACTTCTCGTCCAGCACCTACTACATGCCGGCGCTGCCGCAGTGGGTGAAGGACTTCAACGCGGCACGACCGGCGGACGCCTTCTTCAAGAGGACCTGGGCGCCGCTGCTGCCCGATGCCGCCTATGCCCGCTCCGTGCCCGACGGCCAGGCCTGGCAGGTCGCCAGCGGCAACGGCAACCGCCTGCCCGCCGTGGTGGGCGACAAGATGGACGCGCCGGGCCCGCGCTTCTACGGCAACCTGCTGGCCACGCCCTTCGGCGACGAGCTGACGCTGGCCTTCGCCCGCGCGGCGGTCACGAACGAGCAGCTGGGCCGGCGCGGCGTGCAGGACATCCTGGCCGTCAGCCTGTCCAGCCATGACTACATCAACCACGCCTTCGGCCCCGAGTCGCGGCTGTCGCACGACCACATGCTGCACCTGGACCGCCACCTGCAGGCCTTCTTCCAGTTCCTGGACCGCCAGGTCGGCGTGGGCAACTATGTGCTGGCGCTGACCGCCGACCATGGCTTCACCGACACGCCCGAATGGGCCGCCCTGCAAGGTCGCGATGCCGGCCGCTTCAACAGCGCGCCGGCGCTGGCCGCCGTCAACGGCGCACTGGCCGCCCGCTTCGGCGTGGACCGTCTGGCCATGGGCTTCTCGGCCGCCGGGCTGCTGCTGGACGACCGGCTGGCCCAGGCCCGCGGGCTGGACACCGCCGCCGTGCACGCGGCCGCCCGCGACGAGCTGCTCAAGCTGCCGGGCGTGGCCGCCGTCTTCACGCGCGAGCAGCTGCTGGGTCGCAACACGGCGCCGGCGCATCTGGTGTCCATGCGCAAGTCCTTCGACCCGACGCGCGCGGCTCAGCTGCAGATCGTGCTCAAGCCGCACTGGATCTTCAGCTACCGCCCCGGCGGCAGCACGCATGGCAGCCCCTACGACGATGACACCCATGTGCCGCTGCTGTTCTGGGGGCCGGCCTACGTGGGCCGCGGCGAGGTGAAGACGCCGGTCGAGGTCGCCGACCTGGCGCCGACGCTGGCCGCCATCGCCGGCCTGCCCGTGCCGGCACAGTCGCAGGGTCGCGACCTGGGCCTCAGGCCCTGAGCAGCAGCTCGGTGGCCGATTCGCCCCACTGCGCCTCGGTCAGCGCCAGCCCGCCCAGGCGATCGACCAGCGCCGCCGCCTGGGCGGGCGCGGTGGCGGGCAGCATCAGCAGCAGCCGGCCGTCGTCCAGCCGGGCGCAGCCGTCCTCGCTGCGGATGCGGGCCAGCAGCGCATCCGCCGCCGCGCCCGGCGCGGTCGTCGCGACGCACAGCGGCCAGGCGCGCGGATCGCTGAGCAGCGACTGCAGCAGCTCCAGCCCCGCCTGCGCGCCCAGCAGAATGCCCGACGGCACACGCGTCCGGCCCAGCCCGCTGACATCCACGCCCGTGCACGCCCAGCCGCCATCGGCCGTGGGCTGATCCACCCACCAGTAGCGGCGCCCGTCGCGCCAGGCCTGTTCGTACCCCGCGGCCATGCGGCGGCGTAGCGGCGCAGCGCCGTCCACCGGCCCCACGCCCGCCGCCCGCGCGGCCCGCGCCATCTCGTCACGCGTCGGCGCGTCCTGCGGCGCCAGCGCCCAGGCCGCACGGAACGCGGCATTGGCCAGCCGCAGCCGCCCATCCGCGTCGAACAAGGCCATCAACACCGGCCCGTCAGCCAGCGCCTGCCACCAGAGATCACCCGCATTCACGCGGCTGATTGGAACTCACCGGCGCCGGATCTCGCCGGATCCGCTGATGCTTTGCCGCAACTGCGGCCGACCGACGTAACTCAGGTCACCGGAACCGCTGAGGCGGGCGTCCAGCTGCTCCAGCACGCCCAGCGAGACATCACCCGAGCCGCTCAACACCGCCCGGGCCGAACGGCCCGACAGCGCCCGCGCGTCCACGTCGCCGGAGCCGCTGACCGTCCAGTCCTGCTGCTCCGCACGGCCGGCCAGGCGAATGTCGCCCGATCCCCCGACGCCCACGCGCAAATCCTTCAGCTCGACGAGACCCAGCCAGGCATCGCCCGATCCCATCAGCTGGATCTGCAGCGCATCGGCCTTGAACTGCTCCACCGCCAGATCGCCCGAGCCGCTGACCACCACGGCCTGCAGCGTGCGGGCGTCCACCCGCACGACGGGCATGGTGCGCATGGTGAAACCCGCATCGCGCCGCAGTCGCACGACCAGGCTCTCGCCCTCCACGACGGTCTCGATCAGCGGTTCGACGTTGTCGTCGGCCACGACGATGGCCTGGTCGCTGCCCGCCTGCGCCAGCCTCACGTCCACCGGCCCCTCCAGCCGCAGCCGCGTGAACGCCGGCAGCGCCCGCTGCTTCTCGACGCGCACGCCCGAGCCCTGGATGCGGTTGCGCCCCTGGCCGAACTCCATCGGCCCGCTGAGGCTGACCGACCAGCCGTCAGCCTCCTTCGTGACGCGCAGGCGCCAGTCCATGTCGGCGGCCGTGGCGGTGCCGGTGGCAAAGGCGGCGATCAGGAGCAACAGGTTGAGGCGCTTCATGGGGGACTCCGGCGTGGCGACAGCCCGGCACTCTGGCAGCCCCGCCCATCACGCACAGCCCGGACGCGACGGAATGCATGCGACGGGTCATCAGCCGCAGCCCTGCACGACCAGCGGATCACCCCGGTGACAGGATTGCGTCGGCCGCCCCCCCGCCCCCTAAATAGTGCCCACCCAATCAAGGGGGCGCTGGACAGCCCCCTGCTGGCTGTGTGTCAAACACTTCCATCCAAACCGCCGGGCTGCCTCCAGTAGCATCGGCGACCTCTGCACAACCAGAGCCAACCGACCCACCGAGGCCCACTGTCATGAGCGAACACCCCTCGAACGACTCGCAGCCGACGGTCGGCGCGCCGACGTCCGTCGACGTGTCCGCCCAGCAGCTCGCCTCCGCCCGCCGCCGCCGCTTCATCAAGATGGGCGCCGGTGCCGTGCCCGTCGCCATGACGCTGGCCAGCCGCCCGGTCATGGCCACCAACTGCATCACGGCCTCGGCCTGGGGCTCGGTGCAAGGGCTGGTCGGTACCAGCCAGTACAACCGCGCGATGAGCAAGAAGGTGACCATCTCGGGCGCCTACACCTTGTCCGCCTGGTCCAACAGCACCACCATCTGCGCCGGCTGGAGAACGCTGGGCTGCGACACCAACTCCAAGCGCACCAACTACACGCTGGGCGCCTTGCTCACCGGTTCCGGCGTGACGAGCACGGCAGGTCTGTCCAACAGCACGCTCAAGGTCTGGACCATCCTGACCTCCAGCAACACCTACTCCACCTACCAGCGCACGATGATCGCGGCCTGGCTGAACTGGCGCATTTCCGCCACCTCCCAGGCCTGCCTGGCTTCGGCGACGGACTCGACCGTCAACCGCCTGAAGGACCTGGGCACCATTCCGCTTGCCGGCACTCGACTGTGGGGCAAGACGTGGCAGCAGGCGGACGCGGTCACCTACCTGACCAGCAACTTCCTCGCCTGAGGTCGGCGTGATCCCGAGCGGGGCTGCGCCCGGCCTGGCGCGCTGAACGCGCCCGGCATGATGACCTGGACGGCCGTCAGGCCGCATGAGCTTGTCTGGCGCGAATGGGATGGGCACGCCGCCATCTACGATCTCGGCAGCGGCGACACTCATGTGATCAACGCCTTGGCGCTGGAAATCCTGACACTGCTGCTGCCCCGGGCCTGGTCCGTCCAAGCCCTGGTCCACGAGTTGTCCGATGCGATGCCGGAAGGGTTGGATCAGGACGAGATGGCGCGGCAGATCGAGCAGCAGCTGCAGTTGCTGGCGGAGCTGGGCCTGGTGCGCGCCGCGCAAGCGCAGCCATGAAGTTGGGGGATCGAACGCCTGCCGAGCTCAGACAGGCCCTGGCCCGGGGCGAACTGACGCTGCGCACCCAGCCTTTCGTCGTGCGCCTGACCTCGGACCTGCCGCGCGTCGCCGAAGACTTGATGCTGCTCTACCCCTGGGCCGACCTGGGGGAGCGCGACGAGTTCGCCGACTTTCATCTGCAAGTGCTGCGCGAGAAAGGGCTGCGCGGCTGGCTCAAGCCGGAGGCGCGGTTCTACGCCGACGGCGATCCCGCCTTCAGCTCGCTGCCGGCCGACCAGGCCTTCCACATGGTGGAGTGGGGGCTGAACTGGGCCGTCACGTCGCTGGCGCATCAGTACCTGGTCTATCACGCGGCGGCGCTGGAGCGCGGCGGTCGGGCCCTGCTGTTGCCGGCCCCACCGGGGTCGGGCAAGAGCACGCTGACGGCCGCCCTGGCGCACCGCGGCTGGCGGCTGCTGTCCGACGAGCTGAGCCTGCTGGAGCCGGCCAGCGGCCAGGTGTTCGGCATGGCCCGCCCCGTGAACCTGAAGAATGCGGCCATCGACGTCATCCGCCGCTTCGCCCCCCAGGCCGTGCTGACCCAGCCGGTGCCCGACACGCTCAAGGGCACGCTGGCGCTGATGAAGGCCCCCGACGACGCCATCGCCCGCGTTCGCGAGCCGGCGCAGCCCGCCTGGATCATCTCGCCGCGCTACGAGGCCGGCAGCCCCACGCTGCTGATGCCCACCGACAAGGCCCACATGCTGCTGCTGCTGGCCGAGCAGGCCTTCAACTACGACATCCACGGACGCGCTGGCTTCGAGATGACGGCAGACCTGGTGGAGCGCTGCGAGTGCTTCGAGCTGGTCTATGCCGATCTGGACGACGCCACCGCCCGGCTGGCTGCCCTGGCAGAAGGCAGGGCCATCGCATGAGGCCGCCCCTGTTGCTGCAATGCCTGCTGGACCCCGGCCGCACCGAGGGCCTGAGCCCGGCGGCATGGGATCTGCTGATCCGCCAGGGGCGCCGCGCCAACCTGCTGTCCCGCCTGGCCTCCTTGCTGGAGCCGCAGCTGCAGCGCATCCCCGAGGCGCCGCGGCGCCATCTGCAAGGTGCGCTGATGGTGGCGCGGCGACAGGTGCAGACGACGCGCTGGGAGGTGCACTGCATCCAGTCCGCGCTGGCGCCGCTGGGTGTGCGCCCCGTGCTGTTGAAAGGCGCGGCCTACCTGCTGGCCGACATGCCCGCCAGCCAGGGGCGGCTGTTCGGCGACGTGGACATCCTCGTGCCCAAGGCCGCCATCGCGCAGGTCGAGCAGGCCTTGTTGGCGAGCGGATGGACGTTCAGCGACGAGCTCGATGCCTACGACCAGCGCTACTACCGTGACTGGATGCATGAGATCCCGCCGCTGGGCCATGCCCAGCGCGGCACCAGCCTGGACGTGCACCACACCATCCTGCCGCCGACGGCCCGGGTCAAGGTCAACACGGCCGCGCTGTTCGACGACCTGCGTCCGCTCGACAGCCAGCCCGGCGTCGACGTGCTGGCGCCCACGACCATGCTGCTGCACAGCGCCGCCCACCTGTTCCACGAGGGCGAGCTGGACAAGGGACTGCGCGACCTGTTCGACCTGGACGCGCTGCTGCGCGACTTCTGCGGCCGACCGGGCTTCAACGAGGAACTGCTGCCGCGCGCCCGCACGCTGGGACTCACGCGCCCGCTGTACTACGCGCTGCGCTACTGCCGCCGCTGGCTGGGCACGCCGGTGCCCGACGATCTCTTCGCGGCCGTCGAGCGCGCCGCGGCGCCGTCCGGCCTCACGCTGTGGCTGATGGATGCCTGCTACGACCGGGCGCTGCAGCCCATGCATGCCAGCTGCGACTCACGCGGCACCGGCTGGGCGAGGATGGCCTTGTACGTGCGCTCGCACTGGCTGCGCATGCCGGTGGGCCTGCTGAGCTTGCATCTGGCCCGCAAAGCCTGGCGGCGCTTGCTGCCGCCCAAGGTGGAGGGCGAGAAGGGCGCTTAAGCAGTCCGGCGCGACAGCCAGCTCAGCGGCGACTCCTGCACCGCGCTGCCCGACTGCGACTCCAGAAAATCGCTGGGCGGCTGGCTGCGGTACTCGCTGACCTTGCCGTCCAGGCAAGCATCCAGGCCGAACGCCGTGCCCAGGTCGGCCGGATCGGGTTCGCTGCGAACGGCAGCGTCACGGCGGAACAAACGCAGCGCTGGAACGAATCGCATGGCAAACCTCACTGGCTTTCAGCCGACAGACGCATCGGCTCTGGTGCTGCCAGTGTGCGGGATCCATGTGACAAGAGAACCCCTCATCTGCGAGTAAATATTGCCCCTGCTGCAATTACCACACATCCAGGGTGGGTCGACCGCCCCATGGCGCTGAGCGTTTGTGGCCGTTTCGCATCAGTCGCGTGAGCGTTGCGCGATTGCAAATGACTGGCCCGGTTCCCTAGATCTGGCGAGCGGAATGGGCGCGGATGCGCTTAAGCTC
This sequence comes from Roseateles sp., assembly GCA_046289335.1. GTDB lineage: Bacteria > Pseudomonadota > Gammaproteobacteria > Burkholderiales > Burkholderiaceae_C > Pelomonas. The sequence continues at coordinate 1,603 of JBKBVY010000070.1, read as the reverse complement.
CGCGCTCCCCATACCCCCGGGCTTTCCCGCATGAGTTCTGCTGTCTTGAAATGGATCGCCAACGGCGTCATCGGCATGGTCGTGGCCTGCACGCTGTGGATGGCTCAGGCCGTGCAGCCCGGGCTGACCAGTCCTGCCTCGATGCTGATGGCCACGGCCGTCGCCGCCCCGGCCGCCGCGGCCTCGGGGCCCGTGCGCTGACGCGCCCTCAGCGCAGCGCCTGACGCGCGCCTTCGGCCAGGGCCTGGCCGATCTGATCCAGCAAGGCGCCGCGCCCCTGCAACTGCCATTGATGCCAGTACAAGGCCACGTCCACACCGACGTCCGGCCGCAGCGCGACCAGCCGCCCGGCCTGAATGAGTGGCCGAACCTGGATCTCCGGCGCCACACCCACCCCCCAGCCCATCGCCGCGGCGGTCACATAGGCCTCGCTGGACGGCACGAAGCGCTCGCGCAGCCGCGGTGCGCGCACGCCGAAGGCCTGGGACACCCATTGCGCCTGGGTGTCGTCCTTGCGGTTGAATACCAGGAAGGGCGTGTCGGCGAAGTTGCCGGCGTGCAGCCCCTCCGGCAGCCAGGCGGCGAGAAAGCCCGGACTGGCCACCGCCACATAGCGCATCACGCCCAGCGGCTGCACGCGGCAGCCTTGCAAGGCCTCGGCCACCGTGCTGACGCAGCCCAGCACCGCGCCCTGGCGCAGGCCGTCGTGGGTGAAGTCCTGGTCGTCGACGACCAGCTCCAGCCCATAGCCCTCGCGCAGCCCCTGCTGGACCAGCCCGTCCAGCGCCGGCAGCACCCAGGTGGCCAGACTGTCGGCGTTGACGGCAATGGCCAGCCGCGACTGCGGCGCGACCCGCTCGCCCAGCTCCCGCGCGACGTCGATGCGCAAGGCCTGCAGCTGGCGGGCGAAGCGCAGCAACACCTTGCCGGCCTCGGTCAGGCGCAGCGGGCGTGAGCGCACGACCAGCGGCTGGCCCACCTGTGCCTCCAGCGCGCGCAGCCGCTGCGACACCGCGCTCTGCGTGATGGACAGGCGCTGGGCCGCGCGTTCGAAGCCTTGCTCGTCGGCCAGCGCGGCCAGACAGTCCAGGGAGGCGGGATCGAAGTCGCTCATAAGCTGCGCTGATGTACGGCGAATAATATTCATGATGCTTCTTGAATAAGCACCGGCTGCCGAGAATCCGGCGATGCTCGACCTCACGTCCGCCAGCCAGGCCCCTGCCGTCTTCGCGCAGGGCTGGGCCATGGGCGCCGGGCTCATCCTGGCCATCGGCGCGCAGAACGCGCTGGTGCTGCGCCAGGGCCTCAGGCGCGAGCATGTGGGCGCCGTCGTGGCGGTCTGCACGCTGTCGGACTGGCTGCTGATCGCGCTGGGCGTGTTCGGCCTGGGCGCGCTGATCCAGGGCCAGCCGCTGCTGCTGACGGCCTTCCGCTTCGGCGGCGCGGCCTTCCTGCTGGGCTATGCGGCGCTGGCGGCCCGGCGCGCCTGGCGGCCGGCCGACGGCCTGCAGACCCAGGCCGGGGCCGGCGGCCTGGCGGCCACGCTGTCGGCGGCGCTGGCCTTCACCTATCTGAATCCGCACGTCTACCTGGACACCGTCGT
>JBKBVY010000069.1:0-13756 GCA_046289335.1 Roseateles sp. | reverse complement strand
GCGCAGCGCCATCGGCGTGGGGCCGGCGTGGGCCTCCATGCCGGTGACGACGCAGTCGTACCAGCGGATGCCCAGCACGCCGGTGACGACACCGATGGTCTTGTCGTGGTCCTCCAGCACCGGGCCCTGCTCGATGTGGGTTTCGAAGTAGGCCCCGATGGGGTGGTCGCCCGGCACCTGGTCGCCGATGTAGCCGATGCGCTCCAGTTCGCCCTTCACCGTCTTGCCCTCGGTGTCGGTGGCCGCGTAGGCATGCTCCAGCGTGAAGGCCTGGGCGAACACGCCCGAGCCCATCATGACGGGCACGAAGCGCGAGCCTTCCTCGTTGGTCCAGAACGCGACCTCGATGGGTGCCTCGGTCTCGATGCCGTGGTCGTTCAGCGTTCGCACGACCTCGATGCCCGCCAGCACGCCGTAGTTGCCGTCGAACTTGCCGCCGGTGGGCTGGGTGTCGATGTGGCTGCCGGTCATGATGGGTGGCAGCGCGTTGTTGCGGCCCGCGCGGCGCATGAAGACGTTGCCGATCTGGTCGACGGTGACCGTCATGCCGGCCTCGCGCGCCCAGCGGGTGACGAGGTCACGGCCCTGCTTGTCGAGGTCGGTCAGCGTCAGTCGGCAGACGCCGCCTTTGTCGGTGGCGCCGATCTGCGCCAGCTCCATCAGCGAGGCCCACAGCCGCGGGCCGTTGATGCGCAGCGTCATCAGGTCCAGGGGCTTGGCAGGCATGTCCATGGCGACTCCTTTCAGCGGGCGACGGCCGTGGGCTGCAGGTCGGCCGCACGCTTCATCGCCGCATCGAACTGCGGTCCGAATGCGGGTCGCTTGAGATAGCGGCCCTGGCCCGGCTCCGCGCGCAGGTCGCCGCGTGCGAACACGACGCGGCCCTGGGCGATGGTGTGGCTGGGAATGCCGCGCACCGTGCGGCCCTCGAAGATGTTGAAGTCGTTCTTCGAGAACTGCGTCTTCGCGCTCAGCGTCTTGATGCCGGCCGGGTCCCACAGCACCAGGTCCGCATCCGCGCCCTCGGCGATGACGCCCTTGCGCGGGTACATGTTGAACAGCCTGGCCGCGTTGGCCGACGTGATGGCGACGAACTCGCTGGGCGTGAGCCGGCCCGAGTTGACGCCGGCGTCCCACAGCACGGCCATGCGCTCCTCGACGCCGCCGCAGCCGTTGGGGATCTTGGCGAAGTTGTCCTTGCCAGCGGCCTTCTGGCTCGCGCAGAAGGTGCAGTGGTCGGTCGCCGTCGTGTGCAGTTGGCCGCTCTGCAGTCCGCGCCACAGAAACTCCTGGTGGATCTTGGGACGGAACGGCGGGCTCATCACATAGGCCGCGGCGGTGGCGAAGTCCGGGTCGCGGTAGACGCTGTCGTCGATCAGCAGATGGCCCGCCAGCACCTCGCCAAACACACGCTGGCCACGGGCACGCGCACGGGCGATGGCCTCGGCGCTCTCGATGCAGCTCACGTGCACGATGTAGATGGGCACGCCCAGCACGTCGGCAATCGCGATGGCGCGGTTGGCGGCCTCGCCTTCCACCATCGGCGGGCGGGACATCGGGTGGCCTTCCGGCCCCGTGATGCCCATCTTGGCGACCTCGGCCTGCAGCAGGTAGACCAGCTCGCCGTTCTCGGCGTGCACGGTGGGCATGGCGCCCAGTTCGAGCGCACGCTTGAAGCTGTTCACCAGCGTTTCGTCGTCGCACATGATGGCGTTCTTGTAGGCCATGAAGTGCTTGAAGCTGTTGACGCCTTCCTCGCGCACCAGCCTGCCCATGTCGTCGCTGACGCTCTGGTCCCACCAGGTCACGGCCACATGGAAGGCGTAGTCGCTCGCGGCCTTCTCGGCCCAGCCGCGCCAGGTGCGGTAGGCGTCCATCAGCGGCTGCTGCGGGTTGGGGATGACGAAGTCGATGATGCTGGTCGTGCCGCCGGCGAGGGCCGCGGCCGTGCCGGTGAAGAAGTCGTCCTGCGTGACCGTGCCCATGAAGGGCAGCTGCATGTGGGTGTGCGGGTCGATGCCGCCGGGAATCAGGTACTGGCCGGTGCCGTCCAGCGTGGTGGTGCCAGCGGGCGCCTCGCGCACGGCGCGCTCGCCCAGCGCCGCAATGCGGCCGTCGACACACAACACATCGGTGCGCGATTCGGCGTCGGCGTTGACGACGATGGCGCCGCGGATCAAGAGGCTCATGCGTGGGCTCCCTGCGCCGCGAGCTGCCGCGGCATGCTGAAGAAATAGACCGTGCCGGCCACGGCCAGGCTGAAGAACCAGCCGAAGTCGAACAGCGCGACGAGGGCCGGCGCGACCGCTGTTTTGTCCAGCACGCCCGACACCACCAGATAGCCCGGCAGGCAGGGCAGCACGCCGGCCAGCAGCGCGACGAGGGCGCGGACATTCCAGCCACCGCTGTATTCGTACTCGCCGCCGCGGCGGTAGAGGTCGGCGCTGTTCAGCTCGGTGCGGCGGATCAGGTAGTAGTCGGTCAGCAGGATGCCGGCGATGGCGCCCAGCAGCGTGCCGTAGCCGCCCAGCCAGGTGAACAGATAGCCGCCGGACGTGGCCAGCAGCTTCCAGGGCATGAAGGCCAGGCCGATGACCGCCGCGATCAGGCCGCCCATGCGGAAGCTGATCTTGGCGGGCGCCAGCTGCGAGAAGTCGTAGCTGGGCGACACGAGGTTGGCGGCCACATTGGTCGTCAGGTTGGCCAGCAGGATGACCAAGAGGCCCAGGCCCGCGGCGACCGGGCCCATCTTGGCCAGCAGCGCATCGGGGAACAGCTCGGCCTTGCCGTACAGGATGGCGCTGGCCGAGAAGCCGATGACGCCCACCATCGAGAACAGCGCCATCGGCAGCGGCAGGCCGAGGGCCTGGCCCAGCGTCTGGTCGCGCTGCGTCTTCGCGAAGCGGGTGAAGTCGGGGATGTTCAGCGCCAGCGTGGCCCAGAAGCCCACCAGCCCGGTCAGCGCGGCCCAGAACTTCGGGCCGCCCGGCACCTCCTTGGCGGGCAGGCCGAACAGCTGGGCGCTGGGCACCTGCAGCATCAGCGCGACGACCAGCGCGAGCGAGGCCGCCACCATCAGCGGTGCGGCGATGACCTCCAGCAGCCGGATGGACTCGGTGCCTTGCCAGATGAACCACAGGTGCACCGCCCAGAAGGCCATGAAGCAGGCGAGCTGCGACGTGCTGATGGTCTCGCCCGGCGCCGGTGCGGCCAGGCCCAAGCCCAGCACGTTCAGAAAGCTGTGCAGCGCCAGCGCGCCGAAGTAGCAGTTGATGGAGAACCAGCCGCAGGCCACCAGCCCGCGCAGCACGGCGGGCAGGCTGGCGCCCTTCACGCCGAAGGACGCACGCGCCAGCACCGGGAACGGGATGCCGTGCTTGGGACCCACGCGGCCGATCAGCACCATGGGCACCAGCACGATGAGGTTGGCCAGCAGCACCAGGCCCACGGCCTGCTGCCAGCTGAAGCCCTGGTCCAGCATAGAGCTGGCCATGGTGTAGGTCGGCACACACACCACCATGCCGACCCACAGCGCGGCGTAGTCACGCCAGCGCCACGTTCGCTGAGCGGATGTCGTGGGGACGAGATCGTGATTGCTCAGCGAGGGGTCGGTCATGGCGCGCTTCCGTTCAGTTCAGAGGTTCTGAGGAAAAGCAAATTGCGGGCCCTTGGGCGTCGAGTCGGGCCAGCGCTGCATGACGGCCTTGTGGCGGGTGTAGAAGCGCACCGCCTCAGGCCCGTAGGCGTGGTGGTCGCCGAACAGGCTGCGCTTCCAGCCGCCGAAGCTGTTGAAGGCCATGGGCACCGGCAGTGGCACGTTGACACCCACCATGCCCACCTGGATGTGGTGCACGAACTCGCGCGCCACGTGGCCGTCGCGGGTGAAGATGGCCACGCCGTTGGCGTACTCGTTGGCTTCGATCAACGCGATTGCGGCGGCCAAGTCGGGCACGCGCACGACGCACAGCACCGGGCCGAAGATCTCTTCCGTGTAGCAGCTCATGTCGGGGCGGACGCCGTCGAGGATGGTGCCGCCGACGAAGAAGCCGTCCTCATGGCCCGGCACCTTGTAGCCGCGGCCGTCGACCACCGCCTTGGCGCCGGCTGCCACGCCCTCGCCGATCAGCCGCTCGACGCGCTGCTGCGAGGCGCGCGTGATCAGCGGCCCCATCTCGGCGCCCTCCTGGTGGCCTTCGCCTATCTTCAGCGCCTTGACCTTGGGCGCCAGCGCGGCGACCAGCTTGTCGCCCACGTCGCCCACCGCCACGCAGACCGAGATCGCCATGCAGCGCTCGCCGGCCGAGCCGTAGGCCGCGCCCATCAGCGCGTCCACCGCACCGTCGAGGTCGGCGTCGGGCATGACGACCATGTGGTTCTTCGCGCCGCCCAGCGCCTGCACGCGTTTGCCGTGGGCCGTGCCGACTTGGTAGATGTGCTCGGCCACCGGCGTGCTGCCGACGAAGCTGACCGCCGCGATGCCCGGGTGAGCCAGGATGGCGTCGACGATGTCCTTGTCGCCCTGCACGACGCTGAACACGCCGTCCGGCAGGCCGGCTTCCTTCAGCCAGCGCGCCATCAGCAGCGACGACGAGGGATCGCGCTCGCTGGGCTTGAGGATGAAGGCATTGCCGCAGCCGATGGCGATGGGGTACATCCACATGGGCACCATGGCCGGGAAGTTGAACGGCGTGATGCCGGCCACCACGCCCAGCGGCTGGCGCATGCTCCAGGCGTCCATGCCACGGGCGATCTGCTCGGTGTACTCGCCCTTGAGCAGCTGCGGCATGGCGGTGGCGAACTCCACCACCTCGATGCCGCGCGCCACCTCGCCGAGGGCGTCGGGCAGCGTCTTGCCGTGCTCGCGGACGATGGCCTCGGCCAGCAGCTCCTTGCGCTCCTGCAGCAGGGTCAGGAACTTGAACAGCACGCGCGCGCGCGCCAGCGGCGGCGTCTGGCTCCAGGCCTTGGCGGCCTGCGTGGCGCTGGCCACGGCGGCGTCCAGGTCGGCCACGCTGCCCAGCAGCAGGCGGCCCTGCACCTGGCCGGTGGCGGGGTTGTGGATGTCTTGCTGGCGCTCGCCGCTGCCGCGCGTGGCAGCGCCGTTGATCCAATGGCCGACCTCGTAGTGACTCATCACTGATCCTTGTGTCACGCGCAGCCGCTGCGCATGGGGTTGTTGGGATGCGTGGTCCAGTTGGCGTAGCTGCAGTCAATGACGCGGCCGGTGCGGGCATCCGTCTCGCCGGGCTGGAGCGCGCGCATCGTGATGGTGCCAGGGACGGGGCAGATGGACACGCACAGGTTGCAGCCCACGCATTCGGCCTCGTTGACGTGGAAGTGACGCTGGCCGTCCTTCGTGGCCCAGATAGCCTGGTGCGAGGTGTCCTCGCAGACCACATGGCAGCGGCCGCACTGGATGCAGCTGTCCTGCAGGATGACGGCCTTCTCGACGTGGTTCAGGTTGAGCTGGTTCCAGTTCTTGACGCTGGGCACCGCGCGGCCGCGGAAGTCGTCCAGCGTGGCGTAGCCCTTCTCGTCCATGAAGTTGGACAGGCCCGAGCACAGGTCCTGCACGATCTTGAAGCCGTAGACCATGGCCGCCGTGCAGACCTGCACCGTGCCGCAGCCCATGGCGATGAACTCGGCCGCGTCGCGCCAGGTGGTGATGCCGCCGATGCCCGACAGCGGCAGGCCGGCCGTGGCCGGGTCGCGGGCGATCTCGGCCACCATGTTCAACGCGATGGGCTTGACCGCCGGGCCGCAGTAGCCGCCGTGCGAGCCCCAGCCGTCGGTGACCGGGTTCATCACCATGCGGTCCAGGTCCACGCCCATCACGGAGTTGATGGTGTTGATGAGGCTGACCGCATCGGCCCCGCCGGCCTTGGCCGCGCGGGCCGGGTGGCGCACGTCGGTGATGTTGGGCGTGAGCTTGACGATGACCGGCATCTGCGTGTGGGTCTTGCACCACTCGGTCACCTGCTGGATGTACTCCGGCACCTGGCCCACGGCCGAGCCCATGCCGCGTTCGCTCATGCCGTGCGGGCAGCCGAAGTTCAGCTCCACGCCGTCGGCGCCGGTGTCGGCCACACGGGCGAGGATGTTGCGCCAGGCCAGCTCGTTGACCGGCACCATCAGGCTCACCACCATCGCGCGGTCCGGGAAGTCACGCTTCACGCGGCGGATCTCGTCGAGGTTGACCTGCAGCGGCCGGTCCGAGATCAGCTCGATGTTGTTGAAGCCGATGACGCGGCGGTCCTGCGACCACAGCGTCGCGTAGCGCGGGCCGTTGACGTTGACGACCGGCGGGTCCTCGCCCAGCGTCTTCCAGACCACGCCGCCCCAGCCGGCCTCGAAGGCGCGGCGCACGTTGACCTCCTTGTCGGTGGGCGGCGCCGAGGCCAGCCAGAACGGGTTGGGGCTCTTGATGCCCAGGAAGTTGGTGCTCAGGTCAGCCATGGGCCACCTCCGTCAGGGCTGCGTGGATGGACTCGGCGGCGCGCTTGCCGTGCTCGACGGCTTCCACCGTCAGGTCGCGCCCGCCGTGACGGCAGTCGCCGCCGGCCCAGACCCGCGCGACGCTGGTGCGGAACTGCGCGTCGGTCCTGATGCGGCCCGCCTCCAGCGCGATGGCCGCGCCCACCGGCTTGGCGACGAAGCTCTGGCCGATGGCGCGCAACACCATGTCGGCCTCGATGAAGAACTGCTCGCCGGTGTCCACCAGCTGGCCGCCCTCCAGCCGCGTGGCCGCGAAGCGCATGCCGCGCAGCACGCCGCCCGACGCCTCCACGGCCAGCGGCCGGGCCCAGCAGCGGATGCTCACGCCGTGCGTCTGCGCCCAGTGCTGCTCGTGCGTGGAGGCCGACAGGCTCTCGGGCCCGCGGCGGTAGACCATGGTGACCTGCTCGGCCCCCAGCAGCTTGCTCTGCACGGCGGCGTCCACCGCCGTCATGCCGCCGCCGATGACCACCACGCGGCGGCCCACCGCCACGGCCTCGGGCGCGCTCTGGCGCAGCTCGGCGATGAAGTCCACCGCATCGCGCAGCCCCGGCAGCTCCGGCTCGGCGATGCCCAGCGCATTGACGCCCGCCAGACCCAGGCCCAGGAACACCGCGTCGTACTGGGCCAGCAGGCCGTCCAGCGTGATGTCGCGGCCCAGCCGGCAGTTCAGGTGGGGTGTGATGCCGCCGATGGACAGCAGCCAGTCCACCTCGCGCTGCGCGAAGCCGCCAGCCACCTTGTAGGTGGCCAGCCCGTACTCGTTCAGGCCGCCCAGCTTGGGCGCTGCGTCGAACAGCGCCACGTCATGCCCGCGCCGCGCCAACCCATGGGCGGCGGCCAGGCCGGCCGGGCCGGCGCCCACCACGGCCACGCGCCGGCCGGTGGGCGTGGCGCGTTCAAACAACGGCCGGGCTCCGGGAGTCGTGAAGTGAGCCTCCACCGCATAGCGCTGCAGCAGGCCGATCTCCACCGGCTTGCTCTCGTTCGTGTTGCGCACGCAGGCCTGCTCGCACAGCACCTCGGTCGGGCAGACGCGGGCGCACATGCCGCCCAGCGGGTTGGCCGTCAGGATGGCCTCGGCCGCGCCGCGCACGTTGTCCTGCGCCACGCGCTGGATGAAGGCGGGCACGTCGATGCCCGTGGGACAGGCCGTCTGGCACGGCGCTGCGTAGCAGTAATAGCAGCGCTCGGCCTCGATCAGCGCCTGGGTGCGGGTCAGCGGCGGATGGGCGTCGGCAAAGTTGCGCTCGTAGTCCGCTGCACGCAGGCGCCCGGGCTTCAGGTCGGCAAGGTCCACGGGATCCTCCTGGTGGATAACTGTCAAACATTACTGGCCAGTAAAACTTGACCGAAGCGTAAAAACCCGCAGCAAGCGCTTGGTGCGCACCGTCAGAATGTGGTGCATGACCCTCAACCCGCCCGCGACCCGAACCCCCCGCGCCACCACTCTGCGCAAACAGGAAGCCATCCTTGCCGAGGCCGAGCGCCAGTTCGCCCGCTACGGGTTCGAGGGCGTCAGCCTCGACAGCATCGCGACCGCGCTGGACCTGTCGCGGCAGAACCTGCTGTACCACTGGCCCAGCAAGGAAGACCTGTACCGCGCGGTGCTGGACAGCGTGATGGGCGAGTGGATGGCCAACATGACGGCCATCGCCGAGGCCGACGAGCCGGAGGCCGCCATCCACAGCTATGTGGCCGTCAAGCTGCGCTTCAGCCGCGAGCGGCCCAGCGGCAACGCGGTGTTCACCCGCGAGATCATGGCCGGCGCGCCGCGCTACCAGGATGTGCTGAAGTCCGAAGTCATGCCGCTGCTGCATGCCGATGTGGCGCGCTTCGAGCGCTGGGCCGACGAGGGGCGGATCCGGCGCCTGGACTTCACGCACCTGATGTTCCTTGTCTGGTCCACCACCCAGGCCTATGCCGACCTGGGCCCGCAGTACGCGCTCTACATGGACAAGCCGGCGCTGGACGACGACGACTTCGAGCGTGCCCGCCGGTTCCTGACCGACATCATCTGGCGCAGCCTGAAGGTTGAGGCGGTGGCGGAGCAGCCGACGACGCGGCCGGTCAGAGTCTGAGCAGCGCGTCCAGGTTCACCCGCAGCTTCAGCTCCGCGGGCGCCAGGCTGGCGGCAATGGCCTGGCTGGCCAGCCGCGTGTCGCGCGGCACCGGGGCAGACAGCGGGCTGCCGCTCTTGCCGATGAGTGCGGCCACCAGCGGTTCGTTGGCGCTGAAGCCGCGCTTGAACACCATGCCCACCTCGCCGTTGCTCAGCCGCACCAGGCTGCCGGGCGGGTACAGGCCCACGGCCTTGATCAGCGCGGCGCCGGCCTCGTCGGGCTGGCCCAGTTCGTCCAGGAAGACGGCCCGTGCCGCGGCGGCGCCGCTCATCGCCGGGCGGCTGCGGCGCGGCGACAGGCGGGCGCCGAAGATGTCCACGCGGCGCAGCAGCCGGGCCAGCTTCTCGCCGTCGCCCCGGCTGGCGAGCGGGCCCGGGCCGGCCTCGTGGTGCAGGCGCACGGCGGTCAGCCAGGCCGTGTCGGTGATGCCGGCCCCGGCCAGGCGCTGCGCGGTGCGCTCGCCGTGGTCGGCCATGGCCTGGCGCTGCGCTGGCGTGGCGGGGCCCACCTGGGCGGCCAGGCGGTCGTGGGCGTCGCTGGCGCCGTAGTTCATCGTCAGCGCCGCGCCCTGCAGCGCCTCGCGCAGCGGCGCCGGCAGCTGCAGCTGCTGGGCCACCAGCTCGCACAGCAGCAGCGTCAGCAGCGCATGGCGGGCGCTGTAGTCGTCGAAGGCCTGGCTGCTCTCGAAGATCAGCAGCAGCAGCGTGGCGTCGGGCTGGGCCTGCAGCCGCTTCAGCGCCGCGTCGCGGATCTGGGCCAGCCGCGCGGGGAAGTCCGTCGGCTCCGCCTCGCGCAGCAGGCTGTGGGTGCGCAGCAGCAGGTCCGACCAGATCTCCCGCGGGCTCAGGTCCAGCCTGGCCGGGGGCGGGGTGTCCAGCTTGAACGACGTGTCGGCCTTGGCGATGTCGGCCAGCGGCACGTCCTGCAGGACCAGCGTGTCCAGCCGGTGGGCGCGGGCGCGCTGGTACTCCAGCGTGTCCTCGCTCATGACCCACGCGCCGCCCTCCACCAGGCCCCGCACCAGCGGCGAGTCGCGCAGCACCTGGCCTTTGGCGAACAGCAGCTTGCCGCCGGCGTCGTAGACGTCGTAGGGCAGAGTCATGCCGGGGCGCAGCGAGCGCGCCGGGAGGTGGATGAGTTCGGAGGGCATGGGTCGGCGGATTCTGTAACGGCTTCGGCGCGCGCAAGCCGGGCTTGAGGCACGGCGAAGGGGTGGCTGCGTAGAATTCCCGGCTTCATCCGAGGAGCGCTGCGAGGTTCTTCCCCAGGCTCGGATCGTTTCCAACGGCGCTCATCGATCACCGCTGCCATCGATGACCATCACGCCGCCCCCCCTCAAGCTCTCCGGCTTGGAGCCCGTCGCCATTGGCGCCGGCACGCTGTTCGTCAACATCGGCGAGCGCACCAACGTGACCGGCTCCAAGGCCTTCGCCCGCATGATCCTGGCCGGGCAGTTCGAGGAGGCGCTGGCGGTTGCCCGCCAGCAGGTCGAGAACGGCGCCCAGGTCATCGACGTCAACATGGACGAGGCCATGCTGGACAGCCGGGCGGCCATGGTGCGCTTCCTGAACCTGATGGCCAGCGAGCCCGAAATTGCCCGCGTGCCGGTGATGATCGACTCGTCCAAGTGGAGCGTCATCGAGGCCGGCCTGAAGTGCATCCAGGGCAAGGGCATCGTCAACTCCATCTCGCTGAAGGAAGGCGAGGCCGAGTTCAAGCGTCAGGCCAAGCTGGTGAAGCGCTACGGCGCTGCGGCGGTGGTCATGGCCTTCGACGAGAAGGGCCAGGCCGACACCTTCCAGCGCAAGATCGAAATCTGCGAGCGCGCCTACCGCATGCTGGTGGACGAGGTGGACTTCCCGCCCGAGGACATCATCTTCGACCCCAACATCTTCGCCATCGCGACGGGCATCGAGGAGCATGACAACTACGCGGTGGACTTCATCGAGGCCACGCGCTGGATCAAGGCCAACCTGCCGGGCGCCAAGGTGTCGGGCGGGGTGTCCAACGTGTCGTTCAGCTTCCGCGGCAACGAGCCGGTGCGCGAGGCCATTCACACGGTCTTCCTGTATCACGCCATCCAGGCGGGCATGGACATGGGCATCGTCAACGCCGGCATGATCGGCGTCTACGACGACCTCGATGCCGAGCTGCGCGAGCGCGTGGAGGACGTGGTGCTGAACCGCCGGCCCGACGCGGGCGAACGCCTCATCGAGATCGCCGACCGCGCCAAGAGCGCGGGCAAGGACGACTCCGCCCGCCTGGCCTGGCGCGCGGGCGACGTCAACGCCCGGCTCACGCATGCGCTGGTGCATGGCATCACCGACTTCATCGTCGAGGACACGGAAGAGGCCTGGCAGGCGATCAAGGCCACCGGCGGCCGGCCGCTGCACGTCATCGAAGGGCCGCTGATGGCCGGCATGAACGTCGTGGGTGACCTGTTTGGCCAGGGCAAGATGTTCCTGCCGCAGGTGGTGAAGAGCGCCCGCGTGATGAAGAGCGCCGTGGCCCACCTCGTGCCCTACATCGAGGAAGAGAAGCGCCAGCTGGAGGCCGCCGGCGGCGACGTGAAACCCAAGGGCAAGATCGTCATGGCCACCGTGAAGGGCGATGTGCACGACATCGGCAAGAACATCGTCACGGTGGTCCTGCAGTGCAACAACTACGAGGTCGTCAACATGGGCGTCATGGTGCCGGCCCAGGACATCCTCAGGACCGCCAAGGAAGAGGGCGCGGACATCATCGGCCTGTCCGGCCTCATCACGCCCAGCCTGGAGGAGATGCAGCATGTCGCCGCCGAGATGCAGCGTGACGACTACTTCGCCACGCGCAAGATGCCGCTGCTGATCGGCGGCGCGACGACCAGCCGCGTGCACACGGCCGTCAAGATCGCGCCGCACTACGACGGCCCGGTGGTCTACGTGCCCGACGCGTCGCGCGCCGTGGGCGTGTGCTCCGAGCTGCTCAGCGACGAGCGCGCCGCGGCCTACATCGCCGAGCTGAAGGCCGACATCGAGAAGACCCGTGCGCTGCATGCCAGCAAGAAGCAGACGCCGCTGGTCACGCTGGCCGCCGCGCGCGCCAATGCCGCGCCGCTGGACCTGAGCCGCGTCGCGCCGGCGCCCAAGTTCACCGGCCGCCGCGTGCTGAAGAACCTGGACCTGGCCGAACTGGCGAAGTACATCGATTGGGGCCCGTTCTTCCAGACCTGGGACCTGGCCGGCCCCTATCCCGCCATCCTCGACGACGAGGTGGTGGGCCTGGAGGCACGCAAGGTGTTTGCCGATGCCCAGGCCATGCTGAAGAAGATCATCGACGGCCGCTGGTTGCAGGCCCATGCCGTGTTCGGCCTCTACCCGGCCACGCGCGCGGGCGATGACATCGTCATCAAGAGCGAGCCGGCCATGACCTGGCACGGCCTGCGCATGCAGTCGGAGCGGCCCGTCGTCGACGGCCAGAAGCGTCCCAACCGCTGCCTGTCGGACTTCGTCGCGGAAGACGGCGACCACATCGGCCTGTTCGCCGTGACGGCGGGCCTGGGCGTGGACAAGAAGGAGGCCGAGTTCCTGGCCGCGCACGACGACTACTCGGCCATCATGCTCAAGGCCCTGGCCGACCGCCTCGCCGAGGCAGCCGCCGAATGGCTGCACGAGCGCGTGCGCCGCGAGTTCTGGGGCTATGCGCCGGCCGAGACGCTGAGCAACGACGAGCTGATCGCGGAGCAGTACCAGGGCATCCGCCCCGCGCCGGGCTACCCCGCCTGCCCGGACCACCTGGCCAAGCGCGACCTCTTCAAGGTGCTGGCCCCCGACGAGATCGGCATGGGCCTGACCGACAGCATGGCGATGACGCCGGCCGCCAGCGTCAGCGGTTTCTACCTGGCCCATCCCGACGCGGCCTACTTCAACGTGGGCCGCATCGGCGACGACCAGCTGGCCGACTGGGCCGCGCGCTGCGGCCTCAGCGACGCCGAGGCGCGGCGGGCGCTGGCGCCGTTGCTGGGCTGAACAAGGCGTCACCGCTGGCAACGTTCGGGCACGCCGCCGGCCGCGTGTCGGCGGCTTGTCCTACAAGCGCGTCGCAGGCCGGCGCGTGAAATGGGGCCTCCAACAACAACGATGGAGTTCCTCATGACGACGGCCAGCATCAAGTCCACCCAGATCGTCGCAGGCGTCGCGGTCGTGGCCGCGCTGCTGGGCGGTGCCTATGCGGTGGGGCGCTCGCAGGGCGTGAGCAACGAGCCACCGGCCGACCTGCCGCCCGCCGCGGTGGCGCCCCAGGCTGCCGCGCCGGCACCGCAGCGCGTGGCCGCCGCAGACAAGCCGCCCGTGGCCGCGGCCCGCAGCCAGCCGGCCCTGTGCCAGGGCTGCGCGCGGGTCACCGACGTGCACACCGAGACGCGTCGCGGCCAGGCCAGCGGCGTGGGTGCCGTGGGCGGCGCGGTCGTGGGCGGCCTGCTGGGCAGCATGGTGGGCGGTGGCAACGGCAAGAAGCTGGCCACCGTGGCTGGTGCCGTTGGCGGCGGCTATGCCGGCAACGAGATCGAGAAGAACCAGAAGGCCTACACCGTCTGGGTCGTGCAGGTGCAGGAGCGCGACGGCCGCACGCGCCGCTTCGAGCGCAGCAGCGACCCCGGCCTGCGCGTGGGCGACGAGGTGCGGCTGACCGAGAACGGCTTCAGCCGCGTCTGAGCCTCAAGTCCCGGCCGCGCCGGGCAGCCCGCGCCGCAGCTGGATGGCCTCGGCCACGTGGGCGGGCGCTACGAGGTCGGCGCCCGACAGGTCAGCCACCGTGCGGGCCACCCGCAGCACGCGATGGAAGCTGCGCGCCGACCAGCCCAGCTTCTCCGCCGAGCGCTCCAGCAAGGCCTTGGCGGCCGGTGCCAGCGCGGCATGAGCCGCCAAGTCCGGGGCCTGCAGCTGCGCGTTGGCGACGCCCTGCCGATCGACCGCACGCCGGCGGGCCGCCGCCACGCGGGCGGCGACCACGGCGCTGGGCTCGCCGGGGGCCAGGTCTTGCAGCTCGCGCGGCGGGATCACAGGCACCTCGATGAGCAGGTCCAGCCGGTCCAGGAAGGGGCCGCTGAGCCGGCCCTGGTAGCGGGCCACCTGGTCGGGCGTGCAGCGGCAGGCCTTCAG
>JBKBVY010000068.1:0-13997 GCA_046289335.1 Roseateles sp. | reverse complement strand
TCGTCCTGCAGCGCGGGCGGCAGCGGCGGCGGGCCGGCCGGCACGCGCGCGGACGGTGCGCCGCAGCGGCGCTGCAGCACGGCCACGACGCTGTCGGGGTCGAAGGGCTTGACGATGTGTTCGTCCATGCCCGCGTCCAGGCTGGCCTGCCGCTCGGCGGCCATGGCGCCGGCGGTCATCGCGATGATGGGCAGCGTCAGGCCCAGCTGGCGGCGGATCAGCCGGGCCGCGGTGGTGCCGTCCATCACGGGCATCTGCACGTCCATCAGCACGGCGTCGAAGCCGACGCGGCCGCGCGCCTGGGCCAGCAGCGTCAGCGCCTGCTGGCCGTCGCCGGCCAGCGTGACGTCGGCGCCTTCCAGCGCGAGCAGCTCGCGGGTGATCTGCTGGCTGGCGGCGTTGTCCTCCACCACCAGCAGGCGCAGGCCGGCCAGGCGCTGCGGCGCGGGCTCGTGGGCCGGCCCCTCGCCGTGGCGCTGCTGCCGGGCGGCGGCGACGGCCTGGCCCAGCTGGGTCGCGGTGACGGGCTTGACGAGAAAGCCGTCCAGCAGCGCCTGCTCGGCGGCGCTGCGCTGGGCCAGGCGGTCGCGGTCATGGTGGGTCACCATCAGGATCAGCGGCTCGGGGCCCAGGCGTTGGCGCAGCCGCACGGCGGTCTGCCAGCCGTCCAGGCCGGGCATGACCCAGTCCAGCAGGATCACGTCTGGCGCGCCCTGCTCGGCCAGCTGCAAGGCCTCGGCGCCGCTGGCGGCCAGCCGGGCCTGCCAGCCCAGCGAGGCGGCCAGCGCGCCGGTGATGCGGCGGGCCTCGGCATGGTCGTCGACCACCAGCGCCTGCAGCGGCTGCGGCGGCGGTGCGGCGGGCGTCTCCTCGGGCAGCGCGAAGGCCAGCGTGAAGCCGAAGCAGCTGCCGCGGCCGGGGGTGCTGTCCACGTGGATGTCGCCGCCCATCAGGCGCACCAGGCGGCGGCTGATGGCCAGGCCCAGGCCGGTGCCGCCGAAGCGCCGCGCGGTGGAGGCCTCGGCCTGCGTGAAGCCGGCGAAGATGCGCTCGACCTGTTCGGGCGCGATGCCGATGCCGGTGTCGCGCACGCTGAAGGCCAGCGTGACCTGGCGCTCGGTCTGCGCGACGCAGCGGATGCCGAGCACCACCTCGCCGGCGGCGGTGAACTTGATCGCGTTGCCGGCCAGGTTGACCAGCACCTGCTGCAGGCGCAGCGCGTCGGCGATCAGCACGCGGGGCAGGGCGGGGTCGAGGTCGAACAGCAGCTCGATGTCGCGCCTGTCGACCTGGGCGGCGAGGATGACCGCCAGGTCGCGCAGCAACTCCTCCAGCCGCATGGGGTGGGGGTCCAGCGCGAGGTGGCCGGCCTCGATCTTGGAGAAGTCCAGGATGTCGTTGAGCAGGCCCAGCAGGCCGCGGGCGGCGCCTTCGCTCTTGGCGGCGTAGTCGCGCTGATGGGCGTCCAGCGGCGTCTTCTGCAGCAGCCTGAGCATGCCCAGCACGGCGTTCATGGGCGTGCGGATCTCGTGGCTCATGTTGGCCAGGAAGCGCGTCTTGGCCAGGGAGGCGCGCTCGGCGGCGAGGCGCGCCTGGGCCTGCGGCGTGAGGTCCAGGCAGGTCAGCACCAGGCCGCCGGGCACCGAGGCCCGGTCGGGCAGCCGGGCGGTGCGCGCCTCGATGACGCGCTCGCCGGTGCGCAAGGTCTCCAGCCGGTTGGGATGGGGGTCGCTGGCCAGCGCCAGCGCGGCCTGCACGGCCGAGCGTGCGGCGTCGCCCTGGCCGTAGTCGCCGCGGGCGGCGAAGAAGCCGACGAGGTCGTCGAAGCGCAGCGCCGGCTCCTCGAACAGCGAGGGCGGCACGTTCAGCAGCCGCTCGAACTCGGCGTTGTGCACCAGCAGCCGGCGCTCGGCGTCGAACACCGCCAGGCCGCAGGGCAGGTGGTCCACCACCTCGCGGATCAGCGGGCTGGGGCCGGGCGCCGCCGGTGGCTGCGCCTGTGCGTCCGCTGCTTGTGCCGAAGCCGCCATCGCTCCCCCGAACCGCTGGCGTCCGGCCGACCGTGCCGGACGCGGCGAGTCTAGGTCGGGCGGGGGCGCAAACCCATCCGGGGTCGCTGCAAGCAGCGACGGGCTTGCCCTAGCGTGGCCGCCGCGCGACGGTGGCGGTCACTCGCGCACGATGCGGCCGGGCGCGGCCCGCTCGACGGCCTGGGGCTGGCTGCTCAGCAGCGCCACCAGCGCGTCGATGTCGGTGCCCAGCACCGCGCGGTCGCGGCCGTGCTTGAAGCCCACCTGCGCGTCGCCGCCCTCGGACAGGAAGTTGTTGACGACCACGCGGTAGTCGCGCGTGCGCTCCAGCGGTCGGCCATCGATGAGGATCTCGCCCAGCTGCGGCTGGCCGTCCGGGCCGCTGCGCCAGCGGTAGCGCAGCGTGGACGAGGGCTGCAGCAGGCGCGGTGCGGCGTCGCCCTTGGGCAGCTGGCGCTGCAGGATGTCCCACAGCTGCTGGCCGCTCAGCGTCAGCACGACGATCTCGTTGCCGAAGGGCTGGATGGCCAGCAGGTCGCTCATCGTGGTGGGCTTGCCGGGCTCGACCACCAGATCGGCGCGGATGCCGCCGGGGTTCATGAAGGCGATGTCGGCGGGCCCTTGCTGGCGGGCAAAGGCGAGCTGGCTGTCGGCGATGAGGTTGCCCAGCGCCGAGTCGCCGAACGGCTCCGGTGCGCGCCGGGTCGCGCCGCGCGGCAGCGTGGCGACCGGCTTCATGCGCGCTGCCTCGGTCAACGCGGCGGCGCGGGCCACCAGCTCGGCCAGCTTGGGGTTGGGGGCGTAGACCGACTGCAGCACCGGATGGTTGACGGCCTGGGCGTCCAGCACGCGGCCGTCGGCGTCCAGCTTCAGCCGGCTTTCGGTGATCCAGCCGCCGTAGCTGCCGGCCTGCACGACCAGTCGGCCGTTGATCTTGCAGGTATAGGCCTGGTGGGTGTGGCCGCCGATGATGATGGCGTAGGCGGGGTCCAGCCGGCGGGCGATATCCACCACGCGGCCCGTCAGCGTGGGGCAGGCGTAGCTGGGGTCGTTGGCCGCGCCGTCCTTGCCCTGCACGCCGCCCTCGTGCATGACGGCCACCAGCACCTGCGCGCCTTCGGCCTTCAGCTGCGGCACCAGCGCGTTCAGCGTGTCGGCCTCGTCGGCGAAGCGCAGGCCCTGGATGGCGCGCGCGACGATGACCTGCGGCGTGTCGCGCGTGGCGACGCCGGCGATGGCCACCTTGAGCGGGCCGGCCTGCTTGATGACATGGGTGGGCAGCACCGGCTTGCCCGTTGCGGCGTTCAGCACGTTGGCGCCCAGGAAGGGGAAGCCGGGGCCCTTGTAGCCGGGCCACAGGCAGCCATTGGCGCCACATTCGCCGCGCGCCTGGCGCAGCAGCTCGGGCAGGCCGGCGTCCAGCTCGTGGTTGCCCAACGCGCTGGCGGCGATGCCCAGCTCCGACAGCGCGGCCAGCGTGGGCTCGTCGCGCAGCAGGTTGGAGATCAGCGGCGAGGCGCCGATGAGGTCGCCGCCGGCCACGATGACGGCGTCGGGGTTCTTGGCCTTGAGCTGCGCCATCGCCGTGGCCAGGTGGGCCACGCCGCCGGCCGGCTGGGGCTTGACCTCGCCGGTGGCCGGGTCGGGCAGGCGTGGCATCAGCGGCGTGGGCTTGGCCGGCTGGATGTTGCCGTGGAAGTCGTTGATGGACAGCAGCGTCAGCTCGGTGGTGCGCGCCGCAGGCGGTGCGGCGCAGCCGGCGAGCAGGGCCGCAAGGGCGAGGCCGGCGCTGAGGAGGGCTTGGGAGTGGGCCATGGCGTGGGGGAGGGAACTTCGACGGGGAAGTGTCGTTGTTTTGCTGATCTGTCGCACTTTTGCCACGGGGCGGTCAGAGGCTTTTCTGGGTCCCCGCGACAGTGCCTGGCGCATCGGCTTGGTGCGGTCTGTGGCGGCGTTTTCCCAGGGAAACCGTCGCGTCGGCGGGCTTGGACGGCGCCTGGCAGCGCGCCATCGTGGTGCGCCCCGGAGTCTCCAGAGTGATGCTTCCCGGTCACTTCTGACTTACCCGTAAATATTCGTCATAAATCTTCATGACAATCCGGCCCCATCGTCGCAATCCGCCCGGATGCGACCCATGACAACGCGTGAATTTTTCGTGTCGAGTGCCCGCACGCCTGGGCTGGGCTTGATTTACAGGAGTTGATGGAATGAACAGCAGATTTGGATGTGGTGTGCCGCTGTCGGCGCTTTGTGCGGCCGTGGCCATCGTCGCCGCCGCGCCGGCCATGGCGCAGAACACGACGGCCGCCATCGGCGGCCGCGTGACGACGCCCGCCGGCCAGCCGGTGCAGGGTGCGACCGTGACCATCGTGCACCGCGAGTCCGGCTCGTCCAACACGCTGGTGACGGACGCCGAGGGCCGCTACAACGCCCGCGGCCTGCGCGTGGGCGGCCCCTACACCGTCACGGTGGTCAAGGGCTCGGACACCAAGAGCCAGGACGGCATCTATCTGCAGCTGGCCGAGAGCCTGGCCTTCGACCTCACGCTGGGCGCGCAGGCGCTGGATGCCGTGGTGGTGACGGGTTCGGCCGCCAACAGCAAGTTCAACAGCGCGACGATGGGCGCCGGCACCAACATCGGCCGCCAGGAGCTGGAGGCCTACGCGTCGCTGCAGCGCTCGCTGCAGGACTACGCCCGCACCGACCCGCGCCTGGCGCAGACCGACAAGGACCGCGGCGAGATCTCCGCGGCCGGTCAGAACTCGCGCTACAACTCCATCACGGTCGACGGCGTCCGCATCAACGACACCTTCGGCCTGGAGGCCAACGGCCTGCCGACCATCAAGCAGCCCATCTCCATCGACGCGATCCAGGCGGTGCAGGTCAACGTCTCCAACTACGACGTGACCCAGCAGGGCTACACCGGCGCCAACATCAACGCGGTCACGAAGTCCGGCACCAACGACTTCAAGGGCAGCGTCTACGGCGTCTACCGCAACGACGACATGGTGGGCAAGCGCTACAACCGCACCACCGACTCCTACACCAAGCCCGCGCCGTTCTTCGACAAGACGCTGGGCTTCACGCTGGGTGGCCCCATCCTGAAGGACAAGCTGTTCTTCTTCGCCAGCTATGAGGAGCTCAGCAGCGACCGCGACACGCCCATCTTCGGGCCCGTGGGCTCCAGCCTCACCAACGTGGGCATCACGCCCGAGCAGATCGCCGCCGTGCAGGCTGCTGCCAAGAGCAAGTACAACCTCGAAGTCGGCGGCATCCCGCCGGCCGAGCAGCTCAAGGTCAAGGACACGCTGCTGAAGCTGGACTGGAACATCAGCGACAACCACCGCGCCAACCTGCGCTATGCCAAGACCGAGCAGGACCAGCCCATCGCCCCGGGCTTCTCGGCCTCCACGCTGTCGCTGGATTCGCGCTGGTACACGACCAAGAAGACCATCGAGTCGCTGGTGGGCCAGTGGTTCGCCGACTGGAACGACGTCTTCTCGACGGAAGTGAAACTGTCCAAGCGCGACTTCCTCAGCATGCCGCTGACCCGCTCCGACACGCCGGAAGTGCAGCTGGTCTGGACCACCACCGCGCCGGCCGGCACGCAGACCGGCAACCGCACGCTGCGCTTCGGCACCGAGGAAACCCGTCACTTCAACCGGCTGGAGACCGAGACGACCAATGCCTACGTGGCCGGCAACCTGCTGCTGGACGAGCACGAGCTGAAGTTCGGCGTCGACTACGAGGCCAACGACGTCTTCAACGCCTTCGTGCGCCGCGCCAAGGGCCAGTACACCTTCCAGGGCACCGATCCGGTGGCCCTGTACCTGGCCGGCACGGCCAGCGCGTACCGCATCCAGGTGCCCAAGGCCGGCTTCACGCTGGACGATGCGGCCGCCAACATGGGCTTCAACAACCTGGGCCTGTTCCTGCAGGACACCTGGACGGTCAACAAGAAGCTGACCGTGATGGCCGGCGTGCGGGTGGACGTGCTGGGCTTCAAGGACAAGCCCATCGCCAATCCGACGGCCCGCGCGGCCTTCGGCTATGACAACACCAACACGCCCGACGGCGAGAAGCTGGTGCAGCCCCGCATCGGCTTCAACTATGCCTTCGATCCGGTGGACAAGCGCAAGTCGCAGCTGCGCGGCGGCGTGGGCCTGTTCCAGGGCGCGGCGGCCACGGTCTGGTTCGCCAACCCCTACCAGAACACCGGCATGGTCGTGAACGACTATGAGTGCACGCTGAACAACTGCACGGGCGCCAACACGGTGGTCTACAACCCCGATCCGACCAAGCAGCCCATCCTGGCCTCGTCGGCGCGCCAGAACGTCGACTTCATCGCGCCGGGCGTCAGCCAGCCGTCGGTGTGGAAGATGAACCTGGCCTATGACGCCGAGCTGCCCTTCTACGGCATCAACTTCAGCGCCGAGTGGCTGCACACCCGCGTCAAGCAGGCGTTGGCCTACAAGCACCTGAACCTGGGCGCGCCGACGGGCACCAACCCGGTGGACGGCCGCGAGATGTTCTGGAATGCGGGTGGCCTGGGCACGGGCTGCTGGTCTGCCGGCGGCGCCACGCCGGGCGGCACGGGCTGCTCGGCCATCACGCGCACCAACCGCAACAACGCCTTCAACGACGTGACGCTGGTGGAAGCCACCAAGCTGGGTGGCGGCAACACCGTGACGCTGTCGCTGTCCAAGCCGGCCAACGGTGGCCTGGGCTGGAGCCTGGCCTACACGCGCACCAACGCCACCGAGGTCAGCCCGCTGACTTCGTCCACCGCCTTCTCGCAGTGGGCCAACAAGCCGATCTTCAACCCCAACGAGGTCAAGGAAGCCACCAGCGTCTACCGCGTGCGCAACCGCGTGAGCGGCTCGCTGAACTGGTCCAAGGCCTTCATCAGCAAGTACAAGACCAGCTTCGGCCTGTTCTATGAAGGCCGTGACGGCAAGCCCTACAGCTGGACCTTCAACAACGACATGAACGGCGATGGCGTGCAGGGCAACGACCTGCTGTACATCCCCAAGGGTCCGGGTTCCGGCGAGGTCCTGTTCCGCCTGCCTGGTCAAACGGTGGCGGCGTCCGGCGCCGAGGCCGAGGCCAAGTTCTGGTCCATCGTCAACAGCGAGGAGTCGCTGCGCAATGCCAAGGGTGGTGTGGTGGGCCGCAACACCGCGCGCTCCAAGTTCGCCAACAGCTTCGACCTGCGCATCAGCCAGGAAGTGCCGGGCCTGTTCGCCCAGCACAAGGGCACGCTGGCGCTGGACATCTTCAACGTGGGCAACCTGATCAGCAAGCGCTACGGCCGCATCGACGAGATCGGCTTCAGCGACGGTTCGGGCGGCCAGGTGCGCCGCTTCGTGAACTACGCAGGCATCCAGGACGGCAAGCCGGTCTACTCGGTCAACGACCCGTTCACGTTCACGACCAAGCAGAACAAGGGCGAGTCGCAGTGGGCCCTGCAGGTCACGGCGCGCTACGAGTTCTGACCCTCCAAGGCTGACCGACCCCACGGCGCGCCGCTTGCGCGTGCCCGTGGCGGTCGGCCGCCGCGGCATCATCGATTACCGGCGATCCCCGGCTGCACCAGCCGGCATTGCCCATGGCAGGGCTCCCATGAGGATCCCTTTGGAAGCGGCCCTAACCGGGCCGTTTTCATTGCTGCTGCCGGCCAGGCGTCACTTCTGCAGGTCGCCCAGGCAGAGGTACTTCAGCTCGACGTAGTCGTCCATGCCCTGGCGCCCGCCTTCGCGGCCCAGGCCCGACTGCTTGACGCCGCCGAACGGCACCTCGGCGGTGGAGATCAGGCCGGTGTTGACGCCCACCATGCCGTACTCCAGCGCCTCGCCGACGCGGAAGATGCGGCCGATGTCGCGGCTGTAGAAATAGCTCGCAAGGCCGAACTCGGTGGCATTGGCCAGCCGGATGGCGTCTTCCTCGGTCTGGAACTTGAACACCGGCGCCACGGGGCCGAAGGTCTCCTCGCGCGAGCACAGCATCTGCGGCGTCGCGTCGGCCAGCAGCGTGGGCTCGAAGAAGTGGCCCGCCGCTCCGCTGTCCACCCGCTTGCCGCCCGCCAGCACGCGGGCGCCCAGCGCGATGGCATCGGCCACATGGGTCTCGACCTTCTGCAGCGCCTGGGCGTCGATCAGCGGGCCGACGTGCACGCCGGGCTCGAAGCCGTTGCCCGTCTTCAGCGCCGCCACCCGGGCCGCGAACTTCTCCAGGAAGGCCTCATAGACGCCGGCCTGAACGTAGAGGCGGTTGGCGCAGACGCAGGTCTGCCCGGCATTGCGGTACTTGCTGGCGAGGGCGCCTTCGACGGCCGAGTCCAGGTCGGCGTCGTCGAAGACGATGAAGGGCGCATTGCCGCCCAGTTCCAGGCTGAGCTTCTTGATCGTCGGCGCGCACTGGCCCATCAGGATGCGGCCGACCTCGGTGGAGCCGGTGAAGGACAGGTGGCGCACCACGTCGCTCTCGCACAGCAGCTTGCCGATCTCGACGGACTGCGAAGCGTCGGCCGTCAGCACGTTCAGCACGCCGGCGGGCATGCCGGCCTGCTGGGCCAGCTCGGCCGCGGCCAGCGCCGTCAGCGGCGTGGCCTCGGCCGGCTTGATGATGACGGTGCAGCCGGCCGCCAGCGCCGGGGCCACCTTGCGCGTGATCATGGCCAGCGGGAAGTTCCACGGCGTGATGGCCGCGCACACGCCAATGGCCTGCTTGAGCACCAGGTAGCGCTTGGTCGGATCGGTGGTCGGGATGGTCTCGCCGTAGACGCGCTTGGCTTCCTCGGCAAACCATTCCAGGAAGCTCGCGCCGTAGACCACCTCGCCGCGGGCCTCGGCCAGCGGCTTGCCCTGCTCGGCGGTCATCAGCCGGGCCAGGTCGTCGGCATGCCGCAGCAGCAGCTGCTGCCAGCGCTGCAGCACGGCGGCGCGCTCCTTGGCCGGCTTGGCCTTCCAGGCATTCAGCGCGTTGGCGGCGGCGGCGATGGCCGATTCGGCCTCGGCGCGGCCCAGGTTGGGCACCTGCGCCAGTTCGCGGCCGGTGGCCGGGTCGGCGACGGCAAAGGCGGTGCTGCCGCCCACCCATTCGCCGTTGATCAAGGCTTGCGTGCGCAGCAGGCCGGGGTTGTCGAGTGCGTCCAGCGGTGAGTTCGCGTCCATCGAGGGTTCTCCAGAGGCTTCGGACTTCACTCTACCTGTGGCGGCGCAAGCCCCCTCTCTACAATCGCGCCTCTTTGTCACCGACCATTTCGTCAATCTCTCAGGAAGCCCCCGGAATGAAAGCCGCCGAGATCCGCCAGACGTTTCTGAAGTTCTTCGAGTCGAAGGGGCACCAGATCGTCGCCTCCAGCCCGGTGGTGCCCGGCGACGACCCGACGCTGCTGTTCACCAACGCGGGCATGAACCAGTTCAAGGACGTGTTCCTGGGCTTTGACAAGCGCGCCTACACCCGGGCGACGACCAGCCAGAAGTGCATCCGCGCCGGCGGCAAGCACAACGACCTGGACAACGTGGGCTACACCGCGCGCCACCACACCTTCTTCGAGATGCTGGGCAACTTCAGCTTCGGTGACTACTTCAAGAAGGACGCCATCTCCTACGCCTGGGAGCTGCTGACCGAGCACTTCAAGCTGCCGGCCGAGAAGCTGTGGGTCACCGTCTACGAGGAAGACGACGAGGCCTACGAGATCTGGAACAAGGTCGTGGGCGTGCCCGCCGAGCGCATCGTGCGCATCGGCGACAACAAGGGCGCGCGCTACATGTCCGACAACTTCTGGATGATGGGCGACACGGGTCCCTGCGGCCCCTGCACCGAGATCTTCTACGACCACGGGCCCGACGTGGCCGGCGGCCCCCCGGGCTCGGCCGAGCAGGACGGCGACCGCTACATCGAGATCTGGAACAACGTCTTCATGCAGTTCAACCGGACTGAAGACGGCGTCATGCACAAGCTGCCCAAGCCCTCGGTGGACACGGGCATGGGCCTGGAGCGTCTGGCCGCTGTGCTGCAGCATGTGCACAGCAACTACGAGATCGACCTGTTCGTGAACCTGCTCGCCGCGGCCAAGAAGGCCGTGGACGAGGCGGGTGGCGGCGACTGCGACAAGGACAGCCCGTCGCTCAAGGTCATCGCCGACCACATCCGCGCCTGCTCATTCACCGTGGTGGACGGCGTCATCCCCGGCAATGCCGGCCGCGGCTATGTGCTGCGCCGCATCGCCCGCCGCGCCATCCGCCACGGCTACAAGCTGGGCGCGCGCACGCCGTTCTTCCACAAGCTGGTGGCCGCGCTGGTGGCCGAGATGGGCGATGCCTATCCCGAGCTGCGCCAGGCTCAAGGCCGCGTGACCGAGGTGCTGAAGCAGGAAGAGGAGCGCTTCTTCCAGACCATCGCCACCGGCATGGAAATCCTCGAAGCGGCGCTCGCCAAGGGCGGCAATGTCGATGGCGACACCGCCTTCAAGCTGCACGACACCTACGGCTTCCCGGTCGACCTGACCGCCGACGTCTGCCGCGAGCGCGGCGTGACGGTGGACGAGGCGCGCTTCCACGAACTGCTGGAAGAGCAGAAGACCCGCGCCCGCGCAGCCGGCAAGTTCAAGATGGCCCAGGGCCTGGCCTACAGCGGCGCGGCGACCACCTTCCACGGCTACGAGCATCTGGTCGTCGAGGCCGCCAAGGTCACGGCGATCTACATCGACGGCGCCCCCGTCGATGTGGCCCAGGCCGGCGACGATGCCGTCATTGTGCTGGACCAGACCCCCTTCTACGCCGAGAGCGGCGGCCAGGTGGGCGATGCCGGCGAACTGCGCAACGGCACGACGCGCGTGGTCGTGTCCGACACGATCAAGATCCAGGCCGACGTGTTCGGCCACCACGGCCAGGTCGTGGAAGGCACGGTCAAGGTCGGTGATGCGTTCACGGCCAGGGTCGACGCCGAGCGCCGCGCCAAGACCGTGCGCAACCACAGCGCCACCCACCTGATGCACAAGGCGCTGCGCGAAGTGCTGGGCGCGCATGTGCAGCAGAAGGGCTCGCTGGTGAATGCCGAGCGCACCCGCTTCGACTTCGCGCACAACGCGCCGATGACGGCCGAGGAGATCCGCGAGGTCGAGGCCCTCGTCAATGCCGAGATCCTGGCCAACGCCGGTGCCACGGCCCAGGTCATGGCGCTGGACGATGCGCAGAAGTCGGGCGCGATGATGCTGTTCGGCGAGAAGTACGGCGAGACCGTGCGCGTGCTGAGCATCGGCTCGTCCAAGGAGCTGTGCGGCGGCACGCACGTCAAGGCCACGGGCGACATCGGTCTGTTCAAGATCGTGGCCGAGTCGGGCGTTGCGGCCGGCATCCGCCGTGTCGAGGCCGTCACGGGCGACAACGCGCTGGCCTATCTGCAGTCGCTGGAGACCACGGTGCACGGCATGGCCCAGACCCTCAAGGCTGCGCCGGGCGAGCTGGGCTCGCGCCTGCAGGCCGTGCTCGACCAGGTCAAGGCGCTGGAGAAGGAACTCACCGCCGCCAAGAGCAAGCTGGCCTCGGCCCAGGGCGACGAGCTGCTGGCCCAGGCGGTTGACGTGAAGGGCCTCAAGGTGCTGGCCGCCCGGCTCGAAGGCGCCGACGCCAAGACGCTGCGCGAGACCATGGACAAGCTCAAGGACAAGCTCAAGACCGCGGCCATCGTGCTGGCTGCGGTCGATGGCGACAAGGTGCAGCTGGCGGCGGGCGTGACGGCCGACAGCGTGGCCAAGGTCAAGGCCGGCGAGCTGGTCAACTTCGTCGCCCAGCAGGTGGGCGGCAAGGGCGGTGGCAAGCCTGACCTGGCCATGGCCGGCGGCACACAGCCGGCGGGTGTCGCCGCAGCCCTGAACAGCGTCGCGGGCTGGGTCGCCGAGCGGGTCTGAGACTGAACCTGCCAAGAAAAACGGGCGGCCCGCGGGCCGCCCGTTTTGTTGGTGGGGTGTTGGCTTAAGCCGCGACGGCGGCGTCCATCAGGCCCATCTCGGCGCTGCTCATCAGGCCCTCGATGTCCATCAGGATGAGCATGCGCTCGCCCACCGAGCCGATGCCGGTGATGAAGCTGGTGTCCACCGAGGCGGTGTTCAGCTCGGGCGCGGGCTTGATGGCCTCGCGGCTCAGTTCCAGCACGTCGGACACCGAGTCCACCACCGCGCCGACCACGCGGTTGCGCACGTTCAGCACGATGACCACGGTGAAGCTGTTGTACTCGGCGCTGGGGCAGTGCAGCTTCAGCCGCAGGTCCACGATGGGCACGATGACGCCGCGCAGGTTGACCACGCCCTTGATGAAGTCGGGCGCATTGGCGATGCGGGTCGGCTGCTCGTAGGAGCGGATCTCCTGCACCTTCAGGATGTCGATGCCGTACTCCTCGGAACCGAGCCGGAAGGTCAGGTACTCGCCGCTCTTGGGGCCGTGAGACGTGGTGGTGACGGCGCCTTGCTGACGCAGTGCGGGGACGTTGCTGGATTCCATGCAGACCTCTCCAGGGAGTTGTTGGGTTTAGTGGCGAGACCGGCGCACGAGGCTGCCGACGTCCAGGATGAGGGCCACGCGGCCATCGCCCATGATGGTGGCGCCGGACACGTCGTTGACCTTGCGGTAGTTGGCTTCGAGGTTCTTCACGACCACCTGCTGCTGGCCCAGCAACTCGTCCACCAGCAGCGCCACGCGGCCGCCTTCGGCCTCCACGACGACCATGATGGAGGAGACATGCTCGAAGTCGAAGCGCGGCACGTCGAACACCTTCTCCAGCTCGATGACCGGCATGTATTCGTCACGCACCTCGACCACGCGGCCGGAGCCGGCGACGGTCTTGATGGTGTCGGCCTGCACCTGGAAGGACTCGACGACCGACGACAGCGGCAGGATGTAGCACTCGTCGCCCACGCCCACGCTCATGCCGTCCATGATGGCCAGCGTCAGCGGCAGGCGCACGGACACCTTCATGCCGTAGCCCTCGGCGGAGTCGATCTCGACCGTGCCGCCCAGCGAGGTGATGTTCTTCTTGACCACGTCCATGCCCACGCCGCGGCCGGAGACGTCCGTGACCTGCTCGGCGGTGGAGAAGCCCGGCGCGAAGATCAGGTTCCAGCATTCGGCGTCGGTCATGGTGTCCGGCGCGTCGATGCCCTTCTCGCGGGCCTTCTTGATGAGCTTCTCGCGGTTCAGGCCGCGGCCGTCGTCGCGCACCTCGATGACGATGCTGCCGCCCTGGTGGGAGGCCACCAGCGTGATGGTGCCCTGCTCGGGCTTGCCCTTGGCGACGCGTTCGGCGGGCATCTCGATGCCGTGGTCGCAGCTGTTGCGCACCAGGTGGGTCAGCGGGTCGGTGATCTTCTCGACCAGGCTCTTGTCCAGCTCGGTGGCCTCACCCTGCGTGACCAGCTCGACCTTCTTGCCCAGCTTGGCGGCCAGGTCGCGCAGCATCCGCGGGAAGCGGTTGAACACGGTGGACATCGGAATCATGCGGATGGACATGACCGACTCTTGCAGGTCGCGCGTGTTGCGCTCCAGATCGGCCAGGCCGCTGGTGAGCTGCTGGTACAGCGCGGGATCGAGCTCGCGGCTGTTCTGCGCCAGCATGGCCTGGGTGATGACCAATTCGCCCACCAGGTTGATGAGCTGATCGACCTTCTCGATGGAGACGCGCAGCGTGGTCTGGTCCAGGCCGCCGCTGGCGGGCTTGGCCTCGACCTTGGCCGGTGTCGCCGGGCGGGTCGGCACGATGGCGGCAGACGGCGCGGGCGCGGGCGCCGGGGTGGCTTCCGCGGCAGCGCCGGCAGGCGTGCCCGGGGCATCGTCGAAGAAGCCGTAGCCGGGGTCGGTGGACGGCGCTTCGGCCGGCGGCGCGCCGGGCGCGCCGTCATAGAAGCCGAAGCCGGGGCCCAGCGGGATCAGCTTGACCTGATCGCGCGCGACGTGGAAGGTGAAGAGGTCC
>JBKBVY010000006.1:0-39550 GCA_046289335.1 Roseateles sp. | reverse complement strand
CGACCGAACAGGCGCCGGAAGGCGCCGCCAAGCCCGGGCTGCGCGTGCTCAAGAAATATCCCAACCGGCGCCTGTACGACACGCAGACCAGCAGCTACATCACGCTGGCCGACGTGAAACGCATGGTGCTGGACGGCATCGACTTCGAGGTGCAGGACGCCAAGACGCACGAGGACCTGACGCGCTCCATCCTGCTGCAGATCATCCTGGAGGAGGAGACGGCCGGCATGCCGATGTTCTCCACCGCGTCGCTGGCGCAGATCATCCGCTTCTACGGCCATGCGATGCAGGGCGTCATGGGCGGCATGCTGGAGCGCCAGATGCAGGCCTTCACGGACATGCAGCAGCGCTTCTCCGAGCAGGCGGTGCCCGGCATGCCGTTCAGCCCCGAGGCCTGGACCGGGCTGATGGGCAGCTATGCCGAGCAGTCCAAGACGCTGATGAACCAGTGGCAGGAACAGATGAAGAATGCCGGCGCGATGTTTCCGTTCGGCACGCCGCCGGGCAGCAAGAAGCCCTGAACCGCGTTCATCGCCGAAAATACGGCGATGAACGAATCTGCCCCCCTCGCCGCGCCGGCCCCGGCGCCCAAGATCGGTTTCGTGTCGCTGGGCTGCCCCAAGGCCCTGACCGACAGCGAGCTCATCCTCACGCAACTGCGCGCCGAGGGCTACGAGACCTCCAAGACCTTTGCCGGCGCCGACCTGGTGATCGTCAACACCTGCGGCTTCATCGACGACGCCGTCAAGGAAAGCCTGGACACCATCGGCGAGGCGCTGGCCGAGAACGGCAAGGTCATCGTGACCGGCTGCCTGGGCGCCAAGTCCGGGCATTCGACGGACAACCTGGTCCGCGAGATCCACCCCAGCGTGCTGGCCGTGACCGGCCCGCATGCGACCCAGGAGGTCATGGACGCGGTGCACACCCATGTGCCCAAGCCGCACGACCCCTTCGTGGACCTGGTGCCCAGCTACGGCATCAAGCTCACGCCCAAGCACTACGCCTATCTGAAGATCAGCGAGGGCTGCAACCACCGCTGCTCGTTCTGCATCATCCCCAGCATGCGCGGCGACCTGGTGTCCCGCCCCATCGGCGACGTGCTGAACGAGGCCCGCGCGCTGTTCGAGAGCGGCGTGAAGGAGTTGCTGGTCATCAGCCAGGACACCTCGGCCTACGGCGTGGACGTGAAGTACCGCATGGGCTTCTGGGACGGCAAGCCGGTCAAGACCCGCATGCTGGATCTCGTCGCCCAGCTCGGCGAGCTGGCCAAGCCCTTCGGCGCCTGGGTGCGCCTGCACTACGTCTACCCCTACCCGCATGTGGACGAGGTGCTGCCGCTGATGGCCGAAGGCCTGGTGCTGCCTTATCTTGACGTGCCTTTCCAGCACGCCCACCCCGATGTGCTCAAGCGCATGAAGCGCCCGGCCAACGGCGAGAAGAACATGGAGCGCATCCTGCGCTGGCGCGAGGCCTGTCCGGAGCTGGTCATCCGCTCCACCTTCATCGCCGGCTTCCCCGGCGAGACTGAAGGAGAGTTCCAGTACCTGCTGGACTTCATGCAGGAAGCGCGCATCGACCGCGCCGGCTGCTTCGCCTACTCGCCGGTGGAGGGCGCCAGCGCCAACGACATCCCCGGCGCGCTGCCCGACGAGGTGCGCGAGGAGCGCCGTGCGCGCTTCATGGCCGTGGCCGAGGCCGTGTCGGCCGCCAAGCTGCAGGCCCGCGTGGGCCAGACGCTGCAGGTGCTGGTGGACAGCGCCCCGGCGCTGGGCCGCAAGGGCGGCGTGGGCCGCTCCTACGCCGACGCGCCCGAGATCGACGGCACCGTGAAGATCCTGCCGCCCGAGAAGGCCAGCAAGACGATGAAGGTGGGCGACTTCGTGCGTGCCCGCATCGTGGCGGCGGATGGCCACGACTTGGTCGCGACGCTGGCATGACGCGCAAGCCGTCCACCCAGCTCATCCACCACCCCTACCGCGCGCCCGAGGGCTGGGAAGCGGTGCCGGTGCCCGTGGCCAAGGCCTCGACCGTGCTGTTCAAGGACACGGCCGACCTGCACCAGCCCCGCCCGCGCGACGGCCTGAGCTATCGCTACGGCCTGCACGGCACGCCCACCAGCTACACGCTGGCGGCGCGCATCGCGACGCTGGAGCATGCCCAGCACTGCCTGCTGGTGCCCAGCGGCCTGGCGGCGGTGACGCTGACCTCGCTGGCCCTGCTGCGCCCCGGCGACGAGGTGCTGGTGCCGGACAACGTCTACGGTCAGAACCGCTACCTGACCGAGTCCTGGCTGTCGCAATGGGGCGTCACCCACCGCGTCTACGACCCGCTCACCGTGCCCGAGCTGCGCGACAACACCAAGCTCGTCTGGCTGGAGGCCGCGGGCTCCATCACGCTGGAGTTTCCCGACCTGCTGGGGACGCTGGCAGCCTGCCGGGCGCGCGGCATCACGACGGCGCTGGACAACACCTGGGGCGCCGGCCTGGCCTTCAACGGCTTCGAGCCGGCACCCAGGACGCACCCGGGCCTGGGCGCCGACATCGTCATGCAGGCACTGACCAAGTACCCCAGCGGCGGCGCGGACGTGCTGATGGGTTCGGTCTGCACGCGCGACAAGCGCCTGCACGACCGGCTCAACCACGCGCATGAGCACCTGGGCTACGGCCTGGGCCAGAACGACGTGGAGCTGGTGCTGCGCGGCCTGCCGACGCTGCAGCTGCGCTACGAGGCGCAGGACCGCGCGACGCGGCAGCTGGCCAGCTGGATGGCGGGACGGCCCGAGGTGGCGCGGGTCTTCCATCCGGCGCTGCCCGGCTCGCCCGGCCACCAGCACTGGCTGGCCGTGGGCGGCGGCGGTGCGGGCTGCCTGTTCTCGGTGGCCTTCAAGCCGCAGTACGGCCCGGCGCAGGTGGATGCCTTCGTGGATGCGCTGCAGCTGTTCGGCATCGGCTATTCGTGGGCCGGCCCCATGAGCCTGGCCGTGCCCTACGACATGGGCCGCAGCCGCAACCTGCCGCTGCCCTTCGAGGGCCGCACGCTGGTGCGCTTTGCGATCGGGCTGGAAGACGCGGGCGACCTGCGGGCGGACATCGAGCAGGCGCTGGCAGCCTTTGCTTGATACCTTGTTCCGCATCAGCTGACCCTTCTGGCGAAAGGTGCAGCGAGCCGCTACGCGCCTCGTCAGTCCTTGCGGCCTGTCGATGCGTGCCGCATCAATTGCCCCTTTTCCCGCTCCCAATCCCGCTTCTTCTCGGTCTCGCGCTTGTCATGCTGGGCCTTGCCCTTGGCCAGCGCGATGTCGACCTTCACGCGGCCACCCTTGTAGTGCAGGTTCAGCGGCACCAGCGTGAAGCCGCGCTGCTCCACCTTGCCCACCAGCCGCTTGATCTCGGCCTTGTGCATCAGCAGCTTCTTGGTGCGGTCGGCCTCGGGGTTGACGTGGGTGGACGCGCTGCGCAGCGCATTGATGCGGCAGCCGATCAGGAACAGCTCGCCGTCCTTGATCATCACGTAGCCGTCGGTGAGCTGGACCTGGCCCGCGCGGATGGCCTTGATCTCCCAGCCCGACAGCACGATGCCGGCCTCGAACTGCTCTTCGATGTGGTAGTCGTAACGGGCGCGGCGGTTCTCGGCAATGGACATGGAATCAGAGGTGGGGCCTGGAGGCCTTCTTACAATCCCGGCATTCTATGAAGCAGGTCAAAAAGTCCGTTCTGCTCTGGTACACGCCGCAGGAGATGTACGAGCTGGTCACCCAGGTGGAGCGCTACCCGGAGTTCCTGCCCTGGTGCAACAAGGTCGAGGTGCTGGAGCAGGGCGCCGATGCCGTCACCGCCCGTCTGCACCTGGCCTATGCCGGCGTGCGCCACGCGTTCACCACCCGCAACCGCAACGAGCCCGGCCGCAGCGTCGACATGGTGCTGGTGGACGGCCCGTTCTCGCTGCTGGACGGCGTGTGGCAGTTCCTGCCGCTGAACAAGCCGGGCACCGAGGGTGAGCCCACGGCCTGCAAGATCGTTTTCGAGCTGAACTACGCGTTCAGCAGCGGCGCGCTGGAGGCCGTGGTCAGCCCGGTGTTCGACCGCATCGCCAACACCTTCGTCGACAGCTTCGTGCAACGCGCAGAAAGCCTCTACGGTGCGCGTTGAACTGGTCTGGAGCCCGTCGGCCGGTGACGTGCAGCAGCGCTGGCTGGAGCTGGGCGAGGGCGCCACGATCGAAGCCGCGCTGCGCGCTTGCGCAGACTTCAGCCCGCCACCCGGCGAACTGCGCGTGGGCATCTGGGGCCGGGTGCGGCCGCTGGACACGCTGCTGCGCGAGCGCGACCGCATCGAGGTCTATCGCCCGCTGACCGTGGACCCCAAGGAAGCGCGGCGGCAGCGCTATGCCAAGCGCGGCGAGCGCATCGTGTCGCGCCACCGGCCCAAGGCGGGCATCAACGAGAAGCGTTGAGCGGCTTCAGCGGCACTCGCTGGAGATGACCTGGCGCGCCCGCTCGACCTCGGCGCGGCGCTGCACGTCGTCCATGTAGATGCGCTCGCCCTGCTCGTTGGTGCGGGTGATGCGGATGCCGCTCTGCAGGTCGCGCATATAGCCCTGGGCGCGTGTGCAGTTCTCGCGCTTCTGCTCGGCCAGGCGGCGCTCTTCTTCCTTCAGCTTGTTCTGCTCGCGGTCCTGGTCCTGCTTCTGGCGAGCGGCGGCTTCCTGCTCGGCCTTGCCCGGCGCGCTGGCGGCCGGTCGGGGTGCCGGAGCTGCGGCGCTGGCGGCCTGGCCGGCTGGCACCACCACGACGGGGCGCGTTGCCGCGGGCGGGCGTTGCAGGATGTCCTTGTCCGGCGTGCCGGAGGGCGGCGGCCGGTCGCTGTACTGCACGTTGCCCTTGGCATCCTTCCACTTCCACTGGGCCTGGGCGGATGCGGCCAGCATCAGTCCGATCAGAGCGACGAAGAGTGGCTTGTGATGCATGGGGGCAGTGTAGCGTCGGGGCCCTCCGTATAATGCCGCTTTGCGTCTGGAGCTTTCCTCATGCGCCTTCTCGGCAAAGCGCTCACCTTCGATGACGTTCTGTTGGTGCCAGCGTTCTCCCAGGTGTTGCCCCGCGACACCAGTCTTGCGACCCGCCTGTCGCGCAACATCCCCCTGAACCTGCCGCTGGTGTCCGCCGCCATGGACACGGTGACCGAGGCGCGTCTGGCGATTGCCATCGCGCAGGAGGGCGGCATCGGCATCGTGCACAAGAATCTGAGCGCCGAGGCGCAGGCGCGCGAGGTGGCCCGGGTCAAGCGCTACGAGAGCGGCGTCGTCCGCGAGCCGCTGACGGTCAGCCCCGATGCCACCGTGCGCGACATCGTCGAGCTGCAGCGTCAGAACGGCTTCTCGGGTTTCCCGGTCGTTGAGGGCAAGCGGGTCGTCGGCATCGTCACCGGTCGTGACGTGCGCTTCGAGACGCGCATGGACGCCAAGGTGCGCGAGATCATGACGCCGGCCGAGAAGCTCGTCACCGTCAAGGAAGGCGCGTCGCTGAACGAGGCCAAGGCGCTGATGCACACCCACAAGCTGGAGCGCGTGGTGGTCATCAACGACGCCTTCGAGCTGCGCGGCCTGATGACGGTGAAGGACATCACCAAGCAGACCAGCTTCCCGAATGCCGCGCGTGATGCCCACGGTGGCCTGCGTGTCGGCGCGGCGGTGGGCTTCGGTGAGGACACCGAGCAGCGCGTGGAACTGCTGGTCAAGGCCGGCGTGGACGCCATCATCGTGGACACCGCCCATGGCCACAGCGCCGGCGTGCTGGAGCGCGTGCGCTGGGTCAAGCGCGCCTATCCGCAGGTGGACGTCATCGGCGGCAACATCGCCACCGGCGCGGCCGCGCTGGCGCTGGTCGAGGCCGGCGCCGACGGCGTCAAGGTCGGCATCGGCCCGGGATCCATCTGTACCACCCGCATCGTCGCGGGCGTGGGCGTGCCGCAGATCACCGCCATCGACAACGTCGTGACCGCCCTGAAGGGCACCGGCGTGCCGGTCATCGCCGACGGCGGCATCCGCTACTCGGGCGACGTGGCCAAGGCCATCGCGGCCGGCGCGGATGCGGTCATGATGGGCGGCGCCTTCGCGGGCACCGAGGAAGCCCCGGGCGAGACCATCCTCTACCAGGGCCGTACGTTCAAGAGCTACCGAGGCATGGGCTCCATGGGCGCCATGGCCAAGGGCAGTGCGGACCGCTACTTCCAGGCCGAGTCGGGCAACAACCCCAACACCTCCAAGCTGGTGCCCGAGGGCATCGAGGGCCAGGTGCCCTACAAGGGCTCGGTGGTGCAGGTCATCTTCCAGATGGCCGGCGGCCTGAAGGCGTCCATGCACTACTGCGGCTGCGCCACCATCGCCGAGATGCAGAGCAAGGCCGAGTTCGTCGAGATCACGACTGCGGGCATGCGCGAGAGCCATGTCCACGACGTGCAGATCACCAAGGAAGCACCCAACTACCGCAGCGAGTGAGTCGCTGACCATGACGACGGGGCGATTTCGGATCGCCCCGTTTCTCTTTTCAGACGCCCGATGAGCCAGCCCCAGCCACGCACCCCCGCCATGGGTTTCATCATGGCGGCGGTGCTGATCGACATGATTTCCATCGGCCTGATGGTGCCGGTGCTGCCGCACATCGTCGGCACGTTCACGCACAGCAACGACGAGCAGACGCTGGCGCTGCTGTGGGTGACCACGGCCTTCGGCGTGGCCAACTTTGTCGGCTCGCCCATCCTCGGCGCGCTGTCGGACCGCTTCGGCCGCCGGCCGGTGCTGCTGATCGGCTTCGCCGGCCTGGGCCTGAGCTTCTTCGTGACGGCCATGGCCACGGCGCTGTGGATGCTGGTGGCCGTGCGGCTGTTCTCCGGCGCCATGCAGGCCAACATCGCCATCGCCAATGCCTATGTGGCCGACATCACGCCGCCCGAGGACCGCGCGCGGCGCTTCGGTCAGCTCGGCGCGATGTTCGGCATCGGCTTCATCCTGGGGCCGGTGGTGGGCGGCTGGCTGGGCCACTACGACGTGCACTGGCCCTTCATCGCGGCTGGCTGCATGGCGGTGCTGAACTGGTGCTACGGCTTCTTCGTGCTGCCCGAGTCCCTGCCCGCCGACCGGCGCACCCCGTTCAACTGGCGGAAGGCCAACCCGGTCAGCGCGCTGCGCGGCCTGGCGGCCCTGAAGGGGGTGGGGCCGCTGGTGGGCGTCATCGCGCTGGCCTCGCTGGCCCAGTTCATGTTGCACATGACCTGGGTGCTCTACACCAAGTTCAGGTTCGGCTGGGGACCGCTGGAGGTCAGCTGGTCGCTGTTCGCGGTGGGCATCGTCTCCGTCATCAGCCAGGGCCTGCTGCTGCGGCCGCTGCTGGCGCGCTTCAGTCCGCAGCGTCTG
Organism: Roseateles sp.; assembly: GCA_046289335.1. GTDB lineage: Bacteria > Pseudomonadota > Gammaproteobacteria > Burkholderiales > Burkholderiaceae_C > Pelomonas. Next base: position 32,140 of record JBKBVY010000006.1, on the reverse strand, counting down.
GCCCTGCTGGGCATGGGCTCGGCGGTGCTGGCCTACCTGGGCTTCGGCCTGGCCACCGAGGGCTGGATGATGTACGCGGTCATCGCCTTCAACCTGCTGGGCGGGGTGGCCGCGGCCGCGGTACAGAGCATCATCTCCAACGCCGCGGGCGCCCACCACCAGGGGCAGGCCATGGGCGCCGTGTCGTCGCTGAACAGCGTGACGGCCGTGCTGGCGCCGGTCATCGGCCTGAGCCTGCTGGGCTGGGTGTCACACCTGCCGGCCAGCGACCCGCGCATGGGCCTGCCCTTCTTCGCCTGTGCGGCACTGCAACTGGTCGGCCTGATCGTTGCGTACTGCTTCTTCCATCGCCAGCGCCTCGCTCTGCAAACTGCCTGAGAACACCATGCAACACGACAAGGTCCTCATCCTCGACTTCGGCTCCCAGGTCACCCAGCTCATCGCGCGGCGCGTGCGCGAGTCGGCGGTGTACTGCGAGATCCATCCCAACGACGTCAGCGATGACTTCGTGCGCAGCTTCGCGCCCAAGGCCATCATCCTGTCGGGCAGCCATGCCTCCACCTACGAGGACCACGAACTGCGTGCACCGCAGGCCGTGTGGGACCTGGGCGTGCCGGTGCTGGGCATCTGCTACGGCATGCAGACCATGGCCGTGCAGTTGGGCGGCAAGGTGGAGTGGAGCGACCACCGCGAGTTCGGCTACGCCGAGGTGCGCGCCCACGGCCACACGGCGCTGCTGGACGGCTTCCAGGACTTTGAGACCCCCGAGAAGCACGGCATGCTCAAGGTCTGGATGAGCCACGGCGACAAGGTCACCGTGCTGCCACCGGGCTTCAAGCTGATGGCCTCCACGCCCAGCTGCCCCATCGCCGGCATGGCCGACGAGGCGCGGCGCCTGTACGCCGTGCAGTTCCATCCCGAGGTCACGCACACCCACCAGGGCGCGGCCATGCTGCGCCGCTTCGTGCGCGATATCGCCGGCTGCAAGGGCGACTGGCAGATGGGCAGCTACATCGACGAGGCAGTACAGAAGATCCGCGAGCAGGTGGGTGACGAGGAGGTCATCCTGGGCCTGTCCGGCGGCGTCGATTCGTCGGTGGCCGCGGCGCTGATCCACCGCGCCATCGGCGACCAGCTCACCTGCGTCTTCGTGGATCACGGCCTGCTGCGCCTGAACGAGGCGCAGATGGTGATGGACATGTTCGCCGGCCGCCTGCATGCCAAGGTCGTGCATGTGGACGCCAGCGCGCAGTTCCTGGGCAAGCTGGCCGGCGTGACCGACCCGGAGAAGAAGCGCAAGATCATCGGCGCCGAGTTCGTCGAGGTGTTCCAGGCCGAGGCGAAGAAGCTGAGCAACGCGAAGTGGCTGGCCCAGGGCACCATCTATCCCGACGTGGTGGAGAGCGGCGGCACCAAGACCAAGAAGGCCACCACCATCAAGAGCCACCACAACGTCGGCGGCCTGCCCGAGACGCTGGGCCTGAAGCTGCTGGAGCCGCTGCGCGAGCTGTTCAAGGACGAGGTGCGCGCGCTGGGCGTGGCGCTGGGTCTGCCGGAGGACATGGTCTACCGCCACCCCTTCCCGGGCCCGGGCCTGGGCGTGCGCATCCTGGGCGAGATCAAGAAGGACTACGCCGACCTGCTGCGCCGCGCCGACGCCATCTTCATCGAGGAACTGCGCAACACCATCGATCCCGCCACCGGCAAGAGCTGGTACGCGCTGACCAGCCAGGCCTTTGCCGTCTTCCTGCCGGTCAAGAGCGTGGGCGTCATGGGCGATGGCCGTACCTACGACTATGTCGTCGCGCTGCGCGCGGTGCAGACCAGCGACTTCATGACGGCAGACTGGGCCGAGCTGCCTTATGCGCTGCTCAAGCGCACCTCGGGCCGCATCATCAACGAGGTGCGCGGCATCAACCGCGTGACCTACGACGTGTCCAGCAAGCCGCCGGCGACCATCGAGTGGGAATGAGCCAGGATCGTCCCGCACCGTTCGACACCTTTTGGCGCAACCCTATGAAACCCTTGCCCTCTTTGCCGGCCTGCTCGCCGTGCTTCCCTCGGCAAGCCATGCCGACGCCGCGGCCGAGCTCCAGCGCATCGATGCGAGCTGGAACGAGTTGCGCCTGAAGGCTGACACGACCGGTCTGGCGCGCCTGCTTGCCGATGACTGGCTGCTGACCCATTCCGATGGGCGCACGCAGACCAAGGCGGACTACCTGCAAGACCTGAGCTCGCGCAGCCGCAGCAATCAAGGCATCGTCAACGAGGATGTCGTCGTGCGCCTGTACGGCAGCGCCGCCGTCGTCACCGGCGTGAGCGTGCAGTCGTGCCTCACCAACGGCCAGCCCTGGAGCGGGCGCTTCCGCTTCACGCGGTCCTGGGCCTTGATCGACGGGCGCTGGGTGATGCTGGCGTCCCACTCCTCGCGCGTCACCGCGGGGCAGTGACGCGGCTGCGTCAGGGCAGCGGGATCGCCTCGATCATCGCGCGCACCTGTTCGCGCGCGCCGCGTCCAGCGCCGGCGCGTGGCTGCAGCCGGTGGGCGATGGTCTGCGGCAGGATGGCCTGGAGGTCGTCGGGCGAGACGTAGTCGCGCCCCTGCAGCAGCGCGCGCGCGCGGCCGGCCCGCAGCACGGCCAGGCCGGCGCGCGGGGACAGGCCCTCGACGAACCACTGGCCCGAGCGCGTCGCCGCGATCAGCGCCTGCAGGTAGTCCAGCAGCGGCGGCGCGGCATGCACGCGCTTCACGGCCGCCTGCACGGCCAGCAGCTCGGCCGGGGTCATGACCGGCTGCAAGGCCTGCAGCTGCTCGCGGCTGTCCTGGCCCATCAGCAGCTCGCGCTCGGCCGCCGCGTCGGGATAGCCCAGCGAGATGCACATCAGGAAGCGGTCCAGCTGCGACTCCGGCAGCGGGAAGGTACCCAACTGCTCGCTCGGGTTCTGCGTCGCGATGACGAAGAAGGGCTGGGGCAGGGCATGGGTCTGGCCGTCGATGCTGACCTGGTGCTCCTCCATCGCCTCCAGCAGCGCGCTCTGCGTCTTGGGGCCGGCGCGGTTGATCTCGTCGGCCAGCAGCACCTGCGCGAACACCGGGCCGGGATGGAAGGCAAAGCCGTTCTTCTCGCGCTCGTAGACCGACACGCCCAGCAGGTCGCTGGGCAGCAGATCGGCCGTGAACTGCAGGCGCGAGAACTTCAGGCCCAGCGAGATGGCCAGCGCATGGGCCAGCGTGGTCTTGCCGACGCCGGGCAGGTCTTCGATCAGCAGGTGGCCGCCGGCCATCAGGCAGGCCAGGGAATCGGCGATCTGCGCGGGTTTGCCCTTGATGACCGTGCTAATCTGGTTTTGCAGGGCCTGCAATTGCCCTGCGAGGGGGCGTGATGGCTGTAAGGTCGTCATGGACCCGACCATAGCAAGAGACGCCGGCCGATGCCCACTGCCTACTTCAACCCCCCCGAGTGCCGCCGCCACGACATGGGCGAGGGCCATCCCGAGTGCCCCGCGCGGCTGGCCGCTATCGACGACTGGCTGATTGCCTCCGGCGTGGCGCCGGCGTTGATGCACGTCGACGCACGGCCCGTGGACCTGCAGGACGTCGAGCGCGCCCACACGCACGGCTATGTCGCCGAGATCGGCATGCTGCTGCGCGACTGCGCGGCGCAGGGCGGTCGCTGCGCCGTGGACCCGGACACCTCGGCCAATGCGCACACCTGGTCGGCCGCGCTGCATGCGGCAGGTGCGGCGGTGCAGGCCACCGACCTGGTCATCGACGGCCAGGCCGACAACGCCTTCTGCTCGGTGCGCCCGCCGGGCCACCATGCCACGCGCGACCAGAGCATGGGCTTCTGCTTCTTCAACAACGTGGCCATCGCCGCCCGGCATGCGCTGGACGTGCGCGGCCTCAAGCGCGTGGCCATCGTGGACTTCGACGTGCACCACGGCAACGGCACCGAGGACATCATTGCCGGCGACGACCGCATGCTGATGGTCAGCCTGTTCCAGCATCCGCTCTATCCCTACAGCGGCGCCGTGCCCAAGGGCACCAACATGGTCAACGTGCCCATCCCGCCGTACACCCGGGGCGGGGAGGTGCGCGAGATCATCGAGGCCATGTGGCTGCCGGCGCTGGAGCGCTTCAGGCCGCAGATGATCTTCATCTCCGCCGGCTTCGACGCCCACCGCGACGACGAGCTGGGCCAGCTCGGCCTGGTGGAGGCCGACTACGAGTGGATCACCCTCAAGCTCAAGGATCTGGCCGAGCGCCATGCCCAGGGCCGCATCGTGTCGGTGCTGGAGGGCGGCTACGACCTGAACTCGCTGGCACGCAGCGTGGGCGCGCATCTGCGGGTGCTGGCCGATCTATAACTCTTGCGGGACAGACCGCCCGAGCGTAGCGAGTAGCTCTGTCCCCAACTGACTTGAACGTGCGGGACAGACCGTCCGAGCCTAGCGAGTAGCTCTGTCCCAACTGACTGCGACCACATGCATCAACCTTTGAGCCTCACCGAGTTGCAGGCCCTGCTGGGCCGTGTCTTCAGTACCGAACATCTGGCTGAATGGGCGCTGCTGCTGTCCTGCCTGCTGCTGGCCGGGCTGCTGAGCTGGGCGCTGTCGCGCAAGGCGACGCGGCGCGAGAACAGCGTGCTGTTCGGCCAGCGCGTCATCGACGGCGCGCTGTTCCCGCTGCTGGCGCTGGCGCTGGCCTTCGGCGCGCGGCGGCTGCTGCCGCTGTGGGAGCTGGCGCCGGCGCTGTTCCAGCTGGCGCTGCCGCTGCTCGTGTCGTTGGCGGTCATCCGCGTCATCGCCCGCGTGCTGGCCGCGGCCTGGCCGGACTCGGCGCCCATACGGCTGGTCGAGCGCATCGGCTCCTGGCTCATCTGGGCCGGCGCGGTGCTGTGGGTCACGGGATTGCTGCCCGTGCTGCTGGACGAGCTGGACGACATCGGCTGGAAGTTCGGCAGCGTGCGCCTGACGCTGCGCAACCTCATCGAGGGCGGCCTCACGGCGGCGCTGGTGCTGGTGGTGGCGCTGTGGATCTCGGCGGCCATCGAGTCGCGGCTGCTGCGGCGCGAGTCCATGGACTTGTCCATGCGCAAGATCGCCGCCAGCGCCATCCGCGCGCTGCTGCTGTTCGTGGGCCTGCTGTTCGCGCTGTCGGCCGCGGGCATCGACCTGACCGCCCTGGGTGTGCTGGGCGGTGCCCTGGGCGTGGGCCTGGGCTTCGGCCTGCAGAAGCTGGCGGCCAACTATGTGTCGGGCTTCGTCATCCTGGCCGAGCGAAGCCTGCGCATCGGCGACATGGTCAAGGTGGACGGCTTCGAGGGCCGCGTCACCGACATCAAGACGCGCTACACGGTCATCCGCTCGCTGGGCGGCCGAGAGGCCATCGTGCCCAACGAGATGCTGATCACGCAGCGCGTCGAGAACGCTTCGCTGGCCGACCCGCGCGTGCTGCTGAACACCGTCGTGCAGGTGGACTACGACTGCGATGTGGACAGCGTCATGCAGGCGTTGGCGGCGGCGCTGGCGGATGTGCCGCGCGTGCTGAGCGACCCTGCACCGGCCGTGCAGCTGAGCCGCTTTGCCGACAGTGGCATCGAGCTGACCGTGTTCTTCTGGATTGCCGACCCGGAGAACGGCAGCGGCGGCGTGAGGTCGGACGTCAACCTGGCGATCTGGCACACGCTGAAAGACCTGGGGGTGGAGATCCCCTACCCGCAGCAGGTCCAGCGTCAGGCGAAGTCGGCGTCCAGCACGACGCGGTAGCGGGCCTGGCCGCTGCGCAGATGGGCGATCGCGTCGTTGACGCGGCTCATCGGGAAGCGCTCCACCTGCGGCAGGATCTGGTGCCGCGCGGCGAACTGCAGCATGGTGGACAGCACCGACGGCGGCGGCGTGGGCGAGGCCGAGAGGCCCTTCTGCCAGCTCAGCAGGCCGCCGCTCTTCAGGCTCAGCGCTTCGGTCACCACGCCCACCAGATGCATGCGGCCCTTGGGCGCCAGCGTGGCCAGCAGCGCATCCCAGTTCAGCGCCGCGCCGACCGTGATGAGCAGAAAGTCCAGGCTGCCGGCGGCGGCCTTGAGTTCCGCCTTTTCGATGCTGGAGACGGTCTTGTGCGCGCCCAGCGCCAGCGCCTCGTCGCGCTTGCTGGCGGACGATGTGAAGGCCGTCACCTCGCAGCCCCAGGCGCGCGCGAACTTCACCGCCAGATGGCCCAGCCCGCCGATGCCCACCACGCCCACGCGATCGGTCGGCTTCACGGCATGCAGCACGAAGGGCAGGAACACCGTGCCGCCGCCGCACATCAGCGGCCCGGCGGCGGCGGGGTCCAGCGTGTCGGGCATGGGAATGGCCCAGGACCAGTGCGCCCGCAGCCGGTCGGCAAAGCCGCCGTGGCGGCCGATCAGCGTCGGCTGGCGCTGGCCGCACAGGTGCTGCTCGCCGCCCAGGCAGAAGTTGCAGTGGGTGCAGCTGCCGGTGTGCCAGCCCACGCCCACGCGCTGGCCGATCTGCCGGCCCTTGGCGCGCGGGCCCAGGGCGGTGATGCGGCCCACCACCTCATGGCCCGGCACGACCGGATAGCTGGCCGGGAACCACTCGCTGTCGATCATGGCGAGGTCCGAGTGGCAGATGCCGCAGTGCTCGACGCTGATCTCGACATCCTCGTCTCCCAGCGGGCCGGGGTCGTAGCCGAAGGGCTGCAGCGGGCCGCCGGCGGTGTGGGCGGCGTAGGCACGGATGTCTGGCATGGCGGTCTCCGTTGGATCTTGTGCAATCCACGTTACCGCGACCGCTCGCCGGCGGGTGTACTTCAGGCGACGCGCCTGCCGCGCACGCGCTTAGGCCGACGCGACCGGAATGCTGACGGCCTTGCCGGAGGCGATGCGCTGCTTCCAGTCCGCCGGACCGGTGATGTGGGCGCTGGTGCCGCCGGCGTCCACCGCCACCGTCACGGGCATGTCCACCACGTCGAACTCGTAGATGGCCTCCATGCCCAGGTCCTCGAAGCCGACGACCTTGGCGCCCTTGATGGCCTTGCTGACCAGGTAGGCCGCGCCGCCGACCGCCATCAGGTAGGCGCTCTTGTGCTTCTTGATGGACTCGATGGCGACCGGGCCACGCTCGGCCTTGCCCACCATGGCGATGAGGCCGGTCTGGCTCAGCATCATGTCGGTGAACTTGTCCATGCGGGTCGCGGTGGTCGGGCCGGCCGGGCCCACGACCTCGTCGCGCACCGGGTCCACCGGGCCCACGTAGTAGATGACGCGGTTGGTGAAGTCCACCGGCAGCTTCTCGCCCTTGGCCAGCATGTCCTGGATGCGCTTGTGCGCGGCGTCGCGGCCGGTCAGCATCTTGCCGTTGAGCAGCAGCGTGTCGCCGGGCTTCCAGCTCGCGACTTCAGCCGGCGTCAGCGTGTTCAGATCCACGCGCTTGCTCTTGTTGTAGTCGGGCGCCCAGTGCACGTCGGGCCACAGGTCCAGGCTGGGCGGCTCGATGTAGCTGGGGCCCGAGCCGTCCAGCACGAAGTGCGCATGCCGCGTGGCCGCGCAGTTGGGGATCATCGCGATGGGCTTGCTGGCTGCATGGGTCGGGAAGGTCTTGATCTTCACGTCGAGCACCGTCGTCAGGCCGCCCAGGCCCTGGGCGCCAATGCCCAGTGCGTTGACCTTTTCGTACAGCTCGATGCGCAGCTCTTCGAGCTTGTTTTGCGGGCCGCGGGCCAGCAGCTCGTACATGTCGATGTCTTCCATCAGCGCCTGCTTGGCCAGCAGCGCAGCCTTCTCGGCCGTGCCGCCGACGCCGATGCCCAGCATGCCGGGCGGGCACCAGCCGGCGCCCATGGTGGGCACGGTCTTGAGCACCCAGTCGACGATGTCGTCGCTGGGGTTGAGCATGTAGACCTTGCTCTTGTTCTCGCTGCCACCGCCCTTGGCCGCGACGATGACGTCCACCGTGTTGCCGGGCACCACCTCCATCTGCACGACGGCGGGGGTGTTGTCCTTGGTGTTCTTGCGCGCAAAGATGGGGTCGTCCAGCACGGAGGCGCGCAGCTTGTTGTCGGGGTTCAGGTAGCCCTGGCGCACGCCTTCGTTGATGGCGTCCTCGATGCTGCCGGTAAAGCCCTCCCAGCGCACGTCCATGCCGATCTTCAGGAAGACGTTGACGATGCCGGTGTCCTGGCAGATCGGCCGGCGGCCTTCCGCGCACATGCGGCTGTTGGTCAGGATCTGCGCGATCGCGTCCTTGGCCGCCGGGCTCTGCTCGCGCTCGTAGGCGCGGGCCAGGTGCTGGATGTAGTCGGCCGGGTGGTAGTACGAGATGTACTGGAGCGCGGCAGCGACGCTGTCGATGAGGTCTTGCTGGCGGATGGTGACGGTCATGGCGGAGTCGGGTGAGGATGGACTTCGCCCGGCATTATCCGGCGCCATCCCTTCTATGCTGCTGACGGCCTTGCAGGAGACCCTGGATGAAGACACGCCTTGAACACGACAGCTTCGGCCCCATCGCGGTGCCGGCCGAGAAGCTCTGGGGCGCGCAGACGCAGCGCTCGCTGCAGAACTTCGACATCTCCGGCGAGCGCCAGGCGCCGGAGCTGATCCGCGCGCTGGCCCAGGTCAAGCGGGCCTCGGCCGTCGTCAACCAGGCGCTGGGCCTGCAGGACGCGGCGAAGACCGAGGCCATCGTGGCGGCGGCCGATGAGGTCATTGCCGGCCTGCATGCCGACGAGTTCCCGCTGGTGGTCTGGCAGACCGGCTCGGGCACGCAAACCAACATGAACGTCAACGAGGTGCTGGCCAACCGCGCCAGCGAGCTGCTGGGCGGCGAGCGTGGAGAAGGGCGGCTGGTGCATCCCAATGACGACGTGAACCGCAGCCAGAGTAGCAACGACGTCTTTCCCACCGCCATGCATGTGGCGGCCGTGCAGGCACTGACGGAGCGGCTGCTCCCGTCGCTGCGCGCCTTGCGCGAGACGCTGCGGCTCAAGGCCGAGGCCTTCGATCACATCGTCAAGATCGGCCGCACCCATTTGCAGGACGCCACGCCGCTGACGCTGGGGCAGGAGATTTCGGGCTGGGTCGCGCAGCTAGCCCACGGCGAGCGCCATGTGCTCGCGGCACTGCCGCACCTGCATGAGCTGGCACTGGGCGGCACGGCCGTGGGCACCGGGCTGAATGCGCCTCAGGGCTATGCCGAAGCCGTGGCCGCCGAGCTGGCGCGGCTGACCGGACATCCCTTCGTCACGGCGCCCAACAAGTTCGAGGCCATGGCGTCATGCGACGCGCTGGTGCATGCCCATGGCGCGCTGAAGACGCTGGCGGCCAGCATGAACAAGATCGCCAACGATGTGCGCTGGCTGTCCAGCGGCCCGCGCAGCGGCATCGGCGAGATCAGCATTCCCGAGAACGAACCGGGTTCCTCGATCATGCCCGGCAAGGTCAACCCCACGCAGAGCGAGGCGGTGACCATGCTGGTTGCTCAGGTCATGGGCAACGATGTGGCCATCAACATCGGCGGCGCGTCCGGCAACTTCGAGCTGAACGTGTTCCGGCCCATGGTCATCCACAACTTCCTGCAGAGCGTGCGGCTGCTGGCCGATGGCATGCGCAGCTTCAACGACCATAGCGCCGTGGGCATCACACCCAACGAGGGGCGCATCGCCGAGCTGGTGGAGCGCTCGCTGATGCTGGTGACGGCGCTGAACACCCACATCGGCTACGACAAAGCCGCGCAGATCGCCAAGAAGGCCCATCAGGACGGCTCCAGCCTGCGCGAGGCCGCGCTGGCGCTGGGCCATGTGACGGCCGAGCAGTTCGATGCCTGGGTGGTGCCGGCCCAGATGGTGGGCCGGTGAGGCTTCAGTGCTTGTCGGCGGGCGCCTGCAGCAGGCGGTCGGTGTAGGCGATGGCCATGGCCGACAGCAGGAAGGCGATGTGGATCAGCGTCTGCCACATCAGCGTCTGCTCGCTGTAGTTGGCGGCGTTGATGAAGGTCTTCAGCAGGTGGATGGAGCTGATGCCGATGATGGCCGTGGCCAGCTTGACCTTCAGCACCGAGGCGTTCACGTGGCTCAGCCACTCCGGCTGATCCGGGTGACCGCTGAGGTCCATGCGCGACACGAAGGTCTCGTAGCCGCCCACGATGACCATGATCAGCAGGTTGGAAATCATGACCACGTCGATCAGCCCCAGCACGACCAGCATCAGGATGGTCTCGTTGAGCTTGCCAGGCAGGCTGTCAGCCTTGTAGCCGATGCTCTTGACCAGCATCTCCAGCGCCGCCTGGTTGCCGAAGGCAGCCTCGATGAGGTGCACCAGCTCGGTCCAGAACTGGAAGACATAGACGGCCTGGGCCAGGATCAGGCCGAGATAGAGCGGCAACTGCAGCCAGCGGCTGGCGAAGATCAGGCGGGGCAGGGGGCGGAGCTGGGGATCGGAGGCCATGGCGTAGGAGCAAGCAGAATTGGGGGAAATTCTAGGTGCCGTGCATGACGGCACGCCGTCAGGGCTTCGTCAGACGCCGAAAGCACAGTCCGCGCCAATCAACTGAAGGAGACATCGATGAGCACGCTGAACACCTATGCGCCCAGCCCCGAGTGGGTGGCCAACGCCCATGTGAAGGGCGAGGCCGGCTATGCGGCGCTGGTGGCCGAGGCCGAGAAGGACTACGCCGGCTACTGGGCGCGTCTGGCCCGCGAGCTGCTCAGCTGGCAGACCCCGTTCACGAAGACGCTGAACGACAGCGACGCGCCGTTCTTCAAGTGGTTCGAGGACGGCCGGCTCAACGTCTCCTACAACTGCCTGGACCGCCATGTCGAGGCCGGCAAGGGTGACCGGACGGCCATCATCTTCGAAGCCGACGATGGCGCGGTGACGCAGGTGACCTACGCCGAGCTGCTGGCGCGCACCAGCCAGCTCGCCAATGCGTTGAAGGCGCGCGGCATCAAGAAGGGCGATCGCGTCGTCATCTACATGCCCATGTCGGTCGAGGGCGTGGTGGCCATGCAGGCCTGCGCGCGCATCGGCGCGACGCACTCGGTGGTGTTCGGCGGCTTCTCGGCCCAGTCGCTGCGCGACCGCATCCAGGACGCCGGCGCCGTGGCGCTGATCTGCGCCGACGAGCAGATGCGCGGCGGCAAGGCGCTGCCGCTGAAGGCCATCGTGGACGAGGCGCTGGACGGCGGCGCCTGCCCGACGCTCAAGAACGTCATCGTCTACAAGCGCACCGGCGGCAACATCGGCTGGACCGCGGGCCGCGACCTGTGGCTGCACGAGCTGACAGCCGGCCAGTCCACCACCTGCGCGCCCGAGTGGGTGGAGGCCGAGCATCCGCTGTTCCTGCTCTACACCTCCGGCTCCACCGGAAAGCCCAAGGGCGTGCAGCACAGCACCGGCGGCTATCTGCTGCATGCGGCGCTGACCACCAAGTGGACCTTCGACCTGAAGGACAGCGACATCTTCTGGTGCACGGCCGACATCGGCTGGGTCACGGGCCACTCCTACATTGCCTACGGCCCGCTGGCGCTGGGCGGCACCGAGATCGTCTTCGAGGGCGTGCCCACCTACCCGGACGCCGGCCGCTTCTGGCAGATGATCCAGAAGCACAAGGTCACCATCTTCTACACCGCACCCACGGCCATCCGCTCGCTGATCAAGGCGGCCGAGACCAACCCGGCCGTGCATCCGAAGAACTACGACCTCTCCAGCCTGCGCCTGCTGGGCTCGGTGGGCGAGCCCATCAACCCCGCCGCCTGGGAGTGGTACCACGCGCATGTGGGCGGCGGCCGCTGCCCCATCGTCGACACCTTCTGGCAGACCGAGACCGGCGGCCACATGATCACGCCGCTGCCCGGCGTGACGACGCTGGTGCCCGGTTCCTGCACGCTGCCCTTCCCGGGCATCACGGCGGCCATCGTCGACGAGACTGGCAACGACGTGCCCAACGGCCAGGGCGGCATCCTGGTCGTCAAGAAGCCGTGGCCGTCCATGATCCGCACGATCTGGGGCGACCCCGAGCGCTTCAAGAAGAGCTACTACCCGCCGGAGCTCAAGGGCTACTACCTGGCCGGCGACGGCGCCATCCGCGACGCCGAGACGGGCTACTTCACGATCACCGGCCGCATCGACGACGTGCTGAACGTGTCGGGCCACCGCATGGGCACGATGGAGATCGAGTCGGCCTTGGTCAGCTGCACCGAGCTGGTGGCCGAAGCCGCGGTGGTGGGCCGCCCGGACGACACGACCGGCGAGGCCATCTGCGCCTTCGTCGTGCTGAAGCGCCCGCGCCCCAGCGGCGACGAGGCCAAGGCCATTGCCAAGCAGCTGCGCGACCATGTGGCCAAGGAGATCGGGCCGATCGCCAAGCCCAAGGACATCCGCTTCGGCGACAACCTGCCCAAGACCCGCTCCGGCAAGATCATGCGCCGCCTTCTGCGCGCGGTCGCCAAGGGCGAGGCGGTCACGCAGGATACCTCGACGCTGGAAAATCCCGCGATCCTTGACCAGCTGGGGCAGGCCTACTGACCGCAATCGCTGCCCGGCAAAGAGAAGGCCCGCTGACGCGGGCCTTTTTTGATTCGACGCCCGCCGCCAGGACGCGGCAGGCTGGGCTCACTTGATCGTCAACACCCACTTGACCAGCGTTTCCGCTTCCGCAGGCGTAACTGCATTGGGTGGCATCACCATCTCGCCCCAGGCACCCTTGCCGCCCTTGATGACCTTTTCCGAGAGCTTCTTGACGGCGTCTTTGTCTTTGGCATAGCGGGCCGCCACATCCTTGAACGAGGGCCCGACGATCTTCTTGTCGACGGCGTGACAGGCCATGCACATCTTCTTCTGCGCCAGTTCCTGATTGGCGAACGCGGCGGCAGGCGCGATCAGGGCGAGGCTGACGATCAGGGCTTTCATGCTTACCTTTCCGGGTGATGGACTACAGTGACTGAGAAGATACCTGAAGTGAAGGAGATGCCGCATGGCATTCGTCTTGATCGGCGTGCTCTTTGTGGTGTTGCGCGTGGGCGGCTGGGTGGAGTTCCACCAGGATCCGCTGTGGGCCTGGCTCATCGTGCTGGCGCCGTTCGGGCTGGCGGTGGTCTGGTGGGCCTGGTCCGACGCCAGCGGACTGACGCAGCGCAAGGCGATGGACGCGCTGGACGCCAAGAAGGCCGCGCGCCGCCAGCAGCAGATGGAGGCGCTGGGTCAGACCCGTACGCCCGGCAAGAAGCGCCGCTGAAGCGACGCCCGCACCGGCGGCTGCCTCGCCGGCCGCTGGCTATGATGCCGGCCGCTCTTCTCCTGCCTGCCTCATGCTGGTTCATCCCCAGTTCGACCCCATCGCCCTCCGTCTCGGCCCGCTGGCCGTGCACTGGTACGGCATCACCTATCTGATCGCCTTCGGCCTGTTCCTGTGGCTGGCCAGCCGGCGCGTGCGCATGCCCCAGCATGCCGCCGTGGGCTGGACGCGGCAGGACGTCGACGACGTGCTGTTCTACGGCGTCCTGGGTGTTGTGCTGGGCGGGCGGCTGGGCTACTGCTTCTTCTACAAGCCCGACTACTACCTCCATCATCTGCCCGAGGTGCTGGCGGTTTGGAAGGGCGGCATGTCCTTCCACGGTGGCCTGCTGGGCGTGCTGCTGGGCCTGTGGCTGTTCGGCCGGCGGCGCGGGCGCGGCTTCTTCGAGGTGTCGGACCTGATCGCGCCCTGCGTGCCTACCGGCATCATGGCCGTGCGGCTGGGCAACTTCCTGAACGGCGAGCTTTGGGGGCGACCGGCGCCGGCCGATCTGCCCTGGGCGATGGTGTTCCCACAGGCCCAGGACGGCGGCATCGCGCGCCATCCGTCCCAGCTCTACCAGGCCGCCGGCGAGGGGCTGCTGCTGTTCATCATCCTGTGGCTGTACGCGCGCCAGCCGCGCGCCACGGGGCAGATCTCGGGCATCTTCATGATGGGCTACGGCGTGCTGCGCTTCGTGGCCGAATACTTCCGCGAGCCCGACGACTTCCTGGGCCTGCGCGCGCTGAACTGGAGCCAGGGCCAGTGGCTGAGCCTGCCGATGATCCTGGCCGGCGCCGCCATCTTCGTCTGGGCCACCAGGCGCAACCAGCGACCGGCATGAGACAGATCTTCTTCGACACCGAAACCACCGGCCTGGAGGCCGACAAGGGCGACCGCATCATCGAGATCGGCTGCGTGGAGATGATCAACCGGCAGTTGACCGGCAACAACCTGCATCTCTACATCAACCCCGAGCGGGCCAGCCATGAGGACGCGCTGCGGGTGCACGGGCTGACCGAGGCCTTTCTGTCGGACAAGCCCAAGTTCGCCGAGATCGTGGACCAGCTGCTGGACTACCTGGCCGGCGCCGAACTGGTCATCCACAACGCGCCCTTCGACATCGGCTTCGTCAACGCCGAGCTGCGGCGGCTCAATCGCGGCGTGCTGACCGACCATGTGCACAGCGTGCGCGACACGCTGCTGATGGCGCGCGACCTCTTCCCCGGTAAGGCCAACTCGCTGGACGCGCTGTGCCGCCGCCTGGAGGTGGACAACTCCAAGCGCCAGCTGCATGGTGCGCTGCTGGACGCGGAGCTGCTGGCCGACGTCTACATCCGCCTGACTCGCGGCCAGGATGCGCTGCTGGTGGACGACCACGGCGACAGCCCCGCGGGCGAGTCGGACCTGGCCGTGGAGGCCGTGGACCTCAGCCGCTTCGAGCTGCCGGTGCTGCGCGCCAGCGAGGCCGAAGCGGCCGCGCACGCCAAGATGCTGGTGGACCTCGACAAGGCTGCCGGCGGCGCATGCAAATGGCGTTTGCTGGAGCCCGCTGAATCCGTGGCATAATCGCGGGCTTCTCCGGAAACGGAGCGTTGCAGTCAGGGCGGTTAGCTCAGCGGTAGAGCACTGCCTTCACACGGCAGGGGTCGCAGGTTCGAACCCTGCACCGCCCACCAGACCTCTGGTGACCTGACAAGACGCACAGATTCCGGGCGGTTAGCTCAGCGGTAGAGCACTGCCTTCACACGGCAGGGGTCGCAGGTTCGAACCCTGCACCGCCCACCAGATCCTCAGACCCGGCCTCGTGCCGGGTTTGTTGTTTCTACGCCCGATGGATGCCGGACGGCTTCAGTCCTGGCGCAGGTAATCCACGAAATCGACGCGCAGTCCGCCGGTGGTGGTCAGCGTGGTGCGCCCCGCCTCAGTGAAGCGATCGCGTGGCCAGGCGGGGAAATGCTTGTCGGCGTTGGGGAAGCTGGCGTCCACCTCGGTCAGCGCCAGCTTGTGGGCGCGGGGCAGGGCCAGTGCGTAGATGTCGCTGCCGCCGATGACGCAGACTTCAGGCTCGGTGCAGGCGGCCAGCGCGGCGTCCAGGCTGGCGAACACCTCGGCCCCGGGCAGCGCGCTTACCGAGCGGCTGACGACCAGGTTGCGCCGGCCGGGCAGGGGGCGGAACTTCGCCGGCAGCGAGTCCCAGGTCTTGCGGCCCATGACGACGGGCTTGCCCGCCGTGACCGCCTTGAAGCGCGCCATGTCCTCGGGGATGTGCCACAGCAGCGCGTTGTCGCGGCCGATGGCGCCGTCGCGGGCGACGGCGGCAACCAGCGTGATCCGGCTCATACGGCCACCGGCGCCTTGATGGCGGGATGCGGGTCGTAGCCGCTGAGCTCGAAGTCCTCGAACTCGTAGTCGAAGATGCTGGCCGGGCGGCGCTTGATCGTCATCGTGGGGTAGGGGCGCGGCTCGCGGGCGAGCTGGGTCTGCACCTGCTCCACGTGGTTGTCGTAGATGTGGCAGTCGCCGCCGGTCCAGATGAACTCGCCCAGCTGCAGGTCGCACTGCTGGGCCAGCATCATCGTCAGCAGCGCGTAGGACGCAATGTTGAACGGCACGCCGAGGAAGATGTCAGCGGACCGCTGGTAGAGCTGGCAGGAGAGCTTGCCGTCGGCCACATAGAACTGGAAGAACGCGTGGCAGGGCATCAACGCCATCTTGGGCAGCTCGGCCACGTTCCAGGCGCTGACGATGATGCGGCGGCTGTCGGGGTTGGTCTTGAGCTGCTTCACCACGTCGGCGATCTGGTCGATGTGGCCGCCGTCGGGTGTGGGCCAGCTGCGCCACTGCACGCCGTACACCGGGCCCAGGTCACCGTCCGGCCGCGCCCATTCGTCCCAGATCGTCACGCCGCGCTCCTGCAGCCACTTGACGTTGCTGTCGCCGCGCAGAAACCACAGCAGCTCCAGGATGATGGACTTCAGGTGCACCTTTTTGGTGGTGACCAACGGGAAGCCCTGGGCCAGGTCGAAGCGCATCTGGTGGCCGAACACGCTGCGGGTGCCGGTGCCGGTGCGGTCGCTCTTTTGCACGCCGTGTTCGAACACATGGCGCATGAAATCTTCGTACTGCTGCGGAGGTCGGGTGCTCATGCCCGTCATTGTCTACGGCGCCATCAAGACCTGCAGCACCCGTCGCATGACCGGCGCGATGGCCAGCACCTGCTGGCCCAGCGCCGGGTCGCGCACGCTCATCACCGTGAGCCCGTTGAACAGTGCCCCCAGCAGCAGCGCGCGGGCCTGGACCTCCTGTGGTGTCAGGGCCGTCGCGTGTTCGCCCAGGCTCTGGCGGATCAGGTCCTGGGCCTTTTCGTTCACCAGCGCCTGGCTTTGCCGCACGACGGCGGCCAGCTTGGGGTTGCGGCCGGCCTCGGCCAGCACCTCCAGTTGCAGCGCCGACTTGGCCACCTGGCTGTGCTCGTCGATGGCCTGCTCGGCGCCGGCCAGCAGCTTCTGCAGCAGGTCGCCCTCCTGCTGGAACTCGGCAATGCGGGCCAGCACCTCCTCGCAGTCGCGCTCGACGATGGCCGCGATGATGTCGTCCTTGTTCTCGAACAGGTTGTAGATGTGGCCCGGGCTCATGCCCGCCGTCTTGGCGATCTCGGCCATGCTGGCGGCGTGGAAACCGCGGCGGCGGAAACACTCGGCCGCGGCGTCCAGCACCTGCTGGCGGCGTGCCAGCGTGCGGTCGGAAGGGGAGGTGGAGGCAGTCACGACGCGGATTGTGGCGCTGCCGCGCCGCCACCCAAGGCCTTGTACAGCGTCACGCGGTTGACCTGCTGCGCCAGCCGCGCCGCGATCAGCCCCTGCTCGGCCGCATACAGCGAGCGCTGCGCGTCCAGCGTGGCGAGGCGGTCGTCCAGGCCTTTCTGGTAGCGCGCCTCGGCCAGCCGCAGCGCGTCCCGCGTCTGGGCCACCAGCCGCTGCTGCGACGCGACTTGTTGTCCCAGCGTGGCGCGTGCGGCAAGCGCATCGGCCACGTCGCGGAAGGCGGACTGGATGGCCTTCTCGTACTGCGCGACGGCGATGTCGCGGTCCACCTGGGCGATCTTCAGGTTGGCGCTGTTGCGGCCGGCGTCGAAGATCGGCAGCGACACCTGCGGCACAAAGCTCCAGATGCCGGAGCCCGAGCGGAACAGCCCGTCCAGCTCGCCGCTGGCGGTGCCGGCGCTGGCGGTCAGGCTGATGCGCGGGAAGAAGGCCGCGCGGGCCGCGCCGATGTTGGCGTTGGCGGCCTGCAGCGTGCGCTCGGCCTGCTGCACGTCGGGGCGGTCCAGCAGCACGTCGCTGGGCAGGCCGGCGGACAGTTCGGCCAGCTGAGTGACGGGTGCGTCGGTGCCGGTGACCGGCAGCTGCTCGGCGGCCAGCGGGCGGCCCACCAGCAGTTCCAACGCATGGCGGTCCTGTGCGACCTGCGCGGTCAGGCTGGCGAGGTCGCTCTGCGCCTGCTCGGCGGCGATCTCGGCCTGGCGCAGGTCCAGCGTGGACGACACGCCCGCGCCCTGCAGCCGCTGGGTCAGGCGCAGGCTGTCCTGGCGCGCCAGCAGCGTCTGTTCGGCGAGCGCCAGCCGCTCCTGGTCGGCCGCCAGCGTCAGCCAGCCACCGGCCACCTGGGCGATCAGGCTGATCTGCACGCTGCGGCGGGCGTCGTCGGTGGCGAGGTACTGCTGCAGCGCGGCGTCGTTCAGGCTCTTGACGCGGCCGAACAGGTCCAGCTCCCAGGCGCTGACGCCCAGCGTGGCCGTGTACTGCCGCGTGATGGCGCCGCCGGGCGCGCGGTTGGCGGTCTGGCCCGCGCCGGCCGCGACGGTGGGCAGGCGGTCGGCCTGCTGCACGCCGTACTGCGCCTGGGCGCGGGCGACGTTCAGCACCGCCACGCGCAGGTCGCGGTTGTGGGCCAGCGCCTGCTCGATCAGCGTCTGCAGCCTGGCGTCGGTGAAGAACTCGCGCCAGCCGAGGTCGGCGGCCTGCGTGCCTGCCGCGCCTTGCGGCAGCGGCCATTGCGCCGCCACGGGGGCGGCAGGGCGCTCGTAGGTGGGCGCCAGGCTGGCGCAGCCAGTCAGCATCAGGCTCGCGGCGAGGATGGTCAGGAATTGGGTCATGTCACACGCCCTCCAGGGCTTGGGGCGCCGCCACGGGGGTGGGCGCCGGGGACTGCTTCTTGGGGAACCACTTCTGCACCGCGATGAAGAACACCGGCACGAAGAAGATGCCCAGCACGGTGGCGCTCAACATGCCGCCCAGCACGCCGGTGCCGATGGCGTTCTGGCTGCCCGAGCCGGCGCCGGTGGCAATCGCCAGCGGCAGCACGCCCAGGGCGAACGCCAGCGAGGTCATCAGGATGGGTCGCAGCCGCAGGCGCACGGCCTCCAGCGTGGCGGTGACGGCGTCCTTGCCGGCTTCCATCTGCTCCTTGGCGAACTCGACGATCAGGATCGCGTTCTTGGCCGACAGGCCGATGGTGGTCAGCAGGCCGACCTGGAAGTACACGTCGTTGCTCAGGCCCCGCATCGATGCTGCCAGCAGCGCGCCGATGACGCCCAGCGGCACCACCAGCATCACCGAGAACGGGATGCTCCAGCTCTCGTACAGCGCGGCCAGGCACAGGAAGACCACCAGCAGCGAGATCGCGTACAGCATGGGCGCCTGGTCGCCGGTCAGGCGTTCCTGGTAGCTCAGGCCCGTCCAGCTCACGGCGATGCCGGGCGGCAGCTGGGCCACGATGGCCTCCACCGACTTCATCGCCGCGCCCGAGCTTTGGCCCGGCGCCGGCTGGCCCAGCACCTCCAGCGCCGGCAGGCCGTTGTAGCGCTCCAGGCGGGGCGAGCCCAGCTCCCAGTGCGCCGTGCCGAAGGCCGAGAACGGCACCATCTGGCCCGACGCGTTGCGCACGCGCCAGTGGTTCAGGTCCTCGGGCTGCATGCGGTAGGCGGCGTCGGCCTGCAGATAGACCTTCTTCACGCGGCCGCGGTCGATGAAGTCGTTGACATAGGCGCCGCCCCAGGCGGTGGACAGCAGGCCGTTGATATCGGCCACCGAGATGCCCAGGGCGCCGGCCTTGGCCGTGTCCACGTCCAGCCGCAGCTGGGGCGCGTCCTCCAGGCCGTTGGGGCGCACGGCCACCAGCGTCGGGTCCTTGGCCGCCAGGCCCAGGAACTGGTTGCGTGCAGCCACCAGCGCCTCGCGGCCCACGCCGCCCTGGTCCTGCAGATAGATGTCGAAGCCGCTGGCGTTGCCCAGCTCCAGCACGGCCGGCGGCGCGAAGGCGAACACCGAGGCGTCGCGGTACTGCATGAAGGCGCCCATCGCGCGGCCGGCGATGGCCTGCACCTTCTGCGCGGCGGCCTTGCGCAGGCTCCAGTCCTTCAGCTTCACGAAGCCGATGGCCATGTTCTCGCCGCGGCCGGCAAAGCTGAAGCCGGTGACGGCGAACACCGATTCGACGTTGTCCTTCTCGTTCTGCAGGAAGTGGTTCTCGACGCGCTGCACCACGTCCAGCGTGCGGGCCTGCGTGGCGCCGGCGGGCAGCTGGATCTGCGAGAACAGGATGCCCTGGTCTTCTTCCGGCAGGAAAGACGTGGGCAGGCGCAGCAACAGCCAGGCCATGCCCAGCACCAGCGCGGCGTACACCACCAGGTGGCGGCCCCAGCGGCGGATCATGCGGGCGACGATGCCCTGGTAGCCGTGGGTCGCGCTGTCAAAGCGCCGGTTGAAGGCGCCGAAGAAGCCGCGCGTGGCGGGGCCTCCGTGAGATGCAGCGGGCTTGAGCAACGTGGCGCACAGCGCCGGCGTCAGCACCAGCGCGACGAACACCGACAGCACCATGGCCGACACGATGGTGATGGAGAACTGGCGGTAGATGACGCCCGTGGACCCGCCGAAGAAGGCCATGGGCACGAACACGGCCGACAGCACCAGGGCGATGCCCACCAGCGCACCGGTGATCTGGCCCATGGACTTGCGCGTGGCCTCCTTGGGCGACAGGCCCTCCTCGGTCATCACGCGCTCGACGTTCTCGACGACGACGATGGCGTCGTCCACCAGCAGGCCGATGGCCAGCACCAGGCCGAACATCGTCAGCGTGTTGATGGAGAAGCCCGCCGCGGCCATGACGCCGAAGGTGCCCAGCAGCACCACCGGCACCGCGATCGTCGGGATCAGCGTTGCGCGGAAGTTCTGCAGGAACAGGTACATCACCAGGAACACGAGGATCACGGCCTCGATCAGTGTCTTCACCACCTCGTGGATGGACACCTCGACGAAGGGCGTGCTGTCGTAGGGGATGACGGCCTTCACGCCGGCGGGCATGAAGGGCTCCATGCGCTTCAGTTCCGCTTCCACGGCCTTGGCGGTGGACAGCGCGTTGGCGCCGGTGGCGAGCTTCACGGCCAGGCCCGCGGCGGGCTTGCCGTTGTAGCGCGACAGCGTGGCGTAGCTCTCGGCGCCCAGCTCCACGCGGGCCACGTCGCGCAGGTGCACGGTCGCGCCATCGGCGGCCGTCTTCAGCACGATGTTGCGGAACTGCTCCGGCGTCTGCAGCCGGCTCTGCGCGGTGACGGTGGCGTTGAGCTGCTGGCCCACATTGGCGGGCGCGGCGCCCAGCTGGCCGGCGGAGACCTGCGCGTTCTGCGCCTGGATGGCGGCCGTCACGTCGGCCGGCGTCAGGCCGTGCTGGTTCAGCGAGTTGGGGTTCAACCAGATGCGCATCGCGTACTGCGCGCCGAACAGCTGCACCTCACCCACGCCTTCCACGCGGCTCAGCGGGTCCAGCACCTGGGTGGAGACGTAGTCCGACAAGTCCACCTGGGACTGCTTGCCGTCCTCGGACACGAAGCCCACCACCATCAGGAAGTTGATGGTGGACTTGACCACCTGCACGCCCTGGCGCTGCACTTCCTGCGGCAGCAGCGGTGTGGCGGCGGCCAGCTTGTTCTGCACCTGCACCTGGGCGGTGTCGGGGTTGGTGCCGGCGGCGAAGGTCAGCGTGATGCTGGCGTTGCCCTGCGAGTCCGACGTGGACGACATGTAGGTCAGGCCGTCGATGCCCTTGAGCTTTTGCTCGATGACCTGGGTGACCGTGTCTTCCAGCGTCTTGGCGGACGCGCCGGGATAGCTGGCGTTGATGGAGACCTGAGGCGGCGCGATGCTGGGGTATTGCGAGACCGGCAGCGTGTTGATGGACAACGCGCCGGCCAGCATGACGACGATGGCCAGCACCCACGCGAAGATGGGGCGGTCTATGAAGAAGCGGGACATGGTGTGGGGCTCCCGTTCAGCGTGCGGCGGCGGCCGACGCGGCGATGGCGGCAGCCGCAGGCGCCACGGCCTGCACCGGCGCACCCGGGCGCAGGCGCTGCAGGCCGTCCACGATGAGCTGGTCGCCGGCCTTCAGGCCCGCCGTCACCAGCCACTGGCCGTTCACGACCGCGCCGGTCTGCAGCTGGCGGGGCTCGGCCTTGCCGTCCTTGCCGATGACAAAAGCCGTCGCATTGCCCTTGGCGTCGCGGGACACGGCGGCCTGTGGCGCCAGCAGCGCCTCGGCCTGTACGCCGCTCTGCACCTGGGCACGCACGTACATGCCGGGCAGCAGTTGGCGCCTGGGGTTGGGGAACTGCGCGCGCAGCGTCACGCTGCCGCTGGCCGGGTCGACCTGCAGCTCGCTGAACTGCAGCCGGCCTTCCAGCGGGTAGGTGCTGCCGTCTTCCAGCAGCAGCTTCACGCGCGCCTGGCCGGCGGCGTCGCGCTGCAGCGTGCCGTCGGCCAGCTGGCGCTGCAGGCGCAGCAGCTCGGCGCTGGTCTGCGTCACGTCCACATAGATAGGGTCCAGCTGCTGCAGCGTGGCCATGGCGCCGGCCTGGTTGGCCGTCACCAGCGCGCCGGGCGTGACCGCGGAGCGGCCGATGCGGCCGGCGATGGGCGCCGTCACGCGCGTGCGGTCCAGGTCGATCTGCGCAGCGCGCACGGCAGCGGTGGCGGCAGCCACGTCGGCCTGGGCCTGCTTCAGCGCGGCCTGCGTGTCGTCGCGCAGCTGCTTGGAGACGGCGTCGATGCCGGCCAGCTCGTCATAGCGGGCGGCCTTCAGCCTGGCCGTGGTGGCGTTGGCCTCGGCCTTGGCTAGGGCGGCGCGCGCAGAGTCCAGCGCGGCCTCGTAGCTGGCGGGATCGATTTGGTAGAGCAACTGGCCGGCCTTCACGTCGCTGCCCTCGGTGAAGGCACGGGTCTTGACGATGCCGGTCACCTGCGGCCGCACCTCGGCGTTCTGGTAGGCCACCGTGCGGCCGGCCAGCTCGGCGCTGAGTTCCACCCGCTGCGGCTGCAACGTGATGACGCCGACCTTGGCCGCCTGCGGCGTGCCGGCCGGGGCGGCGGACTGTGACTGCGCCGGGCTGCAGGCGCTGAGGGTGAACGCCGCCACGACGGCGACCGCCACGGTCAGCAGCGTGAAGGCGGGCATACCGAGGGAGGAGAGGGAAGGGGGCTTGGGCATGGGTAAGCCTGCTGTTCTATACCGAATGATCGTTCATTCTATTTTTGAGGTGAGCAAGCGCAAGCAATTTCTGAATGACCATTCAGTCCCCTGGGGTCTTTTGCAACGGACCGTGACCGACCCACCCGGCCGCATGCCCCTACGCTTTATGAGAATAATTCGCAAATAAAAGTAATTCGCATCTATATTCCGCGCCGATCCGCAACCCCTGCAACGCCATGTCTTTTCACCGGCCCTCCCATCTCGCCCGCTGGCTGACTCCGCTGCTGCTCAGCGCGGGCGCCCACGCCCATTCGCCCTATCTCAAGCCCAACACCTTCCACCCCGAGGAACAGCGCACGCACGTGACGGTGGAGGCCTCGTTCGCCGAGGGCGACCTGCGCCCGGACGTGGCGATGAAGTCCGATGCCTTCCACCTGATCGGCCCCGATGGCAGGAAGCTGCCGCTGGCGCCGGCCGCCGTGCTGAAGGACGCCAGCTACCTCGAAGTGCCGCTGGCCGCCGGCAGCGGCACCTACCTGGTGTCGTCCGGCGTGCGCAAGGGCCGGCTGGCCAAGGGCGTGCTGCGCGGCGGCAAGGTGCACTTCGCCGAGCGCAAGGACGACACGCAGCCGGGCGACCAGCCCATCGAGGTGCAGAGCATCACGCGCGCCGACGTCTACGTGACGCGCGGCAAGCCCAGCGCGTCGGTGGACTTCGACACCGAGGGCGTCGAGATCTACCCGGTCACCCGGCCCTACGACCTCTACGCCGGCGAGACCGTCACCGTGCGCGTGCGCGAGAACCGCCAGCCGCTGGCCGGCGAGACCGTGACCGTCATCGCCGACGGCCAGAACTACGCGCGCCAAAAGCAGGCCGAGCAGCACTTCGCCACCAACGCCGCTGGCGAGGTGAGCTTCAAGCCCCAGGCGGCGGGCCTGTACCTGCTGCAGGTGCGCGTGCGCCGCGCGGCGCCCGACAACCCATCGCTGTGGCTCAGCAACACCGCCACGCTCACCCTCGAAGTCCAGCCCCAGCCATGAACTCCTGCACCATGAAGCACAGCCTCCTCGCCACCCTGCTGACCCTGGCCGCGCTGCCGGCCGTGGCCGCCTCGCATTCGTCCACCACCTTCATGGCCGAGCAGGACCTCAACGGCGACGGTAAGGTCACGCAGGCCGAGTTCACGCTGGGCCGCCAGGTCGAGTTCGTGCGCATCGACTTCAATGCCGACGGCCAGTTGAGCGAGGCCGAGTACGTCGGCGAGTTCGAGGGCCGGCTGATGCAGCGCGTCGGCAAGACCGCCGACCCCGACAAGCGCAAGGAAGAGCTGCAGCGCCAGATGCGCCAGGCCAAGGTCCGCTTCGGCGTGCTGGATGCCGACAAGAGCGGCGGCATCAGCCTGGAGGAGTTCCAGGCCGCCGGCCAGCGCATGTTCAAGCTGCACGACCGCAACGCGGACGGCAGCGTGGACGACGCAGACATCAAGCTCGCCGAAGACGAACGCAAGGCCGGCAAGACGGGTTTCGTCTCCCCCTGATCGTCTTCGGCACCCTGGCCGCCCTCGCTTGCCGAGGGCGCGCCATGAGTTTTCGGCCAGCCATCGCGAACCCTGCGAAGCCAGCCAACCGGCCATTCCAACCAGGTTTCGCATGAACAGGAAGATCCATCCGCGCGCCGTCGTTTGCGCTCCCCGTGCCGTGGCGCTCGCGCAAGCCGCAAGCCAGGCCTTGATCGCGCTGGCAGTCACCGGCGCCACCGCGCAGGCGCAGACCGCCGACAAGAAGACCACCGAAGAAGCCGACGCGCTGCCCGTCGTCCGCGTGAAGGCGGCCGCCGACCGCGCCGAGGCCGGCACCCGCACCGTGCTGACGCAGGACGACGTGGAGCGCCATGGCGGCACCGGCATCGCCGACGTGGTCCGCTACCAGCCGCTCGTCGAGGCACCCGGCACCGTGACGGGTTCCACCCGCGGCGCCAGCCGCTACGACCGCGGCGGCACCACCAACTACAACATCCGCGGCGTCGAGGGCAACCGCGTGGGCCTGGATGTGGACGGCATCGAGATGCCCGATGCCATCAGCCGCGCGCCACTGACCGCGCGCTCGGAGGACGGCAGCTTCGGCATGGGCCGCGACTTCATCGACCCCGACCTGTACGCGTCGGTGGACATCCAGTCCGGCACCACCAACTCGCAGCGCTCGGCCGGCGGCATCGGCGGCGCGGTGAGCTTTCGCAGCAAGTCGCCGGAAGACTTCGTCAACGCGAGCAAGCCCTTCCACGCCGGTGCCAAGCTGGGCTACAGCGAGGCCAACCGCAGCTGGAGCAAGGGCGCCACGCTGGCTGCGCAGAGCGGCGACCTGGGCCTGCTGCTGAGCTACATGCGCCGCGACGGCCAGCAGACCGAGAACCACAGCGACACCGTGCCGGCCTACCCGGAAGACTGGCACTCCGACGCGCTGCTGCTCAAGGGCGTGCTGCGCGTGAACCCCGTGCACCGGCTAGAGCTGGCCGCCGACCTGTACCGCAAGCGCAGCGACTCGTCCTTCGACGCCTGGGACACCAACGCCACCGCGATCACCGGCCGGTCGGTGCAGGACGCAAGAACGAAGCGCGACACCGTCTCGCTGGCCCACACCTGGACGCCTGCCGACGGCCTGCTGGACAGGCTCAGCACGCGGCTCTACCTGCAGCACACCGACATGGATGACGTGACGAACACCGTCACGCTGGCCACGAACGCGAACGTCCGCGAGGCCTCGCGCAACACCACGCGGCAGATCGGCTTCTCCACGCTGGCCGAGAAGCGCATCGCCAACCACGGCCTCAGGTTCGGCCTGAACCACTCGCGCACCGAGAACGAGCACCCGTTCACGACCACCGACACCGGCCTGGGCGCGGTGGGCCAGCCCTTCCCCGACACGCTGACCGTGCGCACCGGCGTGTTCGCCGAAGACACGGTGGACTTCCAGCTCGGCGGCAAGCGCCTGTCCGTCGTGCCGGGCCTGCGCGTGGACCGCGTGGACCCCAGCATCCGCAACACCGGCAGCTTCAACAACCCGCGCATCACGCCGGCCGAGCTGGAGGCGATGTACGGCAAGGCGCCGGCGACCACCATCGCCAGCCCCAGCCTGGCCGTGTTGTACGAACTGCAGCCGGGCCTCACCGCGTACGCGCAATGGAAGCGCGGCGGCCGCGCGCCCAGCAACGCCGAGATCTTCGGCTACTGGAACAGCGGCGGCGGCACCTATGCGCTGCTGGGCAACCGCGACCTGAAGGAAGAGACCAGCAACGCCTTCGACATCGGCCTGAAGGGCACGCCGACACCGGGCGTCACGTTCGCCGGCTCGCTGTTCTACACGCGCTACGACGACTTCATC
Source organism: Roseateles sp. (assembly GCA_046289335.1). Taxonomy (GTDB): domain Bacteria; phylum Pseudomonadota; class Gammaproteobacteria; order Burkholderiales; family Burkholderiaceae_C; genus Pelomonas. The sequence continues at coordinate 5,966 of JBKBVY010000006.1, read as the reverse complement.
TCCTACACCCGCTTCACGCGCGCCAACAACCCGGAGAAGTTCGTCAACATCCAGCCCAGCCTGTCCATCCTGTACCAGGCCGAGAACCGCGACGAGGCCACCATCTACGGCGGCGAGCTGAGCCTGCGGCTGGACCACGGCAGCTGGGCGCCGGCCGCGCGCGGCCTCTACAGCACCTGGGCGCTGGGCTACAGCCAGGGCACGTCCAAGTCCCACTACGCGGGCGACAAGGACGTGGACCTGGACACCGTGCAGCCCGCCAAGGCCGTGGCCGGCCTGGGCTTCGATGCCGCGCAGCGCGCCTGGGGCCTGCACCTGGCCGGTACCTTCGTGCGCGGCAAGCAGGCCACCGCCACGGCGCGCCAGTCGTTCTCCAACAATCCCGGCGCCCAGTTGCCCGACGCCACCACCGTGCTGTACCGCGTGCCCGGTTTCGCGCGCTTCGACCTCGCCGGCTACTGGCGCCTGGGCAAGCAGCTGCGCCTGAACGCCGCCGTGCTGAACCTGGCCGACAAGCGCTACTGGAGCTATGCCAGCGCACGCAGCCTGCAGCCCGCCAACGCGCGCGACCGGCAGCAGATCGAGCTGTCCACCGCGCCGGGCCGCACGTTCGCGGTCAGCCTGAACGCGGAGTTCTGACGGCCCCCAGGGCCGGGCTGCGCCCAGCCCGCCCCCCGTGGGGGTCAAGCAACTCGGGAGCGGCCCTTCGTTTGCTTGAGAGGGCAGGGCGGTCCGCTCGGCACCGCCTTGTTCCCGGGTTCGGCTTTAGGCAAACCCGACTGTGGCGTCGCAGTCACCCATGGGTCATCGAGCCTCGCTAATCTGACGCCTCCGTAAAAAATCTACGAGGTCGTGTGATGCGTCGTTGGGCTTGGATGGGAACCTGGGCGGCCGTGGCCGCGATCACCGTGGCGGCCCCGGCCGCGCAGGCGCAGACCGCGCTGACCCAGGGCGTGACCGTGACCGGCCTGTCCGGCGCAGCGGGCAGCACGCGCGACTACACGCTGGTGGTGCCGAGCGGCGCCACGGGCCTGAGCTTCACGCTCAGCGGCGGCACCGGCGACGCCGACCTCTACGTGCGCCGCGGCGCGCAGTTCAAGGGCGAGCCCCGGTCGTCCGAGCAGGTCATGGGACGTGCGCAGCTCTCCAGTCAGAAGCCCATCGACGTGTTCAAGGGGAAAAAGTACGCCGAGCCGCTGCGGGCCTACCAAGCCCTCGTGACTACGCAGCAGCGCGCAGGGCTGTACTCGATGGCTTGCGCGGCGGGACAGAGCCTCGCGTCGGCCTGATGCCCTGGTCATCCAAGCGCGATGGACAACCGATGGCAGTGACGCACGCGCAAGTCAAGGCCACCAAAGGCCGCCTGCGTGTGCTCCTGCGAAGAAGTTGGCGCCGGTTTTGAGAGAACTGAGAGCAAAAGAGAGTCGAACCGGGCGACTTCAGGACGCCGGGCCGCCACGGCGTGGCACAGGCAGATCGGCGCCGAACCCCGCGTGGTGTCGGGAAGGCCGGAAACGAAAACGCCCAACCGATAGAGGTTGGGCGTTGAATGGTGGTGGCCAAGGGCGGAATCGAACCACCGACACGCGGATTTTCAATCCGCTGCTCTACCAACTGAGCTACTTGGCCTTTTGTCTTGATCGCTGCCCAGCCCGTTGGCCGCTCAGCGAAGTCCGCGACTATAGCACAGCAATCAAGGTTGCCAATCAGGCGCCGCTGCCGCGCTTGTTGCGGCTGAGGTCCACGCCCAGCTGCTTGAGCTTGCGGTAAAGGTGGGTGCGCTCCAGGCCGGTCTTCTCGGCCACGCGGGTCATGGAGCCGTTCTCCTTGGCCAGGTGGAACTCGAAGTAGCTCTTCTCGAAGGCGTCGCGCGCCTCGCGCAGCGGGCGGTCCAGCTCGAAGCTCTGCTCCGACGCCAGCACGTTGCTGACCGGCAGGTGGCTGTTGACCACGACGCCGTGGCTGGGTGCCATGGGCTGGACCAGGCTGCCGGGCTCGGGGCGGGCATAGCTGGGCAGGCCCACGACGGCCGGTGCGGGGCGCGGCGGCGCGGTCTTGACCAGCGCCTGCTCCACCGCGCGCAGCAGCTTCTGCAGCGTGATGGGCTTTTCGAGGAAGGCGATGGCACCGAACTTGGTGGCCTCGACCGCGGTATCGATGGTGCCGTGGCCGCTCATCATGATGACGGGCATGGTCAGCAGGCCGGCGCCGCCCCATTCCTTCAGCAGCGTGACGCCGTCGACGTCGGGCATCCAGATGTCCAGCAGCACGAGGTCGGGCCGCATGCGCTCGCGCGCCGCCCGCGCCTGGGCGGCGTTCTCGGCAAGCTCGATGGTGTGCCCCTCGTCGCTGAGGATTTCTGACAACAGGGCGCGTATGCCCAGTTCGTCGTCGACAACAAGAATGGTGGCCATGAATCCTTAGGTCTTGGCGCCCGGCTCTGTGGCAGGCACCAGATTGGAAAATGATAGCGAAACTTGTGCGCCGATCACGGCCCCGGCGGGCCCGTCATCGGGGGGAGAACCCGCATCGGATGCGGCCTGCAGATTGCGCAGCGCGATGCGCGCGCCGTGTTCGTCGGCAATCTTCTTGACGACGGCCAGGCCCAGGCCGGTGCCCTTGCTCTTGGTCGTCACATAGGGTTCGAAGGCGCGCTTGAGCACCTTGTCGGCAAAGCCGGGCCCGTTGTCGATGATGTGCAGCCGCACGGAGCGGGGCGCGCCGGCCTCGGTCAGCGACAGGGACGAGCGCACGATCACGCGGCCGTCGGGCCGCTCGTGCACGGCGTCCATCGCGTTCTGCACGAGGTTGTGGATGACCTGGCGCAGCTGGCTGGCGTCACCGCGGATGCTGGGCAGCCCTGGCGTCAGCTCGGCCGCCAGGCGCCCCTTCTCCTGCGGCTCGGCATACAGGCTCAGCACCTCCTGGATCAGCGCATTGAGGTCCAGCGGCTTGAGTTGCGCCGACGGCAGGCGGGCGTAGTCGCGGAACTCGTTGACCAGCTGCTTCATGGCCTGCACCTGGTTGACGATGGTGGCGACCGAGCGCACCAGCATGGCCTGGTCGGCGCCTTCGAGCTTGGCCTCCAGCTTGTGCTGCAGGCGCTCGGCGGAGAGCTGGATGGGCGTCAGCGGGTTCTTGATCTCGTGGGCCAGGCGGCGCGCGACCTCGCTCCACGCGGCCGAGCGCTGGGCCGACACGACTTCGGAGATGTCGTCGAACACGACCAGCCGCGCGCCGTGCGGCAGCGGCGCGCCGCGCACCAGCAGGGTCAGCGGGTCCTGCTTGGGGTCCAGCTGCAGCTCGAAGGATTCCTGCCACAGCTCGCGGTCCATGTCGCGCTCGCTGGCGTCGCGGCTGCCCAGGTGCTGCTCGAAGCGCTGAGCCAGCTGGCCGGCGAATTCGGCCAGGCCCGGCACGTCGGCCAACGGCCGGCCCACGTAGGCGGACAGCGGCAGGCGCAGCGTGCGCGTGGCGCCGGGGTTGACCGTCTCGATGTTGCCGTCGGCGTCGAACACCAGCACGCCCGCGGTCAGGTTGTCGAGGATGGTCTGCAGGTGGGTGCGCGCGGCGTCCAGCTCGACGACGGTGCGCGAGACCTGGGCGCGCGCGTCGGCGAGCTGGCCGGTCATGTCGGCAAACGACCGCGTCAGCCCGCCCAGTTCGTCGCGCGTGGCCAGCGCCGGGCGCATGGACAGGTCGCCCTGGGCCACCTGGCGCATGCCGTCGGCCAGCATCAGCAGCGGCCGCGCCAGCTGGTTGCCCAGCGTGACGGCCAGCAGCAGCGCGGCGAACACCGCCAGGATGAGCACCAGCGTCAGCGTGCCCAGGTACATGCGGCGCAGGCCCACACGTTCCAGCGAGCGCTGCTGGTATTCGCTGTTGGCGGTCTGCACGGCCAGCGCGTTGGCCAGCACGGTGGCCGGCACGCGCTGGATGACCATCAGATAGCGCTCGCCCAGGCCCAGGCGCAGCTCGGTGCTGGGCAGCAGCGCCAGCGCGCGGATCTGCGCGCCGCCCTGCAGCGCGGCGGCCTCGTCCTCCAGGCCTTCGAGCTGGCTGGCCGGCGTGCCGCCACGGGCCTGGCGCAGCAGTGCGGCGCCCGGGCGGTCGGGGGTCAGCTGGCGGGTGTCGCCGCCGCTTTCCAGCAGGATCTGGCCGTTGCCGCCCACCAGCGCGACGGTGCTGGCGCCCAGCTTGTCGCGCAGCCGCTCCAGCGCCAGCAGATGCGGCGTGCCGCCTTCGACCAGCTGGTCGGCGGCGTCGCGGGTGCGGTTGCCGAGGTCGGCGACCATGGTGTCCAGCGTGCCGCGGCCCAGGTTGAGGCCGGCCTCCAGCGCGCCGGCCAGGCGCACGTCGAACCAGGTCTCGATGCTGCGGTTCACGAACTGGTAGGACACGGCGTAGATCATGACGCCCGGCACCACGCCCACCAGCGCGAAGATGCCGGCCAGCTTGAGCAGCAGCCGGCTGCCGAAGCGGCCGCGCCGCACGCGCACGACCAGCCGCACGGCGGCGGTCAGGATGACCAGCGTCAGCACCGCGGCCACGGCCACGTTGACCCAGAACAGCCAGTGGTAATGGCGCTCGAAGAAGCCGCGCTCGCTGGTCGTGCCTATGGTCAGCACGAAGGCCAGCACGCCGGCCACGCCGGTCAGGGTCACCAGGGTGATGACCCAGCCCCAACGCGCGACCTTGGTCATCTAAGCGAAAAATCGGGCGCGAAGTTGCGCTTCTGCTCGATGCTGAGCGCGAACCCGGACTGCAGGCCGATCTGCATGGGCCGGGGCAGCTGGGTGACGTCGAGCCGGTAGCTGAATTCGAGGTAGTAGCTGCCGCCGTCCTCGATGTCCTTGGGCTCGGCGATGCGCCAGCCGCTCAGGCCGCGCAGCGCGGTCAGCGCCTCGTCCAGCGTGGCAAAGCTCTGGTGCAGGCCGCCGGTGGAGACGCGGTACTGGCGCGTCAGCGGCTGCCAGGCCAGGCGCCAGCTGCGCTCGGCGCGGCCGGCGCGGGCATCGCGCCAGTACCAGCGGCTGCGCAGCACGTTGGCCTCGGCGACGAAGTACAGCGGCACGCCCTTGTGCAGCGCATCCTCGGCGGCGCGGCCGAGCTCGAAGCGGGTCGTGAAGCTCAGCTCCAGGCCGTCTTCGGCGCGCTGGGTGGCCAGCTGCGCCAGCTCGATGCCGTCGGCCCGAGCCCCGCCCGGCAACAGCGCGAGCAGCACGGCGAAGAAGGCGGCGATGGCGATCCGGGCGAACAAATCAGGGCTTGGTGATCAACGCGTAGAAGAAGCCGTCCAGGGGTGGCGACGGCTGCGGCGCATTGTCGGCCAGGGGCAGCAGGTGTCCCGTGAACCCGGGCACGTCGTGGGACTTCGCGTCCGGGTGGCGTTGCAAAAACGCGTCGCGCTGCGCCTGGCCCTCGGCGCGGAACACGGAGCAGGTCGCATAGACCAGCCGGCCGCCCGGCGCCAGCAGCGGCCACAGCGCGTCCAACAGCTCGGCCTGGATGCGGGCCAGCGCGGTGATGTCGTCCGGCCGGCGCAGCCAGCGCACGTCGGGGTGGCGGCGCACGATGCCGGAGGCGCTGCAGGGCGCGTCCAGCAGGATGGCGTCGAAAGGCTGGCCGTCCCACCAGGCGGCGGTCTGGCGGGCATCGGCGGCCTTGAGGGTGGCCTTCATCTGCAGGCGGTTCAGGTTGTCCTGCACGCGGGTCAGGCGCTGGGCGTCGGCGTCCAGCGCAGTGAGCTGCAGGTCGGGCTGCAGCTCCAGCAGGTGGGCGGTCTTGCCGCCGGGCGCGGCGCAGGCGTCCAGCACGCGGGCGCCGGGCTTCAGGCCGGTGCCGATGAGCAGCGGCGCGGCCAGCTGGGCAGCGGCGTCCTGCACCGAGACCAGGCCCTCGGCGAAGCCGGGCAGGGCCGACACCGGCGCCGGCTTGTCCAGCACCACGGCCTGGGGCGTGGCGCC
>JBKBVY010000067.1:0-14095 GCA_046289335.1 Roseateles sp. | reverse complement strand
CGTTGCTGCCGCATCTGCTGCTGTCGCTGCACGCGCTGCAGGCCGCCCCGCGCGACAACGCCCGCCTGGGCACCGCGCTGCTGCTGCTGTGGGCCGCCACGACGGCGGGCACGCCGCTGGACTACGGCTGCGGCGCGCTGCTGGCCGTGCTGCCGCTGGCCATCATCGCGATCAGCCGCCATCAGCTGCGCGAGCGCGATGCCTGGCGCAGCGCGCTGGAGGCGCAGGGCCTGGCGCTGGCGGAATGGCGTCTGCCCGAAGGGCGGCGCCAGGCATCGGCGCGCTGGCTGGCGCTGACCACCCCGCTGGACCCCGCCGCCGCGCCGGGCGAAGGCCCGCTGGACTGGGTGCGCGCGGCCCACCCGCGCGATCGCAATGCGGTGCGCAGCGCCATGCGCGAGCTGCTGGCCGACGCCGCGCGCGACCAGCTGAGCCTGTCGCTGCGCCTGGCCGCCGACGGCGGCGACTGGCGCTGGCATGAGCTGCAGGCCCACGTGCCACAGCGCGACCGCCGCGGTCGGGCGCGCGGCCTCATCCTGACGCTGGCCGACGTCAGCTGGCGCCATACCGCCGAGGAGCGCGAGCGGCTGGCCGCCACGCTGTTCCAGCAGTCGGGCGAAGGGCTGGCCGTGCTGGACATGCAGTCGCGCATCGTCGAGGTCAACCCGGCCTATTGCGAGCTGATGCATGCCTCACGGGAGACGCTGGTGGGCCGGTTGGCCACACCGCTGGCCGCCGCCAACCTGCAGCGCAGCGGCCAGGACGCCAGCGAGCTGCAGGCCCGGCTGGGCGCAGGCGAACCCTGGAGCGGCCGGCTGCAGGTGGCCCTGGAGGACGGCGGCCAGCATGTGTTCCAGGTGCGCGTCAGCGCCGTGCCCGAGCCCGACGGCGTGGCGCCGCGCTGGCGGCTGCTGAGCCTGACCGACCTGGGCGAGAGCCTGCGCCAGCAGGAGCTGCTGCGCCGCAGTCAGCGTTTCGACCTCGCCACCGGCCTGCCCAACCGCGACGAATTCGTGCGCCTGCTGCCCCAGGCCATGGCGGCGGCCAACCGCGACGGCTTCAAGCTGGTGGTGGCCCTCATCGACCTGGACGATTTCGCCCGCGTCAACACCGACTACGGCCCGCTGGTCGCGGACGCCATCTTCCGCCAGCTCAGCGAGCGCCTGCAGGCCACGCTGCGCGGCGCACGCGGCGCCTGGCCCGACACGGCCGACCACCTGGCCCGCCTGCACGGCGACGAGTTCGCCGTGCTGCTGCGCGTGCAGACGCCCGAGGAGGGCCAGCGCGCCATCGACCGCCTGCTGGCGGTGGTGTCGACGCCGGTGGCCATCCGCGAGAGCCGCATCGGCGACGGCATGGCGCTGGAGATCGGCGCCAGCGTCGGCGCCACGCTCTATCCGCTGGACGACGCCGCCCCCGAGACCCTGCTGCGCCATGCCGCCAACGCGCTGTTCCGCGCCAAGCGCAGCGGCCGCGGCGCGGTGCATTTCCACGACCCGTCGATGGACGAGCGCGAGGAGGCCAGCCTGATCGCCGTCGCGCGGCTGCAGCGCGCCCTCGACGGCGGCGAGCTGGTGCTGCACTACCAGCCCCAGGTGGACCTGCGCACCGGCCAGGTGGTGGGCGTGGAGGCCTTGCTGCGCTGGCACCACCCCGATCGCGGCCTGCTCACGCCGGCGCTGTTCCTGCCCGCCGCCGGCAACACGGGCCTGGCGGTGCAGATCGGCGACTGGGTCATCGAGCAGGCACTGGCGCAGGCCGCCACCTGGCAGCGCGAGGGCGTCAACGGCGGCCGCGGCCTGCAGGTCAGCGTCAACGTGGGTGCGCGACAGCTCAGCCAGCCGGATTTCCCGCAGCGGCTGCAGGAGCTGATCCAGCGCCAGCCGCCGGAGCTGGCCCATCTGCTGCACCTGGATGTGCTGGAGACCGACGCGCTGGCCGAGACCGCGGCCACGCAGGCGCTGATCCAGCGCTGCCTGGGGCTGGGCGTGGGCATCGCGCTGGACGACTTCGGCGCCGCCTACACACGGCTGGCGTCGCTGAAGCTGCTGTCCGTCGACACCTTGAAGCTCCACCGCAGCTATGTGCAGGGCATGCTGGGCGATGCGCAGGACTTGTCGCTGGTGGAAAGCGTCATCGGCCTGGGCCGCAACCTGGGCTGCGCGGTGCTGGCCAAGGGCGTCGAAAGCCGCGCCCATGCGCGCGAGCTGCTGCGGCTGGGCTGCCGGCTGGCCCAGGGCAACGGCATCGCCGCCGCCATGCCCGCCGACGCCCTGCCCGGCTGGCTGGCCGCCTTTGGCCTGAGCGACTGGACCCGGGCGCCGAGCCAGACCACCCGCGCCCATCCGTAAACTCCGGGGGTGATCCCCCAAGGCTTCATCCATGACCTGCTGGCCCGCGTCGACATCGTCGAGGTGGTGGGCCGCCACGTCGACCTGAAGAAGGCGGGCATCAACCACAAGGGCCTGTGTCCGTTCCACGGCGAGAAGTCGCCCAGCTTCATCGTCAGCCCCAGCCGCCAGACCTACCACTGCTTCGGCTGCGGCGTGCATGGCAACGCCATCGGCTTCCTGATGGAGCACACCGGCGCGAGCTTCGTCGAGGCCGTGGAAGACCTGGCCCAGCAGGTCGGCATGGTGGTGCCGCAGGACGAGCGCAGCCCCGAGCAGCGCGAGCGCGCCAAGGCCGAGAAGGAGAAGCAGCAAAGCCTGACCGACGTGCTGGCCCGCGCCGCCGACTTCTACAAGGCCCAGCTGCGCAAGTCGCCGCGCGCGGTGACCTACCTGAAGGGCCGCGGCCTGACGGGCCAGATCGCCGCCCGCTTCGGGCTGGGCTATGCACCGGAAGGCTGGCGCTCGCTGGCCAGCGGCTTCCCGGCCTACGACGACCCGCAGCTGGTCGAAGCGGGCCTCGTCATCACCCCTGACGTGGAGCCCGGGGAGGACGCCAAGCGCTACGACCGCTTCCGCGACCGCATCATGTTCCCGATCAGGAACGTGCAGGGCGAGGTCATCGGCTTTGGCGGCCGCGTGCTGGACAAGGGTGAGCCCAAGTACCTGAACTCGCCCGAGACGCCGGTCTTCCACAAGGGCCGCGAGCTGTACGGGCTGTTCGAGGGCCGCCAGGCCATGCGCCAGCGCGGCCATGCGCTGGTCGTCGAGGGCTACATGGACGTCGTCGCGCTGGCCCAGCACGGCTTCGGCAATGCGGTGGCCACGCTGGGCACGGCCTGCACGGCGGAACATGTGCAGAAGCTGTTCCGCTTCACCGAATCGGTGGTGTTCAGCTTCGACGGCGACGCCGCCGGCCGCCGCGCCGCCGCGCGCGCGCTGGAGGCGGCGCTGCCGCACGCCACCGAGTCGCGCACCATCCGCTTCCTGTTCCTGCCGCCCGAACACGACCCGGACTCCTACGTCCGCGAGCTGGGCGCCGAGGCCTTCGAGCGCTGCATCGAGGGCGCCGTGCCGCTGTCGCGCCAGCTGGTCAGCGTGGCCGGCGAGGGCTGCGACCTCGCCACGCCCGAGGGCCGGGCGCGCATGCTCAACCAGGCGCGGCCGCTGTGGAGCCTGCTGCCCGACGGGCTGCTGCGGCGCCAGCTGCTGGGTGAGATCGCGCGCCAGGGGCAGTTGCCCGAGGCGGAGCTGCAGGCCTTGTGGGGCGGCGAGGCGAGCGTGACCGCCGAGGCCGCGCCCGCCGCCGCAGCGCCCGCGGAACGACCGCGCTGGCAGCCCAAGTCCGAATGGCGCGGCAAGGGCGACTGGAAATCACGCCGCGACCGGGAGTCCGAGCCACGCCCGGCCGGGCCGCGCAAGGTCCCGCCCACGCCCACCGACCACGCCGTGCGCCTGCTGCTGCAGCACAGCGAACTCTGGGACACGCTGGCCGAGGAGGACCGTGCGCTGCTGCACGAGCTGCCCGGCGTGCACGGCGACCTGGTGCACTGGCTGGAACGCCACCTGACGCACCACGGCGCCAGCCCCTGGGCCGTCGTGCAGGCGGGCCTGGTCGCGGACGGCCTGGGCGACGCGGCCCAACGCCTGGTGCGCCCGTTCCAGGAGCTGGGCATCGAGGAGCCCGACCCGGCCGGCGACCTGGCCCGGGCGGTGGCCGACCTGCGCGCCCGCGCGCCCGCGGCGCTGCCGGGCGGCAGCGGCGCCACCGACGAGGATCGGCGCCGGGCGCTGGAGGCACTGGCCCGCCTGCGGGAGCGCCACGGCGTGGCGCCCGGCTGAGCCGCACCCGAGGGCGTTCCTGGGGGTTTCACCGGCCGCAGTTTTGCAATTCAGCCTGCCGTGGCTGATAATCTCGTGTTTTCCGCGCGCGTCAACAAGAGTGACGGCAGAGCGATGCCGGGCCCGGCCACCTTGCGACACAAGGCAACCGACGAGGTTTTGAAGGCCACCACATCCGCCACCTCTGCACTCCAAACGATCACGCCAGCTTGTTCGCGCCACGTACGGGTCCCTCACTGAAACCCTGACGGTGAAAGCCACCGCCCCCAGCCCCGCCCGGCTTGACGCCGAGCCCGGGCCGGCCGCGGTGGCTGCTGCATTTCTGAATTGACCGCGCAAACCCCTCTAAGGACCTGCATGACCGCCAAGAAGACCGCGACCAAGGCCAGCCCCGCTCCCGCCGAAGAGCCCAAGAAGAAGCCGGCCGCCAAGGCCGCAGCCGAAGCGCCCGCCAAGACCGCCAAGGCGGCGGCCAAGCCTGCCGCCAAGGCGGCCAAGGCGGGTGACGAGGACAAGCCCAAGCGCGGTCGCAAGCCCAAGGCGGAGACCACGTCCAAGAAGGCCGGCGGCAAGAAGGACGCCGACGAGGAAGAGGACTTCTCCGACATCGACGCCGAGCTGGAGGGCGAGGAGCCCGAAGCGGAAGAGGCGGTTGCGGTCGAAGAAGAGGCCGTCAAGGCCAAGCCGCTGCGCATGAAGGTCAGCCGCGCCAAGGAGCGCGCGCTGATGCGCGAGTTCGGCCTGGAAGAGACCGCCCTGACCGAAGAGGAAGCCGTCAAGCGCCGCACGGAGCTGAAGACCCTCATCAAGATGGGCAAGACGCGCGGCTTCCTGACCCACCAGGAAATCAACGACCACCTGCCCGAGAAGCTGGTCAACGAGGAAATCCTCGAAGCCATCGTGTCCATGCTCAACGACATGGGCATCGCGGTCTACGAGCAGGCGCCGGACGCCGCCACGCTGCTGATCCAGGGCAACGCCACCACCACCTCGACGGAGGAAGAAGCCGAAGAAGCCGCGGAAGCCGCGCTGTCGACGGTGGACTCCGAATTCGGCCGCACGACCGACCCGGTGCGCATGTACATGCGCGAGATGGGCACGGTCGAACTGCTGACGCGTGAGGGCGAGATCGAGATCGCCAAGCGCATCGAAGGCGGTCTGCAGGCCATGATGCTGGCCATCTCGGCCTCGCCGACGACCATCGCCCACATCCTGGAGATGGCGGCCAAGATCCGTGCGGGCGAGATGCAGATCTCCGACGTCGTCGACGGCTTCGTCGCCGAGGACGAGGCCGACGACTACGTGGCCGAGGAAGACTTCGACGAGTTCGACGAGGAAGACGACGACGACGGCAACGGCGGCTCCAAGGCGCTGACCAAGAAGCTCGAAGAGCTCAAGACCGCGGCGCTGGAGAAGTTCGACCTCATCAGCGCCGGCTTCGACAAGATGCGCAAGGCCTTCGAGAAGGAAGGCTACAAGTCGCCGGCCTACAACAAGGCCCAGGAGGCCATCAGCAGCGAACTGATGACCATCCGCTTCACCGTCAAGACCATCGAGAAGCTGTGCGACATCCTGCGCAGCCAGGTGGACGACGTGCGCCGCTACGAGCGCGAGCTGCGCAAGATCGTGGTCGACAAGTGCGGCATGCCGCAGGAACACTTCATCAAGACCTTCCCGCCCAACGCCTTGAACCTGAAGTGGGCCGAGAAGGAAGTCGCTGCCGGCAAGCCCTACAGCACCATCCTGAGCCGCAACCTGCCGCCGGTGCAGGAGCTGCAGCAGAAGCTCATCGACATCCAGGCCAAGGCTGTCGTGCCGCTGGACGATCTGAAGGAGATCAACAAGCGTATGAACGAGGGCGAGAAGGCCTCTCGTGACGCGAAGAAGGAAATGATCGAGGCCAACCTGCGCCTCGTGATCTCCATTGCCAAGAAGTACACCAACCGCGGCCTGCAGTTCCTGGACCTGATCCAGGAGGGCAACATCGGCCTGATGAAGGCGGTGGACAAGTTCGAATACCGCCGCGGCTACAAGTTCTCGACCTATGCGACCTGGTGGATCCGCCAGGCCATCACGCGGTCGATTGCCGACCAGGCCCGCACCATCCGCATCCCGGTTCACATGATCGAGACGATCAACAAGATGAACCGCATCTCGCGCCAGCACCTGCAGGAGTTCGGCTACGAGCCGGACGCGCCGACGCTGGCCGAGAAGATGGAGATCCCCGAGGACAAGATCCGCAAGATCATGAAGATCGCCAAGGAGCCGATCTCCATGGAGACGCCGATCGGCGACGACGACGACAGCCACCTGGGCGACTTCATCGAGGACACCAACAACACCGCGCCCATCGAGGCCGCCATGCAGGCCGGCCTGCGCGAAGTGGTGAAGGACATCCTCGACTCGCTGACCCCGCGCGAGGCCAAGGTGCTGCGCATGCGCTTCGGCATCGAGATGCAGAGCGACCACACGCTGGAGGAGGTCGGCAAGCAGTTCGACGTCACGCGTGAGCGCATCCGCCAGATCGAGGCCAAGGCCATCCGCAAGCTCAAGCACCCGAGCCGCTCGGACAAGCTGCGCACCTATCTCGACAACCTCTGATCGGGATCGCAACGAAGGCCGGCCCGTCCGGCCTTTTTTCACGCCCTAAACTTCCGACATGACCGCGATCCGCGAGCGCACCGTCCTCTTCGCCGACCTGCGTGGCAGCACCGGGCTGTATGAGTCCCTCGGCAATGCCGAGGCCAGCGCGCTGGTCACGCAGACGGTCAGCCAGATCAGCGAGGCCGTGCTGGAAAGCGGCGGCCACCTGATCAAGACGCTGGGCGACGGACTGATGGCCGCGTTCGAGACGCCGCGCGACGGCGTGCGCGCCGCCCAGCGCATGCAGGAGCTGCTGGAGAAGACCGTGCAGCGCGCGCGCCGCCTGAGCAACCCGGCCATGCTGGCGCTGCGCCTGCAGGTTGCGCTGGCCCGCGGCGAGGTCGTGGAGCTCAACGGCGACTGCTTCGGCGATGCGGTCAACGTCGCGGCCCGGCTCATCGACCATGCCGGCGACGGCGAGATCCTCGTCACGGCCGAGGTGCTGGCCGGCCTGCACCACGCGTCCAAAGGGCGCTTCCGCAGCCTGGACCGCATCTCGGTGCGCGGCCGCGTCGAGCCCGTGCATGTCTACCGACTTGACGCCGCGCCGCTGCTGAGCAGCGACGACGCGGCGACGCAGTTCGGCGAGCCCATGCGCTCCGTCGAGCCCGACGGCATGCGGCTGATCTGGCAAGACCTGGACCGCGTCTTCGACATCGGCGCCATGCCCATCGTGCTGGGCCGAAGCGTGCAGGCCACCTACTGCATCACCGATGCGCGCGTGTCGCGCTCGCATGCCCGCATCGACTGGCAGGGCAGCAGCTTCGAGCTGACCGACCTGTCCTACAACGGCACCTACGTCCGCTTCGGCGACTCGGGCGAGCTGCTCAGCCTCAAGCGCGGCAGCTGCACGCTGCACGGCAGCGGCGTCATCGGCCTGGGCGGACCGCCCAGCGACGAGCAATCGCCCATCGTGCGCTTCGAGGTGCTGCACTTCGCCGACACAGAACCCCAAGCCTTCGGCGGCCCGCGCTCGCGGCGCTGACCCCCACCATGCCTTTTGCTCCCGAACCGCCGCTGCGCCACGGCGCAGCGCCCGCCGGCCCCCTGGCCACCGACGTGGCCGTGCTGTTGTGCAACCTCGGCACACCCGACGCGCCGACCGCGCCGGCCCTGCGCCGCTACCTGGCCCAGTTCCTGGCCGACCCGCGGGTGGTCGAGATCCCGAAACTGGCCTGGGCGCTGATCCTGCACGGCATCATCCTGCGGGTGCGGCCGGCCAAGTCGGCCGCCAAATACGCCACCGTCTGGACGCCCGAGGGCTCGCCGCTGAAGGTCTGGACCGAGAAACAGGCGCGGCTGCTGCAGGACCTGCTGGGCGAGCGCGGCCTGCGCGTGCGGGTGGCCCACGCGATGCGCTACGGCCAACCCGCCATCGGCCCGACGCTGGACGCGCTCAAGCGCGAAGGCGTGCGTCGCGTGCTGGTGCTGCCGGCCTACCCGCAGTACTCGGGCGCGACCACGGCCAGCGTCATCGACGATGTCGCGCGCTGGGCGCTCAACACCCGCCATGTGCCCGAGCTGCGCTTCGTCAACCGCTACCACGACGACCCGGCCTACATCGCGGCGCTGGCGCAGACGGTGCGCGAGCACTGGCAGCGCGAAGGCCGCGGCGAGCGGCTGGTGATGAGCTTCCACGGCATGCCCGAGCGGACGCTGCACCTGGGCGACCCCTACCACTGCGAATGCCTGAAGACCGGCCGGCTGCTGGCCGAGGCGCTGGGCCTGCGCGACGGCGAGTGGCTGGTCACCTTCCAGAGCCGCTTCGGCAAGGCCAAGTGGCTGCAGCCCTACACCGAGCCCAGCCTCGTCAAGCTGGCGCAGGAGGGCGTGAAGTCGGTGGACGTGATCTGCCCCGGCTTCTCGGCCGACTGCCTGGAGACGCTGGAGGAGATCAACCAGGAGGCGCGCGAAGCCTTCCTGCATGCCGGCGGCCAGCGCTTCGGCTACGTGCCCTGCCTGAACGACCATCCGTCCGGCATGCAGGCGCTGGCGGAGCTGGCCCAGCGCCACCTGCAGGGCTGGCCCACAACCGCACCGCACGCCGACACGCTGGCCCTGCAGCGCCAGCGCGCGCTGGCGGCCGGGGCTGCGCAATGAGCGACGCGCCGGCGGCGATGCGCCTGGACAAATGGCTCTGGGCCGCGCGCTTCTACAAGACCCGGGCGCTGGCCGTGGACGAGATCAACCTCGGCCGCGTGCGGATGGGCGGCCAGCCGGTGAAGCCGGCGCGTGACGTGAAGGTGGGCGACCTGCTGACCGTGCGCATCGGCGCCGTCACGCGCGAGGTCGAGGTGCGCGGCCTGTCGCAGCAGCGCGGGCCGGCGCCGCAGGCCCAGGCCCTCTATGCCGAGACGCCGGCCAGCATCACGGCCCGCGAGGCCGCGGCCGAGGCGCGCCGCCTGGCGCCGGAGCCCGCCGCCACCATCGCCCAGGGCCGGCCGACCAAGCAGGACCGGCGCCGCCTCGCCGACTGGGACCGCTGGTCCGCCTCGCTGGACGGGGACGATCCGGGTTGATCCGGATCATCGATGTCGAATCCCCCCTCTTGAAACCAGGACATCGCGCCCCAAGTCGCCACAGTCCCGATCCTTGATTGCCATGACGAACGACAACCCCCTGCCCGAAGACGCCGCCAGCGCCACCGCCGAGCCGGCGACCGCCGAACCCCAACCCGCAGCCAAGATCGCCGAGCTGGAAGGTCGGCTCGCCGAGATGAGCGACGCCTACCTGCGCGCCAAGGCCGAGGTCGAGAACGTGCGCCGCCGCGCCGACGAGGACATCGCCAAGGCCCGCAAGTTCGCCGTCGAGGGCTTCGCCGAGGCCATGCTGCCGGTCATGGACAGCCTGGAGGCCGCCATCGCGATGCCCAATGCCGCCGTCGAGACGGTGCTGGAAGGCGTGCATGCCACCCGCCGCCAGCTGGCCAGCGCACTGGAGCGCAACAAGGTCGTCGAGATCAACCCCGCCGCGGGCGTCAAGTTCGACCCCCACCAGCACCAGGCCATCTCAGTGGTGCCGGCCGAGCAGGAGGCCAACACGGTGGTCACGGTGCTGCAGAAGGGCTTCCTGATCGCCGACCGGGTGCTGCGGCCGGCTCTCGTCACGGTGGCGGCACCCAAGTAATTCACACCCTGCCACCCCTTGAAGGCGGCGGGGTTATCCACAGATTCCAAGCATCCAAGCATTCATCAGGAGCAACAACATGGGAAAGATCATCGGCATTGACCTGGGCACCACGAACTCGTGCGTCGCGGTCATGGAGGGCAACACGACCCGCGTGATCGAGAACGCCGAGGGCGCCCGCACCACGCCGTCCATCATTGCCTACCAGGAAGATGGCGAGATCCTGGTCGGCGCCTCGGCCAAGCGCCAGGCGGTGACCAACCCCAAGAACACGCTGTACGCGGTGAAGCGCCTGATCGGCCGCAAGTTCTCCGAGAAGGAAGTGCAGAAGGACATCGACCTGATGCCCTACTCCATCGTGGCCGCCGACAACGGCGACGCCTGGGTGGAGGTGCGCGGCAAGAAGCTGGCGCCGCCGCAGGTCAGCGCCGAGGTGCTGCGCAAGATGAAGAAGACCGCCGAGGACTACCTCGGTGAGGAAGTGACCGAAGCCGTCATCACGGTGCCGGCCTACTTCAACGACAGCCAGCGCCAGGCCACCAAGGACGCCGGCCGCATCGCCGGTCTGGACGTCAAGCGCATCATCAACGAGCCCACCGCCGCGGCCCTGGCCTTCGGCCTGGACAAGCATGGCAAGGGCGACCGCAAGATCGCCGTGTTCGACCTCGGCGGCGGCACCTTCGACATCTCCATCATCGAGATCGCGGACGTCGACGGCGAGAAGCAGTTCGAGGTGCTGTCCACCAACGGCGACACCTTCCTGGGCGGCGAGGACTTCGATCAGCGCATCATCGACTACATCGTCACCGAGTTCAAAAAGGAACAAGGCGTCGACCTGACCAAGGACGTGCTGGCCCTGCAGCGCCTGAAGGAAGCCGCCGAGAAGGCCAAGATCGAGCTGTCCAACAGCTCGCAGACCGACGTCAACCTGCCCTACATCACGGCCGACGCGTCGGGTCCCAAGCACCTGAACGTCAAGCTGACCCGTGCCAAGCTGGAGTCGCTGGTGGACGATCTCATCGAGCGCACCATCGCTCCCTGCCGCATCGCCATCAAGGATGCCGGCGTGTCGGTGTCGGACATCGACGACGTGATCCTGGTCGGCGGCATGACCCGCATGCCCAAGGTGCAGGAGAAGGTCAAGGAGTTCTTCGGCAAGGAGCCGCGCAAGGACGTCAACCCCGACGAGGCCGTGGCCGTCGGTGCCGCCATCCAGGGCCAGGTCCTGGGCGGCGAGCGCAAGGACGTGCTGCTGCTGGACGTCACGCCGCTGTCGCTGGGCATCGAGACCCTGGGCGGCGTGATGACCAAGATGATCAAGAAGAACACGACCATCCCGACGAAGTTCTCGCAGACCTTCTCCACCGCCGACGACAACCAGCCGGCCGTGACGATCAAGGTCTACCAGGGCGAGCGCGAGCTGGCGCAGCACAACAAGTCGCTGGGCGAGTTCAACCTCGAAGGTATCCCGCCGGCCCCGCGCGGCGTGCCGCAGATCGAGGTCAGCTTCGACATCGACGCCAACGGCATCCTGCACGTCGGCGCCAAGGACAAGGGCACCGGCAAGGAGAACAAGATCACCATCAAGGCCAACTCGGGCCTGTCCGAGGCCGAGATCGAGAAGATGGTCAAGGACGCCGAGGCCAATGCAGCCGAGGACAAGAAGAAGGTCGAGCTGGTGCAGGCCCGCAACCAGGCCGACGGCATGGTGCACAGCGTGCGCAAGTCGCTGGCCGAGCATGGCGACAAGCTGGATGCCGGCGAGAAGGACAAGATCGAGGCCGCCGTCAAGGAACTGGAAGAAGCCATCAAGGGCAATGACAAGGCCGCGATCGATGCCAAGACCGAGGCCTTGATGACGGCCAGCCAGAAGCTGGGCGAGAAGATCTACGCCGACCAGCAGGCCGCCCAGGCCGCTGCCGGTGCCGCCGCAGGCGCTGCGGAGCAGCCCCAAGCCGCTGCGCAGGGCGAGGCCAAGCGCCCGGCCGACGACGACGTCGTGGATGCCGAGTTCAAGGAAGTCAAAGACAGCAAGTAAGCCGTCGACGTTCCGGCCCGGCGGCGCTGCACAGGCGTCGCCGGGCTTTTGCCCTTGAAGAGAAGAGCAATGGCTTCCAAGCGCGATTACTACGAAGTCCTCGGCGTCGCCAAGAACGCGACCGAGGAGGACATCAAGAAGGCCTACCGCAAGCTGGCCATGAAGTACCACCCTGACCGCAACCAGGGTGACGGCGCCAAGGCTGCCGAGGAGAAGTTCAAGGAGGCCAAGGAGGCCTACGAGATGCTCACCGACGCCCAGAAGCGCGCGGCCTACGACCAGTACGGCCATGCCGGCGTCGACCCCAACATGGGCGGCGGCGGCTTCCGCGGCGGCGCCGGTGCGGAAGGCTTCGGCGGCTTTGCCGAGGCGTTCGGCGACATCTTTGGCGACATCTTCGGCGGCCAGGCGGGCGGCCGGCGCGGCGGCGGCCAGCAGGTCTACCGCGGCAGCGACCTCAGCTACGCGATGGAGATCACGCTGGAGGAGGCCGCGCGCGGCAAGGAGACGCAGATCCGCATCCCCAGCTGGGAGAACTGCGAGACCTGCGGCGGCTCCGGCGCCAAGCCCGGCACCAGCGCCAAGACCTGCGGCAGCTGCGGCGGCTCGGGCACGGTGCACATGCGCCAGGGCTTCTTCAGCATCCAGCAGACCTGCCCGCACTGCCACGGCACCGGCAAGATCATCCCCGAGCCATGCACCGCCTGCAGCGGCCAGGGCAAGGTGAAGAAGCAGAAGACGCTGGAGGTGAAGATCCCGGCCGGCATCAACGAGGGCATGCGCATCCGCTCGGCGGGCAATGGCGAGCCCGGCGTGAACGGCGGCCCGGCGGGCGACCTCTACATCGAGATCCGCATCAAGCAGCACGACATCTTCGAGCGCGACGGCGACGACCTGCACTGCACGATGCCCGTCTCGCTGATCACCGCGGCGCTGGGCGGCACCATCGAAGTGCCGACGCTGGGCGGCAAGGCCGAGATCGAGCTGCCCGAGGGCACGCAGCATGGCAAGACCTTCCGGCTGCGCGGCAAGGGCATCAAGGGCGTGCGCTCCAGCTATCCCGGTGACCTGTACTGCCACATCGCGGTCGAGACGCCGGTCAAGCTCACCGAGCACCAGAAGAAGCTGCTCAAGGAGCTGGACGAGTCGCTCAAGAAGGGCGGCGAGAAGCACTCGCCCAACGCCAAGAGCTGGACGGATCGCGTCAAGGACTTGTTCAAGTAAGCGCCCCGCGCCGGTCCCCGCCGAGGCCGCCCCCGTCACTGCCGACGGGTGGCGGCCTTGCTGCTTCCAGACGACATCGTTGCGCCGGGCTGGTGCGGCTTATGTCACGCAGCGCGCCGGAAGCGCGCGTTTTCCAGCTGTCAAGGATGGACGCAGCAACCCTAAAGTTTGTGCAGATTCACCTTGACGCGTCATAAGTGACAGATTTGGCCCTCTTCCCGATCACAGTCCACGGCCGCATGCCGGGCAGGGGGGGCGCATGTTCCTGATGGACGAGCACATCCAGAATGCGTCCGCGTTGATCATCGACAGCAACGCGAACTCGCGCAGCCTGATGTCGGCACAGCTGCGCGATCTGGGGGTGGGCACGGTCAAGCAGACGCCGCGGGTGAAGGATGCGCGGGTGATGCTGGAGCACCAGAGCTTTGACATCGTGCTGTGCGACTACCACTTCGACGGCAGCGACACCTCGGGTCAGGACCTGCTGGACGAGTTGCGCCGCGAGGGCCTGCTGCCCTACTCCACCGTCTTCGTCATGGTGACCAGCGAGGCCACCTACGCCAAGGTGGCCGAAGCGGCCGAGGCGGCGCTGGACGCCTACCTGATCAAGCCCTACACCAGCGCCAACCTCGCCGAGCGACTGGCCAGCGCCCGCCAGCGCAAGCGCGTGCTGAAGGACATCTTCGAGGCCATCGAGCGCGAAGACTTCGACGCGGCCGCCAACCTGTGCCTGGCGCGCTTCGAGGCCAAGGGCAAGTACTGGCTGTATGCGGCGCGTATCGGCGCCGAGCTGCTGCTGCGGCTCAAGCGCTTCGAGGACGCCCGGGTTCTT
>JBKBVY010000066.1:0-14147 GCA_046289335.1 Roseateles sp. | reverse complement strand
GCGGGTCGTCCGCGCCGTGCAAGACCAGCGTGGGCGCCTGGATGTTGGGCAGGCGCACGGCGCGGTGGCTGTCTGCCGCGATGGCCACCAGCTGGCGCGCGGCGGCCTGCGGTCGGTAGGCGCGCTTCACGCTCAGCGCGATGCGCTCGCGCAGCAGCTGCGGCTCGCTCGGGAAGCCGGGGCTGCCGATGACGCCGTACAGCCGCACGAAGTGGTCCACGATGTTGCGCTGGCGCTGCTCCGGCGTGGCGCCGGGCCGCGGCCGCGACAGCAGCATGCGCCGCACCTTGAGGCTTTCCTTGGGCAGGCTGCGGTGTCCGCTGGTGGTCATCATCAGCGTCAGGCTCTTGAGCCGCTGGCCGTGCGCGAAGCCCAGGTGCTGGGCCACCATGCCGCCCATGGAGGCACCGCAGACATGCGCCTGCGCGATGCCCAACGCGTCCAGCACGCCCACCGCGTCGCGCGCCAGGTCGGCCAGCGCATAGGGCGGGCGCATGGGCAGGCGCAGCGTGTGCAGCAGCGCGGCCAGCGGGATGTTGGGCAGGCCCAGGTGGTCGAAGGGCTGGCTCAGCCCGACGTCGCGGTTGTCGAAGCGGATGACGCGAAAGCCGCGCGCCACCAACTGCTCGACCAACCCCTCGGGCCAGGCCACCAGCTGCATGCCCAGGCCCATGATGAGCAGCAGCGGCTCGCCGTCTGCCGGGCCGTGGACCTCGACCTCGATGCGGACGCCGTTGGCCGAGACCTGCATCAGGCCAGGTCGGACTGCCGCTCCACCACGCGCGAGACCAGGCCGTAGGCGATGGCCTCGTCGGTGCCCATCCAGAAGTCGCGCTCGATGTCCACGCGCACGCGCTCCAGCGGCTGGCCGGTCTCGCGGGCGATGACGGCGGCGATGCGCTCGCGGGTGCGGATGATTTCCTTGGCCTGGATGGCGATGTCGCTGGCCTGGCCGCCGGCGCCGCCCGCGGGCTGGTGGATCATGAAGCGGGTGTTGGGCAGCGCCAGGCGGCGCTCCTTGGGCGCGGCCAGGTAGATGTGGGTGCCGGCGCTGGCCACCCAACCCGTGCCGACCACGGTGACGGGGGCGCGCACGAAGCGGATCATGTCGTGGATGGCATCGCCGCTCTCCACATGGCCACCGGGGCTGGAGATCAGCAGCGTGATGGGGGCGTCGGACTCCTGCGACAGCGCCAGCAGGCGGCGGCAGGTGGCGTGGGCCATCTTGTCGTCGATCTCGCCAAAGATCATCACGTAGCGGCCCTTGAAGAGCAGCTGCTCTTCCATCTTCTCGGGGGCGTCCTTCTTGGCGGCGGCCTTGTCTTCGGCGGCGAGGGTGTGGTGTTGCATGGGAGTTCGGTCCGGTTGAGGGTGATACCTTACCGCGAGAACGCCACCCCCCGCGCCGCGCAGGGGGTTGAGGCCTGTCGGCGCGTCAGCCGCCGCAGGCGTTGGTGGTGATGTCCCACTCCCAGTTGCTTGTCAGTGGGTTGTAGCGGCGCGGCGCCTGCCAGCGTTCCTTGCGGCCATCCTCGAAGGTGCGCACGCAGTTGCCGTTGACGCAGTCGTTGGTGCAGCGCAGGACGTTGCGGGAGGTGTTGGCGGACTGGCGTGCGGGCGATGCCGCTGCAGCCTGGGCCTTGCGCTTTTGGTCGGCCTCATACTTGGCCAAGGTCTTGCGGACCTCGACGGCGCTCGGGTAGGTCTGGCCGGGTTCGGTGTTGTATTTGTAGAAGGCGTCCAGGTCTTCCTCGTAGGTGTCGCGCAGCTGCTCCAGCCCGGCTTCGACTACCGCGTTGGCGCAGTCCTCGTTCACCTTGGCGCGACTAGACAGCATTGCGGGAATGCGGGCGCTGGTGTCGCCGAGCGGCGGTTTTGCCGTCAACCCGGTCATCAAGAAGCAGTAGCTGTTGCCTTCCAGTGTTTTCGGCTCCCGCAGGTAGACGAACGCCGAGAACCTGCGGTGGTCCAAGGGCAAGATCCATCGATCGCCCAAGGTGTCGGCGATGCTCTGCTTGCCATAGTCGCTGAGGCCCCAGGTTGAATGGTTCACCGTGTTGGCCTCGCGCTTGCCCGTGGGGTGTGCCGGCTTGGATGGCGTGGACGTGACCTGTACGGCTTTGCGCAGATTGGCATCCGTGAACGCTTCGGTGCCGGCCAGGTTTTTCATTGCGGCTCGCAGCGCCTTCTCGCAGGCCTTGGCCGGGATGGCGGAGTCCTTGCCTTCGCTGGCTGCCCAGGCGGACCAATACGGCATGCGCGTGCTCTTGCTGTCGACAGGCCGCACCGCGGTACCGACCTCGGCGTGGCAAAGGCCGAACTTGAACGAGAACAGCATCGTGTGCAGCGACAGGCCGTGCGCACGCAGGGCGGCGGCCTGTTGCGGGCTCATCATTTCGTTGGCGATGGCCTGGATGCGATCCAGGCCCAGGCGCTGCTCGCCAAAGATCACGGAGACGGGAACGTCCGCGGTCGGCTCGGTGGTAGCGGGTGTCTGGGCGTGGGCCAGTGGCAGGACGGCGTGCAGGCACAGCACGGACAGGTATCGGGACAAGCGGTTCATGGCGTGAGGTGGTTGTGGTGGTGAGGCGAGCGCAGGCTGCGCCTCAGGGTGCGGAAGCCGCCGAGGCCTGCTGGGCTGGCGCCGCGGGCGCCGCCGGCTTGATCGGGCCAAAGATGCAGGTGACCGCGCCACGCGTGGTCACCACTTGGTAGCGCAGGTCGCAGTTCAGTGCCGCGAACAGCACGGGCAGTTGCTCGTTGCCGAAGCTCTCGGGCAGGAAGACGATCTTCTGGCCGGCCTTGCAGTCGCTGGCCACATGCCAGTCGCCGACCTGGCAGATGCGGCTCTGGTCCGGGCCTGCAGGCTCGGCCGGCGCGACGGCGGCGGGTGCCGGGGCCTGGCTGTTGCAGGCGGCGAGCAGGAGCGTCGCGCCCCCGAGGAGGAGGCTGCGCGACAGGCGGGCGGCAAGCGGGTGGATGTGCATGGCTGTGGCAAGCATGGTTTGGCGAAACGAAGGGCAGCAGGACACCGCGCCCGGAGCTGTGAAAGCCTCGGGCGAGCTGTGGCGAAAAGGGGGTGGCGGGCCGGTCAGCGCCCGTGCCGGGCGTGACGGCCGATGCGGCCTAAGGCATGTGAAGGCGGGACGCGGCCTCAGGGGGGCGTCGACCGGGCGCTGGTCGCGGCTTGGTATGTGGATGGCATGGTCCTCCCTCTCATGAATCGAGTTCACGGCAGCTGCGGTGGCATGGACCGCTGGCTTGCTGGAGATCATGCTAACGAGGCCACCTCGGGCCTCCAGCGAGTTCGCCGCCTATGCCGCCTCGTGCCGAGGCATCGCGTGCGGTTGTGCACGCGCGAGGTCGGCGATCACCTGCGCACCGCGTGGTGCGCGGGTGTCATTCACCCGCGGTTGGCGTCTTGTAGAACCAGCGCCGTGCGCCCTTGGGCTCGAAGTGCTGCCACTCGCCTTCCAGCTGCGCCAGCCGGTCGGCCAGCGCGTACAGCGCGATGGGGTTGAAGCCCAGCCCCACATGGCTGGCCTGCACCTCGATGTTCTCGGCCAGCGGCGAGGGCTCGTTGACGCTGCAGCGCCAGGCGACGACGCCGTCGGTCTTGGAATAGATGGAGGTGGTGGGCACGGGCGGCGGCTGGCGGATCTGGGCCAGCAGCGCCGGGTCGTCGGCCACCGTCCGGCCGCTGACCAGCTCGAAGAAGCGCCAGGCGTTGGTGGCGCGCGGATGGCCCGTGAACGGCGTGCCCAGCGTGACGACGCAGCGCGTCAGCTCGGGGCACTCCTTGGCCAGCTCGCGGGCGTAGATGCCGCCCAGGCTCCAGCCCACCAGGCTGACCTTGCGGTGGTGGCGGCGGTGCAGCTCCGCCAGGTGCGCCTTGCAGCGCTCCAGCACGCCCACGCGGGGGCCGAAGTTGAAGCCCTGGCCCCAGGGCTGGGTGGCATAGCCCAGCGAGTCCAGCAGCGCGCGCAGCGGCGCGGTCGTCAGGTCGTTGGCGCCCAGGCCGGGGAAGACCAGCACCGGGTGGCCGTCGCCTCGGGGGAATTTCTGCAGCTTACGCATCCAGGGCAGCGCGGCCAGCAGCGCCGCGTACTCCCACGGCGCACGGCTCTCCAGCATCAGCAGCCAGGTGTTGGGGGCGCGCAGGTCGGGCCAGTCGGGGTGCAGGGGGGCGGGTTTGGGCGATCCGCGCGGCGGGCGCGGCGAGCGGGAGGCGGGCATGCGTGATCGGGGACGGGCGAGCCCCCGCATTGTTAGCCAGCCGCAGCCTTCTTCCGGGCCGGGCTTGCCCGGGCGCGTGGTGTCGCCTTGGCGACGACGGCCTTCTTCTTCGCGGCCGGCTTGGCCGGTGCGGCCTCCGGCACCGGCAGGGCCTGGAACTCCATGAACGCCGTCTCCACATAGGCCGCCAGTTCGGCGGTCTCGGGGCAGGCCTGGCCGCAGGCCATCAGGCCGATGTCCAGCGACTGGTGGTAGGTCTGCACCGTCACGTTCAGCGCCAGGCCGTGCACGGCGATGGAGGTGGGGTAGTTGGTCAGCATCAGCGCGCCGGCCAGGTACAGCGGCACCGGCGGCCCGGGCACGTTGGAGACCACCACATTGGCCACCACCGGCAGCTTCTCGGCCACGCGGGCGCGGCCGTAGAGCATGGCGCCGGCCTGCATCAGCCAGGGGATGCCCAGACTGGGGAAGTCGGTGGGCATCAGGCTCTTGAGCTGGCCCAGCTGCGCCTTCATCGCGTGGCTGGACGCCATCACATGCGCCAGGCGCTCGGCCGGCTGGGCCAGGTGGGTGCCCAGGCTCATCAGGCTCATGGTGGCCTGGTTGTTGGCCGTGGTGTCGCCGGCCGCGCGCATGGACACCGGCACGGCGGCGATCAGCGGCTTGCGCGGCAGCGGGCCGTGCTTGGTCAGGAAGCGCCGCAGCGCGCCGCCGATGACGAACAGCACCGCATCGTTGAGGCTGGCGCCGTGGCGGCGCCGCGTGCGGTTGAGCTCGGCCAGCGGCAGCGTGACGGCGGCGAAGGAACGGGTGTCCGACAGGCTGACGTTGAAGCGCGTGCGCGGTGCCGGGCCCAGCTGCGACAGGCCGGTCCTGCCGCGCACCACCGCCGTGGTCTGGCTGGCCACGCTGGCGAGCAGGCCGCGCAGCTTGTCCAGCGTGGCGCCGGCCACGGCCCCGCCCACATAGCTGGCCGCCATCTGGCCCAGCAGGCCGGCCGCGCCGGGCAGGTTGCGGGCCAGCTTCAGCGTCTGCTGCCATTGCTGGCCCACGGCGGCGCGTAGCAGGCCCAGGTTGCCGGGCGCCCGGTGGCGCCGGCTGCGTGTGGGCATGTCGCCCGGGCGGCGCGGTTCGGGCGCGGTGTCCAGGATCACGTGCGCCAGCGCCACCGCGGCCTGGCCGTCCACGGCGGCATGGTGCAGCTGCGTGTACAGCGCCACGCGCACCTGGCCCTCGGGGCCGGGTGCCAGGCCGGTGAAGACGTGGAACTTCCACAGCGGCCGGGACCGGTCCAGCAGTACCGGGTGCAGCGCGCCCACCTGGGCCTCCAGTTCGGCCAGGCCGGCGTCGCCGCCCAGCGGGATCTCGACGATGTGGTCGTCGAGGTCGGGCTCGGCGTCCACCCATCCCGGGTTGGACAGGGAGAGCGGCATGCTCATCAGCTGGCGCCGCAGCGCGGGCAGCTGCGGCAGCCGCTGGCGCATGTGCTCGCGCAAGTCCTCCACATAGTCGCCGTCGTAGCCGGCCGGCAGCTCCAGCAGGTGCAGCGCGCCCACGTGCATGGGCATCTGCGGCGTTTCCAGGTACAGAAAACTGGCGTCCAGCCCCGGTAGCTGTTTCATCCGCTGCCTCCGTGTTGTCAGCCCAGCATACCGACGAATCCTACGGAGGCCTTCCGGGCCGACCCCTCCAGCGACTCCCACGGATCCGGCTCCGCCGGGCCGTCGGGAGTGCCCCCTTGAGGGGGCCGGCGGAGCCGGTAGGGGGGGGCTTTACTCCTCGGGAACGAAGATCCAGAGGAGGATGTAGAGGAGGATGCCGCTGCCGAAGGCCAGGAACAGCACGACGAAGATCAGGCGCCAGACCCAGGAGTCCAGCCCCGTCGCGCGGGCGATGCCGCCACAGACGCCGCCCAGCCAGCGGTCCAGGCGGGCGCGGCGCAGGCCGTTGACTGCGCCCAGGTTGGGGGCCGGCGCGGCGCCGGCCTGGCCGCCCAGCACGCGGGCCTTGGCCTTGGCGAATTCCTCGTCGTTGAGCACGCCGCGGGCGTGCAGGTCGGCCAGCTTGTTGAGCTCGTCGGCGTCGTTCATTGGGGACTCCTCTCGGTGTTGTTGATGGAGCGAAGCCTAGCGGCCTGGCCCTTCGCAGCCAGCGCGTTGCGACAGGCCGTCGAATCGGCGGGTTCAACGGACGGGCTGCAGTGCCGGATCGATGTCCACGTACTCCCACCAGTTCTGCACGAACATGGGCCGGCGGTAGCCGCGCAGCTGGGCGCGCTCGATGTCGAGCAGGAAGCGGTGGCCCTTGATCTTGTAGGGCATGTAGGCCACGCCGATGCGGCGCAGCTGGTGCACCTTGGCCATGCGCTCGGGGCCGTCGGGCAGGGTGCCGATCTCTTCGACCAGGCGGTCGGCCTCGGGCAGGCTGAAGCGGGCGATGTTGTTGCCGCCGGCATGGGTGCTGGACAGACGCGTGGCCGCGCTGTAGGCATCGGGCTGGGCCGACGCATAGCCCACCATCCACATCTGCAGCTTGCCGGCGCGCGCGGCCTTGAGCTGCTCGGGCCACTTGGCGGTGCGGAACGGGATGCACAGGCCGATGCGGCGCATGTCCTTGTCGAACAGCTCGTCGATCTGGCGCTGCACGCCCTCGGGCGTGGTGGCCATCTCCAGCTTCAGCGGGCCGCCGTCCGGCGCGTCGCGGCAGCCGTCGCCGTCACGGTCCACATAGCCGTACAGGTCTAGCAAGGCCTTGGCCCGCGGCGGGTCGAAGTCGCCGTTCTCGCTCTTGAAGTCGGGGTCGTAGCCCAGCGTGTGCGGCGGGAAGTTGCCCTGCGCCGGAATGGCCTGGCCGCCGCGCACGAGGCGGATCTCGCGCGCCACGTCCATGCCCAGGCCGATGGCGCGGCGCAGCGCCACCTGGTGCGGCGCCAGGCCGCCGACGACGGGGTCCTCCATGTTGAAGAAGGCCAGCAGCACGTCCGAGCCCAGCGTGCGGTGCAGCTTCATGCCCTGCTTGGCGAGGTTGGGCGCCAGCTGGCTGTTGGGCGCCGCCACCGCGAAGAAGGGCTCGGGCACGCGCTCCAGGAAGTCGTGCTCGCCGCGCAGGAAGCTCAGCCAGCGCGGCTGGTCTTCGCCGAGGATGCTGATCTCCACGCGGTCGATCATCGGAATGCGCCGGCCCTTGAACTTCGCCAGCAGCGCCTGGCCCTCGGCGTCGTCGGGGCCCGGGTTGGCGTCGTAGAAGCGCTCGCGGTAGCCGGGGTTGCGCTCCAGCACGATGAGGCTGCCGCGCCGCCACTGCTTGAGCACGAAGGGGCCGGTGCCCACGGGTCGGGCCATGGTCTGGTCGCCGGCGGCCTCGATGACCTCGCGGGCCACGGCGCCGAACAGGTCGGACAGCGCGATCTCCTGCAGGAAGCGCGGGTTGGGCTTGTCGAGCCGGAAGCGCAGCGTGTAGCGGTCCAGCAGCTGCAGGCCGGCGATGGGCTTGTCGTAGTCGAAATCGCGCTTGGACTGCAGCGCGGCGTCGCGCGCGGCCTTCAGGCCCGTCACGCGCCAGCCCTCCACGGTGCTCCAGGCCGGGCTGGCCACCTTGGGGTCGGCGAAGCGCTTGAAGCTGTAGACATAGTCGGCCGCCGTCAGCTCGCGCTTCCTGCCGCCGAAGGCCGGGTCGTCCTGGAAGTAGATGCCGGGCCGCACGCGGGCGGTCCACTGCGTGTAGTCGGCATTGGGTGTGGGCAGCTCGACGGCGGTCAGGGGCTTGAGCTGCACCGGCCGGGCCAGGTAGTCGTAGGTGACCAGGGCCTCGAAGATGTGCGGCGTGACCGTGCGCGAGTACAGGTCCAGGATCTTGGCCGGGTCGAAGCCGGTCTCGGCCACGCGGAAGGCGTAGCGCAGCGTCTTGGGGGCGGCGGCCGTCGGTGGCGGGGCCGCCTGCGCGCTACCGATCACCAGTCCCAGGGTCAGCAGCAGCGCGCGCATGGTCAGCGCCCTGCAGCGGCTTTGGCCTTCATGTCGACGTCGACGTACTGCCAGAAGTCGCGCCGGAAGATGTTGCGCTCCGCGCCGACGACCCAGGGGTGGCTGAGGTCGGTCCAGATGCGGTGGCCGCTGATCTTGTAGGGCATGTAGGCGACCACCAGCTTGTTGGCCTGGTCCATGGCCTGCTGGCGCTCGGGGCCGTTGGGCAGCACGGCCTGCAGCTCGTAGAGGCGGTTGTACTCGGGCAGGTTGAAGCGGCTGTGGTTGGCCTGGCCGGCGTTGGGGCCGTAGGCCACGGCGAGGTGGTAGCCGGCGTCGGGCGTCGTCGCGACCCAGGCGACGTTCCACATCTGCAGGCGGCCGGCGCGGCTGGCCTTGAGGTTCTCGGGGAACTTGGCCTGCTTGAAGCCAATGCGGATGCCGATGGCCCGCATGGCCTTCTCCATCAGCTCGTCCAGCACGCGGTAGTCGGCCGTGGGCTGGGTGGCGCGCTCCAGGCGCAGTTCGCTGCCGTCGGGGCGCTCGCGCCAGCCGTCGCCGTCGCGGTCGATGAAGCCGTGCAGGTCCAGCAGCGCCTTGGCCTTGGCGACGTTGTACTCGCTCATCTCGGTCTTCAGGTCGGCGCGGTAGCCCCAGGTGCCGGGCGGCATCAGGCCTTGGGCCGGGATCATCTGGCCCTTGCGCGCCAGTCGGATCTCGCGGTCCACGTCGTAGGCCAGGCTGATGGCGCGGCGCAGCGCCACCTGGGCCGGCTCGTAGCCGCCCACGACCGGGTCGTTCATGTTGAAGAAGGTGAAGCCGATGTCCGCCGCCGGGTAGCGGTTCATCTGGATGTTGCGCTTGGCGAGGTTGGGCGCCAGCTGGCCGTTGGGTGCGGCCACGGTGATGAACTCGGCCGGCACCTCCTGCATGTAGTCGGCCTCCTCGTTCAGGAAGGCCAGCCAGCGCGGCTGCGGCTCCTCGATGATGGCCACCTCCAGGCGGTCGATCATGGGCAGCTTGCGGCCCTTGAAGCGGGCGGCGATGGCCTGCAGGTCGGGCCGGTCGGCGGGCGCCTCCTCGTTGTAGAACTCGTCGCGGTAGGCGGGGTTCTTCACCAGCACGATGCGGCTGGAGCGCCGCCATTCGTCGCGCTTGAGCATGAAGGCCGCCGTGCCCACCGGATGCTCGCCGATGCGGTCGCCGTAGAACTCCACCACCTCGCGCGCCAGCGCCGCGGCCATGGGGTTGGCGAGGTTGTTGACGAAGCGCGGGTCCGGCTTGGCCAGCTTGATCTGCCAGGTGTACTTGTCCAGCACCTTCAGGCCCTCGACGGGCGTGTCGTAGTCGAACGGCGTCTTGTTCTTCAGCGCCTTCTGGCGCAGCTCGGACAGGCCCAGCACGCCGGCCGTCTCCAGGATGTAGAGGTTGGGGCTCTTGGTCTGCGGGTCGTAGTGGCGCTTGAGCGAGTAGACGTAGTCGGCCGCCACCAGTTCGCGCTTCTTGCCCTTGAAGGCCGGGTCGTCGTGGAAGTACAGGCCCGGGCGCACCTTGAAGGTGATGGTCTTGAAGTCGGCCGACACCTCGGGCAGCTCGCAGCCCGAGGGCTCCAGCTTGAACGGCCGGGCCAGGTAGGCCCAGCGCACCGGCGCGTCGAACATGCCGGTGATCAGCGTGTTGGAGTAGGTGTCGGACACGCGGGCCGGGTCGAAGCTGGTGATGTCGCTGCGGAAGGCATAGCGCAGCACCTTGGGCTCGGCCGCCGCCCCGGTGTTGGACCACGCCGGCGCCAGCGCCAGCAAACCCGCGGCCAGCGCGGCAACCATGAGCTTTTTCATCCCGACTCCACAACGCAAGCGAAGGCGCCGCAGCCCGGTGGGCCTGCGGCGCAGCGGGCGAGAGTGTAGGCAAAGGCGGGCAGGCTTCGCCGCTGGAATAGCCCGGGTGCCCGGCTCGCGCATTGACAAACCGCGCCCGACCGCTGGCTTACCCCAGCGAAGGGGCATGGCGATGTCGCCTAGACTCCGGGCCCTCGTGCCTTGCGCACATCATCCTGAACCCCGCCACGGCGGGGTTTGCCTTGTCCGTGTAGTTTGAGGAAGGGGCCGCCCGATGACGGCTTATCTGATCCGGCGCCTGTGGCAAATGATCCCGACCATGTTGGGGGTCGTGCTGCTGGTGTTCTTCCTGTTCAAGTTCTTCGGCGGCGACCCTGCCGAAATCCTCGGCGGCCTGGCCGCCACCGAGGAGCAGATCAACGCGATCCGCGAACAGCTGGGCCTGAACGAGCCCTGGTGGGTGCAGCTGGGCATCTTCCTGCAGCAGATCGTCACCTTCGACTGGGGCAAGAGCTGGGCCACCAACGAGCCGGTCAGCCAGCTGTTCCTGAGCCGCATGCCGGCGACCCTCACGGTGATGGTGCCCATCCTGCTGCTGGAGGTGCTGCTGGCCATTCCGCTGGCGATGGGCGTGGCCTATGTGCGCGGCAGCCTGACCGACCGCGCCGTGATGATCACGACCACCGTGGCCGTGTCCATCTCGCTGCTGGTCTACGTCATCGTGTTCCAGTACTTCTTCGCCTTCCGGCTGGGCTGGTTCCCGGTGCAGGGCTGGAGCGACTCGTTCTGGACCAACCTGACCACCTACACGCCGCTGCCGGTCATCGTCGTGTCGCTGGTGGCGCTGGCGCCGCAGACGCGCCTGTACCGCAGCTTCTTCCTCGACGAGCTGGGCCATGACTATGTGCGCACCGCGCGCGCCAAGGGCCTGACCGAGAAGACCGTGCTGATGAAGCATGTGCTGCGCAATGCGCTCATTCCCATCATGACCAACGTGTCGGTGCTGCTGCCGGGCGTGTTTGTCGGCAGTTTCCTCATCGAGGTGTTCTTCTCCATCCCGGGCCTGGGCCGCGAGATCCTGCTGGCCGTCAACCGCAGCGACTACCCCGTCATCCAGGCCTTCGCCATCTATCTCGCCGCGATCACCATGGTCGTCAACCTCATCACCGACCTGCTGTACAGCCTGGTCGACCCGCGAGTCGTCCTCAAATGAGCGCCGCCGCCGTGAAATCCCAGGGCGTCTGGGCCCTGGCCTGGAAGCGTCTGAAGGCCGACCGCGTCGGCATGGTCTGTCTGTGGATCGTCGCTGCCTTCATGGTGCTGGTGGTGCTGGCCGCCACCGATCTGGTGGCCGGCGGCTGGCAGAAGGAGGTCGCCGTGCCCAACGCGCCGCCGCACTTCGTCGGCCCGCGGCCGGCCGAGGCGGTGGGCGCCATCGAGGTGCCCAAGGGACCCAACGTGGACCTGTCCGACATCGACCCGCTGGCGCCGCGCTATGCCGAGTGGGAGGCTGCCGCCAAGAAGTACCAGACCGAGGAGATCCAGCGCGCCGAGACGCTGCCGCTGGGCGCCGACCGCTTCGGCCGCGACATCCTGCAGAAGGTGCTCAAGGGCGCCGAGGTGTCCATCGTCGTGGGCCTGCTGGCGGCCTTCGTCGCCACCTTCATCGGCACGCTGCTGGGCGCCGTGTCGGGCTTCTTCGGCGGCAAGATCGGCGATGCGCTGGAGTGGGTCTACAACGTCTTCACCGCCATCCCGTCCATCCTGCTGATCTTCGCGTTCGCGGTGATCTTCGGCCGCGGCGTCCTGTCGGTGGTGCTCATCCTGGGCCTGACCGGCTGGACCGGCATCTACCGCCTGGTGCGTGCCGAGTTCATGAAGCACCGCCAGCGCGAGTACGTGCGCTCCGCCGAGGCCATCGGCGCCAGCAGCGGCTCGCGCATGTTCAAGCACATCCTGCCCAACGTGTCGCACGTCGCGCTGGTGCAGCTCAGCCTGCATGTGGTGAGCTTCATCAAGAGCGAGGTCATCCTGTCCTACCTGGGCCTGGGCGTCAGCGTGGATCAGGTGAGCTGGGGCACCATGCTGTCGGAGGCGCAGAGCGAACTGATCCTCGGCTACTGGTGGCAGCTGGCCGCCGTGACGGCCACGATGGCCGTGTTTGTGACGGCGTTCGCGCTGTTCACGGATGCCTTGCGCGACGCGCTCGATCCCAAACTGCGAGGCCTTGAGTAACGCCATGCTGTTGTCCATCCAAGACCTCAAGGTCGCCTTTCGCCTCGGCAAGGAAGACGGCGAACAAAGGCGCGCACTGGCCGTCAAGGGCGTCAGCTTCGACATCCCCGAGAACAGCACCGTCGCGCTGGTGGGCGAGTCGGGCTCGGGCAAGTCGGTGACGGCCATGTCCATCCTGAACCTGCTGCCCAGCAATGCCGAGCGCAGCGGCCAGATCCTGTTCCAGGGCCGTGACCTGCTGAAGGCCTCGCTGCGCGAGCTGCAGGCCATGCGCGGCAAGGAGATCGCCTGCGTCTTCCAGGACCCGATGAGCTCGCTGAACCCGGTGTTCACCGTGGCCCAGCAGCTGACGGAGCCGCTGATCACCCACCTGGGCCTGAGCCCGAAGCAGGCGCTGGCCCGCGCCGAGGAGCTGCTGCACGAGGTGGGCATCCCCGAGCCCAAGCGGCGCCTGAAGGCCTACCCGCACGAGATGAGCGGCGGCCAGCAGCAGCGCGTGATGATCGCGATGGCGCTGGCCTGCGAGCCCAAGCTGCTGATCGCTGACGAACCCACCACCGCGCTGGACGTGACCATCCAGCGCCAGGTCATGGAGCTGATGGGCAAGCTGAAGGACAAGCACCGCATGTCCATGCTGTTCATCAGCCACGACCTGGGCGTGGTGGGCGAGATTTCCGACCATGTGGTGGTCATGCGCCACGGCGAGATCCGCGAGGCCGCGCCGGTGGCCGACATCTTCAACGCGCCGCGGGACGCCTACACCAAGGCGCTGCTGGCCTGCCGGCCGTCGCTGACCGAGAACCCGGCGCGGCTGATGGTCATCGACGACCACATCGCCGGCAAGGCCGCCAACATGGCGCACCAGGCCAAGGATCCCGACGCGCCGGTGGTGCTGGAGGTCAGCGGCCTGCAGAAGAGCTTCTGGCTCAAGCAGGGCCTGTTCGGCAAGCGCGAGTTCAAGGCCGTCAAGGGCGTGAACTTCAAGCTGCGCAAGGGCTACACGCTGGGCGTGGTGGGCGAGTCCGGCTCGGGCAAGACCACCATGGGCCTGACGCTGCTGCGCCTGCACGAACCCACCGGGGGGCAGGTCATGTTCGACGGCCGCGACCTGCTGAAGATGAGCGGCGCCGACTGGCAGCAGATGCGCCGCCGCATCCAGGTCGTGTTCCAGAACCCCTATGCGTCGCTGAACCCGCGATTCACCATCGGCCAGACGCTGCGCGAGCCCATGGAGATCCACGGCATCGGCAGCGGCACGGCCGACCGCGAGGCCCGCGCCGTCGCGCTGCTGAAGAAGGTGGGCCTGGACGAGACCGCCATGGCCAAGTACCCGCACGAGTTCTCCGGCGGCCAGCGCCAGCGCATCGCCATCGCGCGCTGCCTGACGCTGCAGCCCGAGGTGCTGGTGCTGGACGAGGCGGTGTCGGCGCTGGACGTGTCGGTGCAGGCCCAGGTGCTCAACCTGCTGAAGGACTTGCAGGACGAGTTCGGCCTCAGCTACATCTTCATCAGCCACGACCTGGCGGTCGTCAAGTTCATCTCGGACGAGGTCATGGTGATGCAGAACGGCGACGTGGTCGAGCAGGCGCCGACTGCCCAGCTGGTCAGCGCGCCGCGTGAGGACTACACGCGCCGGCTGCTGGGCGCGGTGCCGCGCGGCTACCAGGGGCGGGCGGCCTGACGCAGCGGCCGCGCCGGCGGCGTGCAATTTGTACGATCCCGGGTCAACCACCCGAGACAAGCCGGCGCGAACCGCGCTGAAATGGGTCCTCCGGCCCCCGAGGTTCGGCCCCCCTTGCCGCCATGCACCCACCCCTGGCCCCACGTTCGACGCTGTGCGCCGCGCTGATCGCGCTGGCGCTGCTGGCCGCCTGTT
>JBKBVY010000065.1:0-14226 GCA_046289335.1 Roseateles sp. | reverse complement strand
CATCAGCATCAGCACGTTGGCGGCCCATTGGGCGCCTATCCAGTAGCGCAGCAGGTGGTCGGGGTCAAGCATGGGCGGTCCGGTTCGCGTGGGTTGCCCCACGCTAACCGAGACCCGTGCGGCGCACCAGTCGGGCGGCCGTCAGTGCCGCAACCGTCAGGCCAGGGCGGTCATGCGCTCGACCAGCACGCAGCGCACCCACTTGCGCGCGGTGATCTGCGCCGTCTGCGCGCGCAGGAATTCCTCGGCCTGCGAACTGGACGACTCAAACTCGAAGCCGCTCAGCTGCACGAGGCGGCTCAGCGGCCGGGTCCAGACGCGGCGCACGGCGGCGCTGAACAGCGGCACGCCCTCGTCCTCGCCCAGCAGCAGGCGCAGCTCGTAGTGCGGCGCGTCCAGCACCGGCTCCGCCGCGCAGAGGATCTGCAGGCCGTCCTCGCTGAGGTTGACGACCACGCCGCCCTGCGCGTCGCTCAGACCCTGGGGCTTGATGACCCACACAGGCAGCTGTTCATGCTCAGCCGGCACCAGGAAGAACTCGACGCGGGGCGAACGGCGTTGGTCAAGGGTGGTCATGGCGGTTCCAGGTTGGCATGCGGGGCTGCATCAGAGCATGGACGAATGACAGGCGCTTGTCAGCACCGCGCCTGTCGCCCGATGCGGGTTCGGTCAAACCGCCAGCAGCTCGACCTCGAACAGCAGCGTCGCGTTGGGCGGAATGACGCCGCCTGCACCGTAGGCGCCATAGCCCAGCTCGGGCGGCAGCACCAGCATGCGCGTGCCGCCGACCTGCATGCCCTGCACGCCCTCATCCCAGCCGGCGATGACTTCACCGCCGCCCAGGCTGAACTTGAAGGGCTGGCCGCGGTCCTTGCTGGAGTCGAACTTCTTGCCGCGCAGGCCGTCCTTGTAGAGCCAGCCGGTGTAGTGCACGCTGACGCGCCGGCCCTTCTCGGCCACGGCGCCTTCGCCCACCACGCGGTCCTCGTACTGCAGGCCGCTGGCGGTGCTCTGCAGGTTCAGCGTGATGGCCTCGGGGCCACCGGCCACGCCCAGCAGCTCGACCTCGAAGCACAGCGTCGCGTTGGGCGGGATCACGCCGCCGGCGCCGCGCGCGCCATAGCCCAGCTCGGCCGGGATGATCAGCGTGCGCTTGCCGCCGATCTTCATGCCTTGCACGCCCTCGTCCCAGCCGCGGATGACCATGCCCGCGCCCAGCTCGAACTCGAAGGGGGCGTTGCGGTCGCGGCTGGAGTCGAACTTGGTGGTCTTGGCACCGTTCACCCACAGCCAGCCGGTGTAGTGCACGGTCACGTCCTGCCCGGCCATCGCCGTCTTGCCGTCACCCACGACGGTGTCGTCAAACTGCAGGCCGCTGGGGGTGGTGTTCATCGGGAATCCTTGATCGGTGGGAGAAATGGGGCATTGTCGCCGCGCTCAAGTCCGCCACTGCCGCACCGCCTCGGCCAGCACCTCGGCCGGGCCGCCAGCGCGAGCCTGCAGGTCCAGCCCCAGCCGGGCCGCCGCCTCGCGCAGCCGCGCGGCGGGGTCGGCCAGGTCGATGGCCGCGGCGCCGTTCTGCTTGGACAGTTTCTGCCCGTCCGCCGCCAGCACCAGCGGCGTGTGCAGGTAGCGCGGCGTGGGCAGGCTCAAGCGCCGCTGCAGCGCGATCTGGCGCGGCGTGTTGTCGGCCAGGTCCTCGCCGCGCACGATGTCGGTGATGCCTTGCTCGGCGTCGTCCACCACCACGGCCAGCTGGTAGGCCCACAGGCCGTCGGCGCGCTTGAGCACGAAGTCGCCCACCTCGGTGGCCAGGTCTTGCGACTGGGCGCCCAGCCGGCGGTCCTGCCAGGCGATGCGGCCTGCCACTTGATACCGCCAGGCGCGCACGGGCCGACCCCCGGTGCCTTGCCGACAGGTGCCGGGGTAGACCAGCTCGCCATGCCGCGGCTTCGGGCCTGCCGCCGCGGCGATCTCGGCGCGCGTGCAGGCGCAGCCATAGGCCAGGCCGGCGGCGATCAGCCGGTCCAGCGCTGCCTGGTACAGCGCGCCACGGCGCGACTGCCAGACCGGCGGCTCGTCCGGCAGCAGGCCCAGCGCGGCCAGTTGGCCCAGGATGAACTCGCCCGTGCCTGGCGGGCAGCGCGGCCCGTCCACGTCCTCGATGCGCACCAGCCATTGGCCGCCGTGGGCGCGCGCATCCAGCCAGCTGGCCAGCGCGGCGACCAGCGAGCCGGCGTGCAGCGGGCCGGTGGGCGAGGGCGCAAATCGGCCTCGGTACTGGCCGCGGTAGCTCACAACACCAGCCCCTCGTGCTGCTCCAGCAGCGCGCGCCGCGTGGCCTCGCCGCGCAGCTTGTCCAGCCACCAGGCCAGCGCCTTGCCGGGAGCCTGGCCGGTGTCGCGCCAGGCGTAGTGCATGAGGCCCGCGCGGCGGCCCTCGTAGGTGGCCTTGCGCACCAGGCGTCCGGCGTCGATGTGCCGGCGCACCATGCTGACCGGCAGCGAGCCGCAGCCCAGGCCGCGCAGCATGGCCTCCAGCTTGGTGGCCATGGACGGCAGCGTCAGCACGTCCTGCCCGGGCAGCAGGCCCACGGTGATGGGGGCCAGCGTGCGGGCGCTGTCGGCCACGGCGACGATGCGGTGTTCGGCGATCTGCGCGGCCGTCAGCGGCTCGGGCAGCTGGGCCAGCGGGTGGTGGGGCGCCACGCAGAAGGCGAACTCCAGCTCGCCCGCCTGCTCGCAGTGGATGCTGCTGCTGGCGGACTGGGCCGGCACGCCCAGCGCGAGGTCGGCCTGGCCGTGCAGCAGCGCCTCCCAGGTGCCGGCCAGCACCTCCACGCGCAGCTTGAGCCGCGTGGGCGGCGGGCTGCCGTCTTCGCCGCGCTGGGCGTAGAAGGCCTCCATCAGGTCGAACACCGCGCGGCGCGCGACGGCGTCGTCCATCACCAGCGTCAGCTCGCTCTCCCAGCCGGTGGCGATGCGGCGCACGCGGTTGGCCACGGCGTCCAGCTCCTGCAGCAGCCGCCGCCCTTCCATCAGCAGCTCCTGGCCGGCCGAGGTCAGCACCGCCTGGCGCGAGCTGCGGTCGAACAGCAGCACGTCCAGCGCATCCTCCAGCTGGCGCACCGAGTAGGTCAGCGCCGACGGCACCCGGCCCATCTCGCGCGCCGCGGCGGCAAAGCTGCCGGTGCGGGCGATGGTGTCCATCATGGCCAGGGCTTCGGGGGTCAGCGCGCGGCGTTTGTCTTGAGGCGACGTCATCGGTTCAGTCTATTTGAACGATGTCCTCAACGCGGGCGGGATGGTGGCGCAGGCGGCGACTCCTACATTGACTCCATCGCCAACAAGCAAGGAGCCCCGCATGCAAACCCAGCTGATCAAGTCCAGCGACCGCGGCTATGCCGACCATGGCTGGCTGAAGTCCTTCCACAGCTTCTCGTTCGCCGACTACTACGACCCGGCGCGCATGGGCTTTGGTGCGCTGCGCGTCATCAACGAAGACCAGGTGGCGCCGGGCCGCGGCTTCGGCACGCATGGCCACCGCGACATGGAGATCATCAGCTACGTGCTGTCGGGCGAACTGGCGCACAAGGACAGCATGGGCAACGGCGAGGTGGGTGCGGCCAACTCGGGCGTCATCCGCCCCGGCGACGTGCAGCGCATGAGCGCCGGCACCGGCGTGATGCACAGCGAGTTCAACCACGCCAAGGAACAGACCACGCACTTCCTGCAGATCTGGATCATGCCGGACCGACGCGGCATCGCGCCCAGCTACGAGCAGAAGCATTTCGATGCGGCCTCCAAGCGCGGCAAGCTGCGGCTGGTGGCGGCCAACGACGGTGCGGATGGCGCGGTCACCATCCACGCCGATGCGAAGCTGTATGCCGGCCTGTTCGACGGCACCGAGGCCGCCGAGCTGGGCCTGGCGCCGGGCCGCCTGGCCTATGTGCACCTGGTGCGCGGCTCGCTCAAGGTCAACGGGCAAGACCTGACGGCGGGTGATGCCTTGCAGGTTCGTGAAGCATCGCGTCTTTCGCTGTCGTCCGGCCAGGATGCCGAGGTTCTCGTCTTCGACCTGGCCGCCTGAATCGTTCTCCAACCCATAGAGGAATCGCCATGAGCAAGATCATCGTTCTCTACCACTCCGGCACAAGATCGCCGCAGGCTTCACCAACAGCGCCACGCTGAACGGCGACAAGCAGGGCACCATCCAGTACCTGCACACGCTCAGCCAGCAGCACAGCATGATCTGGGTCGGTACGGGCATGAAGGCGCCCAACCACAAGGCTGCGACGCGCGACGACCTCAACAACCTGGGCGGCTATGCCGGCCTCATCACGCAGACGCCCAGCGACGCCTCGGCCGAGGAGATGGTGCCCGGCGACATCGCCACGGCCAAGGCCTTCGGCGAGCGCGTGAAGGCGGTCGTGGAGCGCTGGACTAAGTAAGACCGAGATCGCGTGGGCTGGCGCCAGGGAAGACCTGGGCCAGCTGCGCATCGTTCAAGCCGTACATGCGCCTGAACAGCCCGCCCAGCACGGCGCGGTATTCGTTCAGCACGGGGTAGTCGCGCCTCTCGTGCAGCGTGCCGGCCTTGAGCTGCACCTGCTCGCCCGCGATGCGCCCGCCGCGCACGCCGCCGCCCAGCACCCACCAGGCGCTGCCATGGCCGTGGTCGGTGCCGCGGTTGCCGTTCTCGCGGAAGGTGCGGCCGAACTCGCTGCCCACCACCACCACGGTGTTGGCCCACTGCGGCCCCATCTCGTCAGCAAACAGCGCCAGGCCACGGCCCAGCTCGCCCAGGCGGTTGGCCAGCTGGCCCGTGGCGCCGCCCTGGCCCACATGGGTGTCCCAGCCGCCCACGTCGATAAAGCCCAGCGTGACCCGCTCGCGCATCAGCCGCGCGATGCGGCGCGCCTCCAGCGCAAAGCCCTTGGCCGCGATGGCGCCGCGACTGGCGGCCTCCATCTCGCCGGCCATGGACATCTCGCGCACCACCTCGTCGCGCACCTCGAAGCCGCCGCTGACCGCCGCATGCAGCCGTGTGCCGGCATACATGCGCGTGATGGCCTCGGCCTGCACCGGGCTGATGCCGGGCTTGCCCAGGTCGCGCAAGGCCTGGTTGGCCACCGGCAGCTCGCCACGCAGGATCAGCGGCACCTGGTCGGTGAAGGCCATGGCGGCCAGGCGCGAACGCTCGGGCGTGCCGGCGCCCAGCACCGTGGCCAGCCGGTTCATGAAGCCGCTGCGGAAGTCGCGCGAGCCCTGCTCGGGCTGGCCCAGCTCGATGTGGTCCTGCGTCTCGAAGTGGCTGCGCGAGGTGTCGTGGCTGCCGGCAAACGGCACGAAGGCCAGCTGGCCCTGGGCCCACAGCGGCTGCAGGCTGTCGGCCACGGCCGGCGCCAGGCCCCAGTCGGCGTCCAGCGGCAGCGCGGCCGACTTGGCGATGGCGATGTTGGGCCGGGCCTCGTAGTAGAAGCCGGATGCGGTGGGCACCAGCAGGTTGGCGGCGTCGTAGGCGCCGCGCAGGAACACGACCAGCAGGCGTGGTGCGTCGGGCGCAGCGGCCCACAGCTGACTCGGTAGCGCGGCCGCGCCAAGACCAGCGAGGCCGAGGGAAAGCAGGTGGCGGCGTTGCATGAAGGTCACCGGTGCATGAAGTCGGGGGAGGCCAGCAGGTAGGTGTTCCATTCCTGTGGCGAACTGGCGGCAGCCAGCGCCTGCCGCGTGGCCGGCGCCAGGCGCGGCGCGATGCCCTCGTAGTACAGCGGCTGGGCCAGCTGCGGGAAGGCGGGCCGGTCCTTGGCCTCGCCCTCCGGCTTGAACAGGCCGGCGCTGCCGCTGCCGATGGCGCGTGCGATCTCGAAGCGCGCCGTCATCTGGCCGGGGCCGGCCCAGGCGTTCTCGTCCAGCGGATAGCCGTCGGGCGTGGCGCGGTTGTAGGGCGCCTGGCCCAGGCGGTATAGCCAGCCGATCATGGGGCCGGTGTTGAGCACCACCTTGTCGGCATAGGCGGCCCGCACGGCGGAGACGACGAAGTGCGTGGGGTCCTTGAACTTGCGGCCCAGCGAGGCTTCGAACTCGGGCGACTCGACCATGGTGCGCAACACGTCGGCGATGCGGCCGTCGCTGTGCTGCCAGCGCCGGGCCATGCGCTCCACCAGCGCGGCGGGCGGCTGGTCGGCGACGAAGTACTGGGCCAGCTTGCGGCTCACGTGGCGGGCCGTGCTGGGGTGGCGGGCCAGCAGGTCCAGCACCTGGTCCAGCTCGGCCTCGCCGCGGCCCTTCACGGTCATGCCCAGCAGCTGCTTGTCGCCAAAGTCGTGCCGCGCCGGGTGGAACTCGGTCAGCCCGTCGCGGCGGTACAGCGCCTCCTGCTCGGGCTTGAGCCGCGGCCGGGCCTCGTTCAGCGTCACGCCCAGGCCGGTCAGCACGCGGGCCAGCTCTTGCACGTCGCGCTGGCTGTAGCCGCCGTCCACGCCCAGCGTGTGCAGCTCCAGCAGCTCGCGGGCGTAGTTTTCGTTGAGGCGGTTGGCGGCGTTCTGGTCGTTGTCCAGATAGCGCAGCATGGCCGGATGCCGGGCCGTGTAGCCCAGCAGGTCGCGGAAACGACCCAGCGCGCGCTCGCGCAGGCCTTGCTCGTACTCGCCCACCGCGGCGCGCAGGTTGTGCTTGAACTGGTGGACGTTGAAGTGGTTGAACCAGAACCAGGTCAGCTGCTCCTGCACCTGGCGCGGCGAGTACAGGGCCAGCAGCAGCTGGCGGCTGGCGGCGTGGCGGGCCAGCTGGGTCAGGGCCTGCTGGTACTGCTTCTGCGCTTCGGCCTTGGCCGCGTCTTCGGTCAGCGCGTCGGCGGCGCGGCGCTGGGCTTCCATGCGGCGCACGACGGCCGGCAGCGGCTCGCGCAGGCTGGGCAGCGCGTCGATCTGGGCTTGTGCGGCCTCGGGCAGTGGCGTGGTGACGGCAGGGCCGAGCTGCTCGTCCAACCAGGCCGCACGGCCCAGCGCGCGCAGCCGCGCCAGGTCGTCGCTGCGGGCGCCCCAGGTCAGGCGGTCCAGCCACAGCGTGTCGCGTGCCGGGTCTTGCGCGGAAGGCGCGGGCGGCGCGCTGGCGCAGCCGGCGAGGGCGAGGAGCAGGGCGGTGCAGAGGATGGGCAGTCTCATGGCGGGCGCCATGATGACGCCGCGCCGGGCCTGCTGTCGACAGCAGCAACAAGACTTCACATCCCGTTGCTGCCGTCAGCGTGAGGGACTCACTTCACGTAGATGCGATCAAAGATGCCGCCGTCGTCGAAGTGCGTCTTCTGCACCTGGCGCCAGTCACCGAACAGTTCGCCCAGCGTGAACAGCTTGACCGGCTGGAATTGCTTGGCGTACTTGGCCGCGACCTTGGCGTCGCGCGGGCGGTAGTAGTTCTGCGCTGCCAGCTCCTGGCCCTCGGGGCCGTACAGGAACTCCAGGTAGGCCTGGGCCTGCTTGCGCGTGCCGCGCTTGTCGACGACCTTGTCCACCACGGCCACCGGCGGCTCGGCCAGGATGGACAGGCTGGGCGTGACGATCTCGAACTTCTCCGGGCCCAGCTCCTTGACGGCCAAGTGGGCCTCGTTCTCCCACGCGATCAGCACGTCGCCGATGCCGCGCTCCACGAAGGTGGTCGTCGAGCCGCGCGCGCCGGAGTCCAGCACCTTGACGTTGGCGAAGATCTTCCTGACGAAGTCCTGCGCCGTGGCCGGCGTGCCGCCGTTCTTCAGGTTGTAGCCCCAGGCGGCCAGGTAGTTCCAGCGCGCGCCGCCGCTGGTCTTGGGGTTGGGCGTGATGACCTCGACGCCGGG
Source organism: Roseateles sp. (assembly GCA_046289335.1). Taxonomy (GTDB): domain Bacteria; phylum Pseudomonadota; class Gammaproteobacteria; order Burkholderiales; family Burkholderiaceae_C; genus Pelomonas. Next base: position 6,393 of record JBKBVY010000065.1, on the reverse strand, counting down.
CTTGACCAGGTCGTTCCAGTCCTTGATGCCCTTGGGGTTGCCCTTGCGCACCAGGAAGACGATGGTGGACGTGTAGGGCGAGGCGTTCTGCGGCAGGCGCTTCTGCCAGTCCAGCGGCAGCAGCTTGTGGTCGGCGATGGCGTCGATGTCGTAGGCCAGCGCCAGCGTCACGACGTCGGCCTCCAGGCCGTCGATGACGGAGCGGGCCTGCTTGCCCGAGCCGCCGTGCGAGGCCTTGATGGTGACGGTCTCGCCGGTCTTGGCCTTCCAGTGGGCGGCGAAGGCCTTGTTGAAGTCCTGGTACAGCTCGCGCGTCGGGTCGTAGGAGACGTTGAGCAGCGTGGTCTGGGCCAGGGCCGCGCCGGCGGCCAGCGAGAGGGTGAGGGCGGTGAGGAGGCGTCGCATGGGCTTGGGGAGGGAGAGAAAGGATCAGGCCGCCTGCGCCCAGGCCAGCGCGGGGCTGGCGGCCTCCAGCGTGGGCTCGTGGCGCGCGGCGTCGACCACCTCGCGCGTCAGCGGCGAGGCGAAGGTCTGGATGAAGGCGTACACGTAGTCGCGCAGGTAGGCGCTGCGGCGCACGGCCAGCCGGGTCATGTTGTCGGCGAACAGGTGGCGCGCGTCCAGCGCGCGCAGCTGGTGGTCGCGTTCTTCGTCGAAAGCGATGGCCGCGACGATGCCCACGCCCAGGCCCAGCTCCACATAGGTCTTGATGACGTCCGCGTCCATCGCGCTGAGCACGATGTGGGGCTGCAGTTGCGCCGCGCCGAAGGCCGCGTCGATGTGGGAGCGGCCGGTGTAGCCGGGCTCGTAGGTCACGATGGGGAACTGCGCCAGCCGCGCGAGCGTGAGCGGGCCGTCCAGCAGCGGATGGTCGGGCGGCACGACGACCGAGTGCGTCCAGCGGTAGCAGGGCAGGGCGATCAGCTCGGGGTACTCGGCCAGCGCCTCGGTGGCGATGCCCACGTCGGCCTCGCCGTCCAGCAGCAGCCGCGCGATCTGCTGTGGCGAGCCCTGCTGCAGGTGCAGGCTGACGTCGGGGTGATGCGCGCGGAAGTCTCGCACCGCGGGTGGCAGCGCATAGCGCGCCTGGCTGTGCGTGGCGGCGATGCGCAGCCGGCCGCTGCCGGCCTGGGCGAAGTCGTCGGCAGCGCGCCTGAGGTTCTCGGCCTCCTGCAGCAGCCGCTCGATGACGGGCAGCACCTGCTCGCCCGGCTCGGTCAGGCCGGTGAGGCGCTTGCCCACGCGCACGAACAGCTCGATGCCCAGTTCCTCCTCCAGCTCGCGGATCTGGCGGCTCACGCCCGGCTGCGAGGTGTGCAGCGCCTGCGCCACCTCGGTCAGGTTGAAGCCGCGGCGCTGGGCCTCGCGGACGGAACGGAGCTGCTGGAAGTTCATGCGGCCGCATTCTGGGAAGCGCGCCGCCCGCTGTCGTCGAATGAATCGCGATATCGATATGCGTTTCCCGACGCTGGACCGGGGCTTTGCCGGCTCACTACAGTCGCGGCTCCCTGCAACTGGAGATCCGCGATGAAGAACCCGAGTGAGATCCCGGCCGAGGCCTGGCCGCTGTTCGACCGCTATGTGCACGGCGAGCTGAGCCGGCGCGGCTTCCTGGACCAGGCGGCACGCTTTGCCGGCGGGCCGGCCGGTGCGGCGGCCCTGCTGGCGGCGCTGAGCCCCAATTTCGCCGCGGCCCAGCAGGTCAAGCCCGACGATGCGCGGCTGGCCACGCGCCGCCTGGCCTTCCCGTCACCCGACGGCAACGGCCAGGTGCAGGGCTACCTCGCCAAGCCGGCCAGCGCCACGGGCCCGCTGCCGGCGGTGCTGGTGGTGCACGAGAACCGCGGGCTGAATCCGCACATCGAGGACATCACCCGCCGCGTGGCGCTGGCCGGCTACGTGGCCTATGCGCCCGATGCGCTGACGCCGCTGGGCGGCTACCCGGGCAACGAGGACGATGCCCGCGCGCTGTTCCAGAAGCTGGACCCCGCCAAGGCGCGCGCCGACATCGTGGCCGCCGCGCGCGGCCTGCTGACGCTGGCCGATGCCAACGGCAAGCTGGGCGTGGTGGGCTTCTGCTGGGGCGGTGCGCTGGCCAGCCATGTGGCCACGCAGCTGCCCGAGCTGGCGGTGGCCGTGCCCTTCTACGGCGGAGCGCCGGCCGCAGCGGATGTGCCGCGCATCAAGGCCCGGCTGCAGATCCACTACGCCGCCAACGACGAGCGGGTCAACGCGACCTGGCCGCCGTTCGAGGCCGCGCTGAAGGCGGCAGGCGTGCGCTACGAGGTCTTCACCTACCCCGGCACGCAGCACGGCTTCAACAACGACACGACGCCGCGCTACGACGCCGAGGCGGCCAAGCTGGCGTGGGAGCGCACGCTGGCCGTCTTCAAGGCGGCGCTGGGCTGAGCTTCAGACGGCGAAGCTCCACTCGCCAAAGCTCGCGTGCCGGAGCCTCAGCGCGGCGGCATGCCGCGCACGCGCCGCCTCCACCCAGCTTTTGGCCGCGGGGAAGGGGCCGAAGCCCGACTCCGCATTGATGTGGCCCACTGCGCCCAGGTTGCTGTAGCCGGCACCCCAGCGGTGGGCCCAGCGGGCGGCGCTGGCGGCGCTCATCCAGGGGTCGTTGCTGCTCGCGATCAGGCGCGAGCGGCACGGCAGGCGGTGGTGGGGCAGGGCTTCGGCGAGGCCGAACCTGTCGGGGTCAGCCGGCGCGACGAACAGCGCCTCGCGGATGGGCGAGTCGGGATGGTCGGCCAGGTGGCGGGCCAGCGCCAGGCAGCCGAAGCTGTGGGCCACGGCCAGCCATGCCCCCGCCTGATTCGAGGTCTCGGCCACCTCCAGCGTGCGCTGGATGCGCTCGGCCCAGCGCTCCAGCTCGGGCCGGCTGGGGTCGCATTGCGTGACGCGGCGGGCGTCGCGGTAGTGCGCTTGCAGCCAGGTCTGCCAGTGCGCCGGGCCGCTGTCGTGCAGGCCCGGGATGATGAGGACGCGGGGCGGCTGGTAGCTCATGGCCGGGGCGTTCTCAGAGCGTGGCGATGGAGACTTCGGTCGACTTCACGAGGGCCACGACCTCGCGGCCGACTTCGAGGCCCAGGTCTTTGACCGAGCGCGTCGTGATGACCGAGGTGACGATGTCGCCGCTGCGGGTGACGACATCGACTTCGGACACGACCGGTCCTTCGATGATTTCCTTGATGGTGCCGCGGAACTGGTTGCGGACGTTGATGGCGGTGATGGTCACGTGGATCTCTCCGTGATGGGGAGATCCCAGTGTGGCGGTGGCTGAGGCGTCGGGCAACGAAGCGTTCTGCAGGTGCAAATGCAAGGGATGCGGGTCGCACCGTCAGCCGGCGGCCCACCCGCTCAGATGCCGGCGCCCGCCTCGAACAGGCTCAGCTTCGCCGCACTCAGCTTCACGCGCTGCCCACCACGCAACTGCAGGCTCTCGGCCTGGTCGCGCGTCAGCTCGGCTTCGAGCGGCTGCCCGTCCGGCCCGACCAGCTCGACGCGCGCGCTGGCGCCAAACGCCAGCACGCGTTCGACGGTGGCCGACAGTCCCGGCGCCGACTCGTCGGTGAGGATCTGCAGCTCATGCGGCCGCGCATAGGCCTGCACCTCGCCCTCGCCATGCGCTCCCGCATGCGGCAGCTGGTGTTCTCCGATGTGCAGCACGCCGCCGCGCGAATGGCCCACGAAGCGGTTCACCGCGCCGAGGAAGCCGTAGACGAAGGGCGTGGCCGGCCGCTCGTAGACCTCCTGCGGCGTGCCGACCTGCTCCACGCGGCCGTGGTCCATCAGCACGATGCGGTCGGCCACCTCCAGCGCCTCGTCCTGGTCGTGCGTGACGAAGATGCTGGTGATGTGCAGCTCGTCGTGCAGGCGGCGCAGCCAGCGGCGCAGTTCCTTGCGGACCTTGGCGTCCAGCGCGCCGAAGGGCTCGTCCAGCAGCAGCACGCGCGGCTCGACGGCCAGCGCCCGGGCCAGCGCGATGCGCTGGCGCTGGCCGCCGGAGAGCTGCGGCGGAAAACGGTCGCCCAGCCAGTCCAGCTGCACGAGCTTGAGCAGTTCGGTCACGCGCTTCCTGATCTCGGTCTCGGGCAGCCGGGTCTTCCTCGGCTTCACGCGCAGACCGAAGGCGACGTTGTCGAACACCGTCATGTGGCGGAAGAGGGCGTAGTGCTGGAACACGAAGCCCACCTGGCGCTCGCGCACATGGGTGTCGGACGCGTCCTGGCCGTCCAGCAGCACACGGCCGCGGTCAGCCTGTTCCAGGCCGGCAATGATGCGCAGCAGCGTCGTCTTGCCGCAGCCCGACGGGCCCAGCAGCGCGACCAGCTCGCCGCGTGGGAAGTCCAGCGAGACGTCACCGAGGGCGGTGAAGTTGCCGAAGCTCTTGTGGATGTTCTGAACTTGAATACCCATCACGATTCCTTGTGCGACTGGCTCGCGCGCCACTCGATGAACTGCTTGATCACCAGCGTCGCCAGCGCCAGCAGCGCCAGCAGCGAGGCCACGGCGAAGGCGGCGGCGAACTGGTATTCGTTGTAGAGGATCTCGACATGCAGCGGCAGCGTGTTCGTCTGGCCGCGGATGTGGCCGGACACGACCGACACCGCGCCGAACTCGCCCATCGCCCGCGCATTGCACAGGATGACGCCGTACAGCAGGCCCCACTTGATGTTGGGCAGCGTGACGCGGCGGAAGGTCTGCCAGCCGCTGGCGCCCAGCACGGTGGCAGCTTCCTCCTCGTCCTTGCCCTGTGCCTGCATCAGCGGGATCAGCTCGCGGGCGACGAAGGGGAAGGTCACGAACACGGTGGCCAGCACGATGCCGGGCACGGCGAAGATGATCTTGATGTCGTGTTCCTGCAGCCACGGGCCGAACCAGCCGTTGGCGCCGAAGACCAGCACGTACATCAGGCCGGCCACGACGGGCGAGACCGAGAAGGGCAGGTCGATCAGCGTGATGAGGAACTGCTTGCCCGGGAATTCATGCTTGGCGATGGCCCAGGCGGCGCTGACGCCGAACACCAGGTTCAGCGGCACGGCGATCACGGCAGCCGTCAGCGTCAGCTTGATGGCCGACAGCGTCTCCTCATCGGCCAGCGATGCGAAGTAGAGCTCCCAGCCCTTTCGCAGCGCCTCGGTGAATACGGCCACCAGCGGCAGCACCAGGAAGACGGCGAAGAAGCCCAGGCCCAGCGCCAGCAGCAACAGGCGCACCCACGGTGCCTCGCGTGTGGCGGGGTTGTCCTGGTACTTGGTGCGGGCGCGCGCCGGGGCGAGGTGGAGTGCGGTGGACATCAGCGAGCTCCCCGGCGAGACGACCAGGCCTGCAGCCCGTTGATGACCAGCAGCAGCACGAAACTGACCACCAGCATGACGGTGGCGATGGCGGTCGCGCCGACGTAGTCGTACTGCTCCAGCTTGGAGATGATCATCAGCGGCGTGATCTCGCTGACCATGGGGATGTTGCCGGCGATGAAGATCACCGAGCCGTACTCGCCCACGGCGCGCGCAAAGGCCAGCGCGAAACCGGTCAGCAGCGCGGGCAGCAGCGTGGGCAGCACAACGAACCGGAAGGTCGTCCAGCGCTGGGCGCCCAGGCTGGCGGCGGCTTCCTCCAGCTCGGTCTCCATGTCCTCCAGCACCGGCTGCACCGTGCGCACGATGAAGGGCAGGCCGATGAAGATCAGTGCCAGTAGCACGCCCAGCGGCGTGAAGGCGATCTTGACGCCGGCCTCGCCGAACAGCGGCGCGAGCAACCCGCCCGGCGCGAACAGCGAGCCCACCCAGCCGTTGGGTGCGTACAGCGCGGTCAGCGCAATGCCGGCCACGGCGGTGGGCAGCGCAAACGGCAGGTCGATGAGCGCGTCCACCAGCTTCTTGCCCGGGAACTCGTAGCGCACGATGCACCAGGCCAGGATGAGGCCGAAGACGAGATTGATGCCGGCTGCGAGCAGCGAGGCGCCAAAACTGAGCTTGTATGACGCCATCACACGCGGCGACGTGGCCGCGGCCCAGAACGCGTCCCAACCGTGCCCCGACGATTTCAGGAACACGGCGGCCAGCGGCACCAGCACGATGAGGGACAGGTAGAACAGCGTGAAGCCCAGCGTCGGCGCGAAGCCGGGCAGGACTCGGCGTCTACCCAGTGAAAAGGAGGCCATAGGTTGTTGTGTGTTTTGTGTTCGGGCCGAGCGCCGGGCTGCCCCAAGCCGGCCCGCAGGCGATGTGCTTGCGGCTCAATGCCGCAAGCATCGCCGTCCCCTTGTATGTTCCAAACTGAGCCAGCAGCCCTGAGGGCTGAAGGTCTGCGGTGTCGCGGTCGCTGTGCCAAACCTGTTGTCCCCTGGAGCTTCGAGTTCGTCCCCGAGCGAGCGGTCAACGC
>JBKBVY010000064.1:0-14372 GCA_046289335.1 Roseateles sp. | reverse complement strand
CGGCATCGAGCTGACCGGCTCGGCGCGCGACCAGGAGGTGGTGTTCACGGCCATGGTCACCGCGCTGCTGTCCGGCATCGCGCTGATGTACTTCGTGCTGGTCATCCAGTTCAACAGCTTCACCGCGCCGCTGGGCGTCATGCTGTCGCTGCCGCTGAGCCTGATCGGCGTGGTGGTCGCGTTGATCCTCACGCGCGGCACGCTGAACCTGATGAGCCTGATCGGCGTCATCATGCTGATGGGCCTGGTGGCCAAGAACGCCATCCTGCTGTTGGATGCGACGCGCCAGGAGGAGCGGGCCGGCATCGACCGCGAGGAGGCGCTGATGCACGCGGGCCGCAAGCGCTTCCGGCCCATCCTGATGACCACCTTCGCGCTGATCGCCGGCATGCTGCCGGTGGCCGTGGGCATCGGCGAGGGCGGCGAGTTCTACCGCCCCATGGCCGTGGCCATCATCGGCGGCACCATCACGTCAACCATCCTGACGCTGCTGGTGGTGCCCAGCTTCTACGACAGCATCGAGATCGCGCGTGACCGGGCGCTGGCCAAGTTCCGCCGCCGCGTGCCCAAGCTGACCATGGCCGGCGCCTTCGTGCTGACGCTGGTGGAGGCGGTGCTGACGCTGCTGCTGGTGCGCTTCGCGTTCCGGATGCTGATGTGGCCGTTCAGCCGCCTGCGTCGCGGGGCACAACCCGTCCCGGGTTGAGCAGGTCCAGCGGGTCCAGCGCCCGCTTGATGCTGCGCATCAGCGCGAGGGCCGTCGGGTCCTTGCGCTGCGCCAGCTCCTCGCGCTTGAGCCGGCCGATGCCGTGCTCGGCCGAGATCGAGCCGCCGCGCCGCTGTACGGCGTCGTAGACCATCGCATTGATCGCCGCCTCGTGTGCGGCCAGGAAGTCCGCCGGCGCCACGCCGGCCGGCGCCTGCACGTTGTAGTGCAGGTTGCCGTCGCCCAGGTGGCCGAAGTTGATGACCGCGATGCCGGGCAGGTAGCGCGCCAGCGCCTGGTCCATCTCGGCGACGAAGTCCGGGATGCGCGAGGTCGGCAGCGCGATGTCGTGCTTGATGTTGAGCCCGGCCTGCGCCTGGGCCAGCGGGATGGACTCGCGCAGATGCCAGAACGCCTGGGCCTGGGCGAGGCTCTGCGCGATGGCCGCGTCCTGCACCCAGCCGCGCTCGAACGCCGCCTCCAGCAGACCCTCGAACACGCCCCGCGCATGCTCGGCGCTCTCGGCGTCGGACAGCTCCAGCAGCAGGGTCCATGCGGCGGGTGCGAGCGGTTGCGCGAGCTGCGGCAGCTCGCGCTTCAGCAGCGCCAGTGCGGCGCGGCTCATCAGCTCGAAGCCGGTCAGCGCATCGCCCGCACGCTCGCGCGCCAGGCTCAGCAGCGCGACCGCATCGGCCAGCGAGGCGCAGGCGGCCAGCGCGGTCAGCCTGTCCTTGGGCTGCGGATACAGCTTCATCGTCGCCGCGGTGATGATGCCCAACGTGCCCTCGCTGCCGATGAACAGATCGCGCAGGTCGTAGCCGGTGTTGTCCTTGCGCAGGCCGGACAGGCCGTGCAACACATCGCCCGTCGCGGTGACGACCTCCAGCCCCAGGCACAGCTCGCGCGCATTGCCATAACGCAGCACCTGCGTGCCGCCGGCATTGGTCGCCAGATTGCCGCCCAGCGTGCACGAGCCCTCGGCCGCCAGGCTCAGCGGGAACAGCATGCCCGCGCCCGCCGCGGCCGCCTGCACGTCGGCCAGCACGCAGCCGGCCTCGGCGGTCAGGCTGGCGTTGGCCGTGTCGATGCTGCGTACCTGCTTCATGCGCGTGAGGCTCAGCACCAGCTCGCGGCCGCTGTCGTCGGGTGTGGAGCCGCCCACCAGCCCGGTGTTCCCACCCTGCGGCACGACGGGCACGCGGTGCTCATGGCACAGCCGCATCACGGCGGCGACCTCGTCGGTGCACGCCGGCCGTGCCACCGCCAGCGCCCGGCCCGCATAGCGCTTGCGCCAGTCGGTCTCGTAGGCCGCCAGGTCGCCGCCCACCAGCAGCCCCGGCTCGCCCAGCCGCTCGCGCAGGGCGGCGAGGAAGTCGCTCATGAGGCCTTGGCCGCCGCCAGGCGCTGGCGGATCTGGGCCGTGCAGGCGGTGAAGACGACCAGCCCCAGCACCACCTCGGCCAGCGCCAGCCATTGGCCCATGCCGCCTTCGCTGGTGCCGCGCACCAGGCCCTCCAGCACATAGAGCCAGATGAACAGGGCCAGCGCCCGGTAGGTGTAGAGGCGGTAGCGCCACAGGCCGGGCAGCGGCAGCAGCAGCGGCAGCGCCTTGATGGCCAGCGTGCCGCGGCCGGTGGGCGCCAGCCACAGCTCCCAGGCCAGGCACAGCAGACACAGCAAGGCGGTGCTGACGACGGCCAGCTGGCGCGACAGCCGCTCGGCGGCGCTGGGTTCGGTTCTCGGAGAGGCAGGGGACATAGCTGCGGCATCATAGAAGCCATGTCCGCCACACCACCGGCCCCACCCGCCAATCCCGACGCACCGCTGCCACGCAACCCCATCGCGTTCGCCAACGAGCTCATCACCGACCTGCTGGCCTGGCCCTGGCTGCAGACGCTGCACACCTTCCGCCAGCGCTTCCGCGAGGAGCGGCTGGGCCTCACCGCCGGCAGCCTGACCTTCACGACGCTGATCTCGCTGGTGCCGCTGCTGACGGTGATGCTGGCCATCTTCACGGCCTTCCCGATGTTCTCCAGCTTCCAGGCGGCGCTGGAGCAGTACTTCCTGAAGAGCCTGATCCCGCCCAACATCGCCAAGCCGGTGCTGGCGTCCCTCACGCAGTTCGCGGCCAAGGCCAACCGCCTGGGCGTGGTGGGCCTGGTGGTGCTGGGCGTCACGGCGCTGGCGCTGATGCTGACCATCGACCGCACGCTCAACGCGATCTGGCGCGTGCAGCGGCCGCGGCCCATGGCGCAGCGGGTGCTGGTCTACTGGGCCGCGCTGACGCTGGGCCCGCTGCTGCTGGGCGGCAGCCTGACGCTGACCAGCTACGCCATCAGCGCCGGCCAGGGCTTGCTCACCAAGATGCCGGGCAACGTGGCCACGCTGCTGGGCGGCGCGGACATCGTGCTGCTGGGACTGGCCATGGCCGGGCTGTTCCACTATGTGCCCAACACGCATGTGCGCTGGCGGCATGCGCTGCTGGGCGGCGTCTTCGTGTCGGTGGGCTTCACGCTGGCCAAGTCGCTGCTGGCCTGGTACGTCAAGCAGGTGCCGACCTATTCCACGCTGTACGGCGCCTTCGCCACCGTGCCCATCTTCCTGATCTGGATCTACCTGGGCTGGGTCATCGTGCTGCTGGGCGCCATCCTGGCCGCCAACACGCCCAGCCTGACCGGCCGGCTGCACCTGCGCCCGCCCACGCCGGGCCTGGCCATGGGGCTGGCGCTGGAAGCGCTGCGCGAGCTGGGCCGGGCGCGCGCGGCGGGGCGCAGCGGGCTGTCCCACCTGGCGCTGGCCACCGCGCTGCGGGTGGATCCGCTGCAGCTCAGCCCCGTGCTGGACCGGCTGGTCGCGATGGACTGGATAGGCCGGCTGGAAGAGCAGGGCGCCCAGCGCCTGGTGCTGCTGTGCGACCCCGACCAGACGCCGGCCCAGCCGTTGCTGGAGGCCTTCCTGGCCGACCGCCAGGGGCTGCTGGCCAACCTCTGGACCCAGGGCGACTGGGCCGCGCTGAAGCTGGACCGGCTGCTCACTGAGGCTGGAAGCCCCCGGCCTTGATGATGCGGGCCCAGGTCGCCGCATAGGCGCGCTCGCGCGCGGCCAGCTGGGTCGGGCCCATGGCGACGACCGACAGGCCCAGCTCCGCGAGACGCGCCTTCACGCCCGGCTGGGCGATGACGCCGGCCAGCGCGTTGGAGAAGCGCTCGACCACGGCCGTCGCCGTGCCGGCCGGCGCGAACACGCCGTAGTAGGGCAGCTCCTCGAAGCCCGCGATGCCCAGTTCGGCAAACGTCGGCACGTCCGGCAGCACCGCCTGGCGCTGCTGGCCCATGACGGCCACGATGCGCAGCTTCTTCTGCTGGTGCTGGGTGATGAGGTCGGGCACCGAGCCCACGCCGGCGCTGATCTGGTTGCCCAGCATGTCCGCGATCATCGGCGCGCTGCCGCGGTAGGGCACGCTCAGCAGGTTCAGCCCATTCTTCTCGCCCAGCAGCTTGACGAGGAACTCCGGCACCGAGGCCGGCGCCGGAATGCCCACATTGCCCTGGCCGCCTTGCTTCTTCACCCAGGCGAAGTAGTCGGGCAGGCTGGTCGCCGGCGTGCCGCCGGACAGCGCGATGGCATTGGCAAAGGTCGCGAAGCCGGCCACGGGTGTGAAGTCCCGCGCCGGGTCGAAGCCCGGGTTCTTCAGCACCAGCGGCAGGATGGAGATGGTGTGGTCGTGGCTGACGAAGAAGGTCGTGCCGTCCGGCGCCGCGGCCTTCAGCGCCTGGGCTGCCAGCTGGCCGCCGGCGCCCGGCCTGTTCTCGACGATGACCGGCTGGCCCAGCGACGCCTGCAGCGCCTCGGCCAGCACGCGGGCGATGGCGTCCGTGCCGCCGCCGGCCGGAAAACCGACCAGCAGCTTGATGGGCCTGTCCTGGGCCCGGGCCGCGAAGGGCAGGGCGGCGAGTGCGGCCAGGGCCGCGCGGCGGGTGATCTGCATGGATGCCTCCTTGAGCGGAGGCTGCAGTCTAAGGATGGAGCACGACCAGCAGCGCGGTCGCCGCCGACTTGCCCGGGTTGCGGATGGCATGTGGCCCGTCCACCGCATAACGTGCCGTCTCGCCGGCCTTGAGCCTGCTGCTCAGCCCTTGCGCGCTGACCTCCAGGCTGCCGCTGAGCACGCTGAGGTGCTCGCGCGAGCCGGGTTCATGGGCCTGCGAATCCAGCACGCCGCCGGGCTGCACGCTCAGCTCGTACCACTCGAACTGGCCCGCCAGCTCGATGGGCCCCAGGATGCGCAGCTTGCACAGGCCGTCCGGGCTGGTCAGCGCCGGCGTGGCATGGGCCGGCACGGTTTCGATGGCGGGCGCGGCGGCGCGCTCGGTGCCCAGCAGCTCGCCCATGTCCACACCCAGCGCATTGGCCAGCCGCCAGACCACGGCGACCGTGGGGTTGGCCTGGTTGCGCTCGATCTGCGACAACATGGACTTGCTGACGCCCGCGCGCTTGGAGAGGTCGTCCAGCGACAGGCCGCGGCTGCTGCGCAGCGCCTGCAGGGCAGCGCCCACGCGGGGCGGTTCGGCGTCCATGTTCATGCTTGACCTGGGTAGACGATTTTCAGATACTGCACATGTGTTCGATATATCGAACTTGTTCACTATTGATTGTGCACCAGGAGCGGCGCCATGAGCCAAGCCTTCTACCGACATCTGCAGTCCGAGCTGGACGGCATCCGCGCCAGTGGCCTCTACAAGGCCGAGCGCATCATCACGACGCCCCAGGGTGCAGTCGTGCAGACCACCGACGGCCGCGAGGTCATCAACCTGTGCGCCAACAACTACCTGGGCCTGTCGTCGCATCCGGCCGTCATCGAGGCGGCGCATGAGGCGCTGCGCACGCACGGCTTCGGGCTGTCGTCGGTGCGCTTCATCTGCGGCACGCAGGACCTGCACAAGACGCTGGAGCAGCGCATCGCCCGCTTCGTCGGCTGCGAGGACGCCATCCTCTACGCCGCGGCCTTCGACGCCAACGGCGGCCTGTTCGAGCCGCTGCTGGGTGAGCAGGACGCCATCATCAGCGACGCGCTCAACCACGCGTCCATCATCGACGGCATCCGCCTGTGCAAGGCGCAGAGGTATCGCTACGAGCACAACAACCTTGACGACCTGGAGCGCTGCCTCAAGGAAGCGAAGGAGAAGGGCGCCCGTTTCACGCTGGTGTTCACCGACGGTGTGTTCTCGATGGACGGCACCATCGCCCAGCTCGACAAGATCCGCGCGCTGTGCGACCGCTACGACGCGCTGCTGGGCATCGACGAATGCCATGCCAGCGGCTTCCTGGGCAAGACCGGCCGCGGTACCCCCGAGCACTGCGGCGTGTTCGGCAAGATCGACATCATCACCGGCACCTTCGGCAAGGCGCTGGGCGGTGCGTCGGGCGGCTTCACCGCGGCGCGCAAGGAGGTGGTGGAGCTGCTGCGCCAGCGCTCGCGGCCTTATCTCTTCAGCAACACGCTGGCCCCGGCCATTGCTGGTGCGTCGCTGGCGGTGCTGGACCTGCTGGAAGGCTCCACCGCGCTGCGTGACAAGCTGGAGGCCAACACGGCCTGGTTCCGCGCGGCCATCCAGGCCGCCGGCTTCGAAATCAAGCCCGGCACCCACCCCATCGTGCCCATCATGGTCTACGACGCCGTCATGGCTCAGAAGCTCTCGGCCCGCATCCTGGAGCTGGGCATCTATGCGGTGGGCTTCTTCTTCCCCGTGGTGCCCAAGGGCCAGGCGCGCATCCGCGTGCAGATCTCAGCGGTGCACGAGCGCGAGCATCTGGAAAGGGCCGTGGCCGCGTTCACGCAGGCCGGGCGCGAGCTGGGGATCGTGAAATGAAGATCCTCATCATCGGCGCGAATGGCCAGATCGGCACCGAGCTGGCGGCCGAGCTGGCGCAGCGGCATGGCAGCGATGCCGTCGTCACCAGCGATCTGTCGCCCAAGGGCCGCGTGCCCAGCCTGCACCACGAGACGCTGGACGTGACGGACGCCGGCGCGCTGGCCACCATCGTCAAGCGCCACAAGATCACGCAGATCTACCACCTGGCCGCCGCGCTGTCCGCCAACGGCGAGAAGCATCCGATGTGGGCCTGGGACCTGAACATGAAGGGCCTGCTCAACGTGCTGGAGCTGGCCCGGCACGAGAAGCTGGACAAGGTCTTCTGGCCCAGTTCCATCGCCGCCTTCGGCCCCAGCACGCCGGCCGTGGACACGCCGCAGACGACGGTGATGGACCCCACCACCGTCTACGGCATCAGCAAGCTGGCCGGCGAGCGCTGGTGTGCCTGGTACCACGCCAAGCACGGCGTGGACGTGCGCAGCCTGCGCTATCCGGGCCTGATCAGCTGGAAGACGCCGCCCGGCGGCGGCACGACCGACTATGCGGTGGAGATCTTCCACGCCGCGCTCCAGCACGGCCGCTACACCTGCTTCCTGGAAGCGGGTCAGGCCTTGCCGATGATGTACATGCCCGACGCGCTGCGCGCCACCATCGAGCTGATGGACGCGCCGGCGGACGCCATCCGGCAGCGCGGCAGCTACAACCTGGCCGGCGTCAGCTTCACGCCCGAGCAGATCGCGGCCAGCATCCGCCGCCGCATCCCCGGCTTCACGATGGACTGCCAGCCCGACTTCCGCCAGGCCATCGCCGCCAGCTGGCCGCAGCGCATCGACGATGCTGCGGCGCGCGACGACTGGGGCTGGCGGCTGCGCTATGACCTGGACGCCATGGTGGACGACATGCTCGTGAATCTGGCACGCGAGCTGGCGGTCCAGCCGTAGCAGATGGGCGCGGCGGCCTGCTAGGCTGGCCGCATGAAAAACGCCGTACTCATGGGCTTGGTCGCGGCGGCCTGCGCCGCACCGGGGCACGCCGCGCAGGACGACGAGATGCGCTATCTGCTGGGCGCGTCGGTGGCCGTGGGCCCTGAGTACGACGGCGCCAGCAAGTTCTCCGCCAAGCTCAAGCCGGTCTGGGCCGTCAAGTTCGGCCGCATCCGCATCGCCTCCGGCGGTGGCAGCGCGCTGCTGGGCTTTGGCCGCGGTGGCGCGGGCCCCGGGGCCAGCACCCAGCTCGTCGAGCGCGACAACTGGCGGCTGGGCGTGTCGCTGCGCGTTGACAGCGGGCGTGACAGCGGCGATGCCGGCACCACGCGCGGCCTGCCCGATGTGAAGCGCACGCTGCGCGCCCGCATCTACGCCAACTACAGCCTGGCGCCCGACTGGAATCTGGGCGCTGCGCTGTCCCAGGACGCGCTGGGCCGTGGCGGCGGCATGACGGGCAGCCTTGACCTGGGCTGGCGCTTCCACCGCAGCGAGACCGCCGAGTGGACCGCCGGCCTGGGCCTGGTGGCCGGCAACGCGCAGAACCTGCGTGCCTACTTCGGTGTGCCCGCCTCGGCCGCCACGCCCGACCGGCCCGCCTACCAGCCCGGCGCCGGGCTGCGCGAGGCCTACCTCAGCGTGGGCGCGCGCCATGCGCTGGACAAGCATTGGTTCGTGTTCGGCTCGGTCGCCATGAACCGCCTGCTGGGGCCGGCGGCCGACAGCCCGCTGGTGCAGAAGCCCTACAACCCGGCCGCGGTGATCGGCCTGGCCTGGCGGAACTAGAGCTTGACCTTGCCGCGCCAGATGTCGGCGTACATCACCCAGTCGCCCATCAGGCTGTAGAGCGGGTACTTGAACGTCGCCGGCCGATTCTTCTCGAAGAAGAAGTGGCCCACCCAGGCGAAGCCGTAGCCGCACAGCAGGCCGTACAGCAGCCAGACCGGCTGCCCCGTCGCCAGCAACTGCCACAGGCAGACCAGCACCAGCGTGGAGCCGACGAAGTGCAGACGCCGGTTGCGCCGGTCGGCGTGTTCGCGCAGGTAGAAGGGGTAGAAGTCGGCGAAGCGGGAAAAGCGTTCGGTGCTCATGCCGCGATTCAAGCGCCGCGCGGTCGGCTCGGCAAGGGCGCTATCCCGTTTTCTGCGCGACCCATGGTGTTTGTCTTGGTGTGGTCCGACCGGCCTTGTGTGCTATGTTGGCCGCACATCGCCATCTCGTGGAGGCCTCCTATGAAAGTCGTCGATATCTTGCGTGTCAAAGGTGGCACCCTGTTCACCGTCACGCCCGACGAGGCGCTGAAGGATTCACTGGCCGTCATGGCCGAGCATGACATCGGCTCGCTGGTGGTCATGGAGCATGGCGAGCTGGTAGGCATGCTGACCTTCCGCGAGGTCATCCAGGCGGTGGTCAAGAACGGCGGCTCGGTCGGCTCGACCATCGTGCGCACGGTCATGGACGACGCGCCGCTGACCTGCACGCCCGAGACCGAGATCGACGAGGTTCGCCGCATGATGCTGGGCCGGCATGCGCGCTACATGCCGGTCATGAACGGCCGCACGCTGATGGGCGTGATCTCGTTCTACGACGTGGCCAAGGCCGTGGTCGACAGCCAGGACTTCGAGAACCGCATGCTCAAGGCCTACATCCGCGACTGGCCGGTCGAAGACAACCCGGCCGAGGTCGAGCCGAAGTTGTGAGGTTCGCATCCCGACAAGGCGGCCTTGCGAGGCCGCTTTTGCTTTTGGGGCAAACCTAGAATTCAGCCCATATGTCAGGCAGCACCTTCGGCGAACTCTTTCGCGTCACCAACTTCGGCGAAAGCCACGGCCCCGCCATCGGCTGCGTCATCGATGGCTGCCCACCGGGCCTGGCCCTCAGCGAGGCCGACATCCAGCCCGAGCTGGACCGTCGCCGCCCCGGCACCAGCCGCCACGTCACGCAGCGCAACGAGCCGGACGCGGTGAAGATCCTGTCGGGCGTCTACGACGGCGTCACGACCGGCACGCCCATCTGCCTGCTGATCGAGAACACCGACCAGCGCAGCAAGGACTACGGCAACATCCTCGATACCTTCCGCCCCGGCCATGCCGACTACACCTACTGGCGCAAGTACGGCGTGCGCGACCCGCGCGGCGGCGGGCGTTCGTCGGCGCGGCTGACCGCACCCATGGTGGGCGCCGGTGCCGTGGCCCGCAAATGGCTGCGCGAGGCCTATGGCACCGAGTTCCGCGGCTGCATGACGCAGTTGGGCGAGATCGAGATCCCCTTCGAGGGCTGGCAGCATGTGGGCCAGAACCCGTTCTTCGCGGCCAACGCCAGCAAGATCGCGGAGCTGGAGGCCTACATGGATGCGCTGCGCAAGTCCGGCGACTCGGTCGGCGCACGCATCCGCGTGGAGGCGGTGAACGTGCCGGTGGGCCTGGGTGAGCCGCTGTTCGACAAGCTGGATGCCGACATCGCCTATGCGCTGATGGGCATCAACGCGGTCAAGGGCGTGGAGATTGGGGCCGGCTTCGGTGTCGTCAGCCAGCGCGGCAGCGAGCATGGCGACGAGCTGACGCCGCTGGGCTTTGCCAGCAACAACTCGGGCGGCATGCTGGGCGGCATCTCCACCGGCCAGGACATCGTCGCCAGCATCGCCATCAAGCCCACCAGCTCCATCCGTAGCCCCAAGGCCAGCATCGACCGCGCCGGCAACCCGGCCACGGTGGAGACCTTCGGCCGCCACGACCCCTGCGTGGGCATACGCGCCACCCCCATCGCTGAGGCCATGCTGGCGCTCGTGCTGATGGACCATGCGCTGCGCCACCGCGCCCAGTGCGGCGACGTGATGCTGCCCACCGACCCCATCCCCGGCACCCGGCCGGGTTGAATCCAGTCTGAGCTGCGACCGATGCAGCTCAGCCCCCGCAATCCGCGTTTCGTCACAAGCCCGCTGCGCCGCCCGCCCAGCGTTTCTAGACTGCAAAGGTCGGTCTAGAAATGTATTGGGGGAGTCATGCGCAAGTCGTTCAAGTGGGGTGGCATTGCCGCCGTCGTGCTGCTGGTGGGCGGGGCCGGTGTGGCCGTCATGGCCAGCAAGGGTGACGAGGCCAAGAAGCCGGGCGAGGCCAAGCCCAAGACGGTGCTGGAGTTCGTGGCCAGCGAGGTCGTCAAACCGGTCGTCACGGCCATGCCGGCCCAGATCGAGTTCAGCGGCCCGCTGGTCGCGCCCGGCACGGTGGTCGTGCGGGCCAAGTCCAACGGCACGCTGCTGAACCTGGCGGTGAGCGAGGGCAGCCGCGTGAAGGCCGGCCAGGCGCTGGGCCAGGTGGACCTGGAGGAGCTGCGCTACCGCATCGCCGAACGCGGCGCCAGCGTGGAGGCCATGCGCGCCCAGATGGAGCAGGCCGAGCGCACCTACAAGGCCAACGAAGGCCTGGCCGCCAAGAACTTCATCGCCCAGACGGCGCTGGACACCTCGCGCGCTGCGTTCGAGGCGGCCCGCGCCAACTGGCAGGCCGCCAAGGCGCAGCTGGATACCAGCCAGGTGACGCTGCGTCAGGCGGCGCTGGTGTCGCCCATCAACGGCATCGTCGCCAAGCGCCATGCGCTGCCCGGCGAGAAGCTGGCGGCCGAGCAGCAGATCCTGACCATCGTGGACCTGGCCAAGCTGGAGCTAGCCGGCCTGGTGGGCACGCACGAGGTGGGCCGGCTGCAGCCCGGCATGCCGGTGCAGGTCAAGGTGGAAGGCATCGACCAGCCGGTGGAGGCCAAGATCGCCCGCATCGCCCCCAGCGCCGAGCCCGGCACGCGGTCCATCGGCGTGACGCTGGTGCTGGACAACCCCCGGGAGCTGTACCGTGCCGGCCAGTACGCCGTGGCCAAGGTGGTGCTGCCCGACGACACCCAGCGCCTGACCGTGCCCATGGCCGCCATCAGCCGCAACTCCGGCCAGGAGCAGGTCTGGATGATCGAGAACGGCGTGCTGGCGCGCCGCATCGTGACCACCGGCCGCAGCGATGCCCGCGAGGGCCGCGTGGAGGTGCTGACGGGCCTCAAGCCGGACGCCCAGGTGCTGGCTGCCCGTTTCGACAACCTGCGCGAGGGTGATCCGGCGCAGGTGGTGGCGGCCAAGTCCGCCAAGGTCGCCAGCGCGGCTTTGGCCCCGCGGCTGCAGTGAGGGACGCGCCATGTGGATGACCCGCGTTTCCATCCAGAACCCGGTCTTCGCGACCATGGTGATGGTGGCCCTGTGCGTGCTGGGCCTGTTCGCCTACTCGCGCCTGGGCGTCGAGCAGATGCCCGACATCTCCTTTCCCGGCGCCATGGTGGACGTGCGCTACCCCGGCGCCTCGCCCGAGGCGGTGGAGCGCGAAATCGCCAAGCCGCTGGAAGAGGCGCTCAACACCATTGCCGGTGTCGAGCGCATCCAGTCGCGCAGCTTCGAGGGCCGGGTGCAGGCCAGCGTCGAGTTCTCGCTGAATGCCGACATGAGCCGCGCCATGCAGGATCTGCGCGACCGCGTGGCCGCCGCGCAGGCCGGTTTCCCGCGTGATGCCAAGCCGCCCACGGTGATGCGCTTCCAGAACGACAACGCGCAGCCGGTCGTCGTCATGGCGCTGCTGAGCCCCTCGCGCGGCTCGCGCGAGCTGTCCATGATGGCCGACCTCATCGTCGCCAAGCGGCTGGGCCGCGTGGAAGGCGTGGCCAAGGTGGACGTGGGCGGCCTCACGACCCGCGAGGTGCGCATCGACCTGGACCCCATGCGGCTGCGCGCCTACGGCGTGACGCCGGCCGAGATCGCCAAGGCGCTGGCCGAGGCCAATGCCGACCAGCCGGTGGGCCTGCTGTCCGACCAGACCAGCGACGCCATCCTGCGCGTCGAGGGCCGCGTGAAGGACCCCAAGGCCTTCGGGCAGATGGTCGTCGCCCGCCGCGGCAACCTGGCGCTGACGCTGAACGATCTGGGCACCTTGGTCGAGCGCGAGCGCGAGCAGGACAGCATCGCCCGCATCAACGGCCAGCCGGCCGTGAGCTTCAACGTCTTCAAGCAGCAGGAAGCCAACATCGTCCGCACCGGCGAGGCCGTCAAGGAGGCCATGGAAGAGCTGCGCAAGACGCTGCCCAAGGACGTGGAGCTGCGCATGATCTATGCGGCCAGCGACTTCGTGAAGGGCTCGCTGGACGGCCTGCGCCACACGCTGATCGAAGGCGCGCTGCTGACCGTGGCCATCGTCTTCCTGTTCCTGCACAGCTGGCGCTCCACCATCATCACCGGCCTGACGCTGCCCATCGCCGTCATCTCCAGCTTCATCGCCGTGCATGCCTTCGGCTTCACGCTGAACTTCATGACGATGATGGCGCTGTCCTTGTGCATCGGGTTGCTGATCGACGACGCCATCGTCGTGCGCGAGAACATCGTGCGCCATGTGGGCATGGGCAAGGACCATCGCCAGGCCTCGTTCGACGGCACCAACGAGATCGGCCTGGCCGTCATGGCGACCACCTTCGCCATCTGCGCCGTGTTCGTGCCGGTTGCCTTCATGGGCGGCATCATCGGCAAGTTCTTCTACCCGTTCGGCATCACCGTCGCGGTGGCCGTGCTGGTCAGCCTGTTCGTCAGCTTCACGCTGGACCCCATGCTGTCCTCGGTCTGGCATGACCCGCCGAACACGCGCATCAAGCACTGGCCCGTCGTCGGCCACCTGATCCGCGCGACCGACTGGGCCATGGACCGCCTGCACGATGGCTATGCGAAGACCATCGACTGGGCCTTCTCCGGCCGCCGCTACCGCGTCTTCGTGCCGCCCATCCCCGCCTACGGCCATCCGTTCAGCGCTGACGGCCGGCGCGACAAGGCCGCCAAGCGCCGCCTGCGCTTCGCGACCCTGACGCCGCGCGGCCTGGTCATGTGGGGCGCCTTCGCCAGCTTCGTCGCGGCGCTGATGCTGGCGCCGCTGGTGGGCAGCGAGTTCGTGCCGCAGACCGACAACGGCTTCACGCAGGTCAACCTGCGCATGCCGGTGGCCAGCAGCATCGAGCGCGGCAGTGCCAAGGTTGCGCAGATCGAGGAGATCCTGAAGACCTATCCCGAGATCAAGACCGTGTCCTCCGTCGTCGGCAGCACCGGCGAGGGCATGGCCACCGGCCGCAACCAGGCCTCGCTGAACATCACGCTGACCGACCGCAGCGAGCGCCGCCGCACGCAAAAGGAGATCGAGGACGCCATCCGCGCCGACATCGCCAAGATCCCCGGCATCGAGGTCAGCGTGGGCTTCGACCGCCCGATCTGGATCACGCTGCTGGGCACCGACCCCGAGGTGCTGACGCAGTCGGCCAAGGACCTGGTGGAGAACATCAAGAAGATCCCCGGCGCGGTGGACGTGGACACCACCGTCAAGCCCGGCCTGCCGGCCTTCGCCGTGCGGCTGAAGGACTCGGCCATCCGCGAGCTGGGCTTGACCGCGCCGCAGATCGCCTCCAGCCTGCGCGCCTACGTCAACGGCGAGATCGCGACCTACTGGACCACGCCGGACGGCAACCAGGTCGAGGTGCTGCTGCGCCTGCCGCGCGAACAGCGCGAGCGCATCGAGCAGATGAGCAAGCTGCCGGTGGCCTTCTCGGCCTCGGGCGCGCCCATCACGCTGGACCAGGTCGCCACCATCGAGCCGGTGTTCAACCCCGAGGTCATCCGCCGCGAGAACCTGCAGCGCCGCGAGGCCGTGTTCGCCGGCGTGCAAGGCCGCCCGGCCGGCGATGTGAACGCCGACGTGCAGAAGCTGATCAAGAACACCCAGCTGCCGCCGGGCGTCAGCTTCAAGGTGG